>JANXUB010000104.1 GCA_025352105.1 Burkholderiales bacterium | reverse complement strand
AGCCGAAGAAGGTGGCACTGGTGGCCTGCATCAGGAAATTACTCTCGATCATGAATGCCATCCTCAAATCCGGTGTCCCGTGGAATCCCAACTTCAACGCGAACAAATTCGCTTGACTTTCGACACAGTTGCTCTCCCGCGAGGGGCGAGGGGACACAAGGGGAAAGGGGACAAACTTAGAATGCAATTGTCGCTAATCCCAAGAGAAAGCGCTCCATGTGGGGCTTGTTCAAGAAAAAAACGCCGCCGACCGTCGCTGAACTGGTTGAGTCGCCCTCGATAGCCGCACCGGCTCCGACCGTCGAAATTCCGGCAACGCAACCGGCGGCAGTCGCGCTCCCCGCCGTCGTTGAAGAGAAAAAAGGCTGGCTGGACAAACTCAAATCCGGCCTGACCGCCACGCGCAACAAGCTCGGCCTCAATGTCCTGTTCGCGGGCAAGCTCGACGAAGACACGCTGGAGCAACTGGAAGCGCAACTTCTGATGGCCGATTGCGGCATGCCCGCGACGCAGCATTTGCTGGATGACCTGCGCAAACGGTGGAAAGCCGCAGGCGGCACGGGCGATCCGCGCGCCATGCTCGTCGACGCGCTCACTGATTTGCTAATGCCGCTGGAGCAACCGTTCGCAGTCGCCAAGGAAGCGCCCGAAGCGCTTAATGCGCTGCCCGTGCCATTCGTCATCATGATCGCAGGCGTCAACGGTGCAGGCAAGACCACCAGCATCGGCAAGTTGGCCAAGTATTTGCAGGGTCAGGGCGCGAGCGTCTTGCTGGCCGCTGGCGACACCTTCCGCGCCGCCGCCCGGGAGCAGCTCGCCATCTGGGGCGAGCGCAACAACGTCACCGTGATTCAGCAAGCAGGCGGCGACCCCGCAGCGGTCATGTTCGACGCTGTCGCAGCAGGCAAAGCTCGCGGGACGGATGTGGTGATGTGCGACACAGCAGGCCGCCTACCCACGCAGTTAAACCTCATGGAAGAACTAAAAAAAGCCAAACGCGTGATCGGCAAAGCGATGAACGGCGCGCCGCACGAAGTGCTGCTGGTGCTCGACGGCACCACCGGCCAAAACGCCATCGCGCAAGTCAAATCATTCGACGATGCCCTCGGCCTAACCGGGTTAGTGATGACCAAACTCGACGGCAGCGCCAAAGGCGGCGTCATCTGCGCCATCGCCAAAGAGCGGCCAATTGCACTGAGGTTTATTGGTGTGGGTGAAGGGATTGATGATTTGAGGCCGTTTGTGGCGAGGGAGTTTGCGGAGGCGCTGGTTTAGCTGCTTTGCTTCCGCGCGAAGCGCAAATCAGTCCCCTCTCCCCTCGCGGGAGAGGGTTAGGGTGAGGGGGCTCGTCGAACGAAGAGATTCGGTTGCGACCGCCTAATTTCGCCTACCGGCGAGTCACTTTTGGCATTGCCCAAAAGTAACCAAAAGGCTAGCCCCTGCACCCCGCTTCATCCTGCGGTGCTCGCGCATTTACGTAAAACCGGGCGGGACGCGTCGAACAGCACACGAAAGCTTCGCTGTCGCTACGCACACTGTGTGCTAGAGGCCGCATCTACGACCGCCCGTTGCTGCGCTGCTCGGCGCGGGCTGAAGGGGCGGTTCGAACTGTCGCTTGATCACTTTGCGATGCGCGGTACGCTGCTGCACAACATCGAATACACAGCGTTATGCGGCAGAATTAAAGTGTATGAATTTCGTTAGCCGCATTTATGCTGGAATCCGAAGCGTCCGCACTCATCAACGCATGCTTCTCGTCGTTGTCTGAAGCGGCAGAACTTCTCCAGGCCAACCCCGAGCTTCTTGAATCGCGAACTGGACTTGGTGAAACGGCGCTTCACTATTTGGCCGTTGAGAATCAGTTGCACTCGGTCAGTTGGCTCATCGAGCGAGGAGCGTCTGTGAATGTCGTCAACGATGTTGGCACGACGCCTCTATCGGACGCCGCGTCCCTAGGCTACTTTGAAATGGTGGAACTGCTGTTGCTGCACGGCGCTCGGAGCGATGTTCCTACTGGGAATGCGCTTTTGAGTGCGGTGCATTGCGGCAACGCAAGAGTCGTTGGCCTCATATTGGATGCCGGAGCCGATCCAAATGCGCCAACCGAAGGCAACGAAACAGCGTTGCACGCAGCGGCGGCGAGTAGTGACGCTCAGGAGGTTATTCGAGTTCTAGTCGAAGCCGGAGCAAATATGGAAGCTCGGTATTTTGACGAAACACCGCTCGATGTTGCTCTAAGGTTAGGACACAACCAAGTCGCTCAAACGCTTCACACCTTACGCCTCAATTCTCAGGCACGGCTGTGAAGGCGAGTAGTAACAGCGCCGAATGTTCACATCCGGATTCCGTAGCCCACATCGCATAGCGATCAAATATTGATTCGACTGCCCCTTCAGCCCGCGCCGAGGAGCGCAGCAACGGGCAGTCGTAGATGCGTCGTCGGCACACACTGTGCGTAGCGTCAGCGAAGCTTTCGTGTGCCGTTCGACGCATCCCGCCCGTTGCGAGCACCGCAGGATGAAGCGGGGTGCAGGGGCTAGCCTTTTGGTTACTTTTGGGCGATGCCAAAAGTGACTCGCCGGTAGGCGAAATAAGGTGGTGGCAAACCAATGACTTCATTCCACGAGCCCCCTCACCCTAACCCTCTCCCGCAAGGGGAGAGGGGACTGGTTTGCGCTTCGCGGGGTTTACGAACTGGATCCCCGACTTCGTCCGAGGATGACGGCTGTGACGCGCTGGAAAGATGGCGATGTAGTGCGAGGATGGGGGCGGAATAGTGGGTCGATGCCTTGATCGCGGACTAAACTTTGGCTCTGACTGCAAGCATCAGCTTTTTCGGAAAAATCCTTATTTAACGTTGGCTAGGCTTGTAAAAAGCCAATTCTCGACTTAAGCCTAAATCTGCGATTAGCCCCAATGCAATGGCGCTTTCATCAACAAAGGTGAACTGCAAATCAGCCACACAAAAACCCGTCAAACCCGTCACCGAACTTCCGCCACCTTCAAGCTCCCGCGCACTGTCAGCGTCACCCGATCGCGCTCTTCGCCCGCTTTGTCGAGCAGCCGAATCGTGAAATTTCCGGCGGTGGGGGACCAGAATCCGTTGCCTTCCGGGCAGCCGAGCGATTCGCCGTTCACCTCCCAGCAAGCGGCCTGCGTAACGTCGCCACTCTTCAGCGCGACGCGCTGATTTTTTGCGGGGATGTCGGGGTCGAGCGCGATGATGGCGCCGTCGGTGGGCGAGAGGATGCGCGCGCCGGAGCCGCTGGTTTCGCGGGCGGCGACTTGCATTTGCGTGCTGCCGTTGGGTTCAGTGCCGCGCGCGAACCATTCGTCGCGGGAGGCTTCCAACCGATCCGAGAAATTGATGCGGCGCTTGACTAGCGTGGCGGGTGCTGCCGCCGGGCGGCTCACGCCGAATTGCGCGGCCGCAGCCTCCATCACGTCCGCCCAGATCGGCCCAGCGCCGGTGATACCGGTGACGCTGTGCATCGGCGCGCCGCTCGCGTTGCCGACCCACACGCCGACCGTGACGCGAG
The DNA here is from genome assembly GCA_025352105.1 of Burkholderiales bacterium. Lineage (GTDB taxonomy): Bacteria > Pseudomonadota > Gammaproteobacteria > Burkholderiales > Casimicrobiaceae > Casimicrobium. Next base: position 41,830 of record JANXUB010000104.1, on the reverse strand, counting down.
TGTTGAAGCCGATGGTCCAGTTGTCGCGCATGTCTTTGCTGGTGCCGGTTTTAACGGCCGCCCAGTGCGACAGCGCGAGGGGATTATCGAAACCGAAGGTAACGTAGCGCGCGCCGCGATCGGCGAGCATGTCGGCGATGAGCCAGGCTGTGGGTTCGGAGAAAATGCGCGTCGATTTTGTAGGAGCGGCTTCGCCGCGACCGATGGTTGCGGACGTGCCACAGGTCGCGGCAGAGCCGCTCCTACACGAGAAGGCGGCTGCGGACCATTGGCCGCCATTGGCAATCGCCCGATACGCGTTCGTCAGCTCAAGCAAAGACACGTCCGCGCTGCCGAGCGCGAGCGAAAAGCCGTAATGTTCGGGATCGTCAACGAGTGTGGTGAGGCCTGCGCGCCTGAGCAGCGCATGCGAGGGCGCGACGCCCACAATCGTTAGCGCGCGGATCGCGGGCACGTTGAGCGAGGACGCTAGCGCCGTGCGCACCGTGACTGGGCCAACGTATTCGTGCGCGTAGTTTTGCGGGGTGTACGCACCGCCACCCACATCCACCGAGAACGGCGCGTCGTCCAGCAGCGTCGCGGCAGTGAACAGATTTTTCTCGATGCCAAGCCCGTAGATGAAGGGCTTTAGCGTTGAACCTGCCTGCCTCGGCGCACGCGCGGCGTCGACCTCGCCCGCTTCAGATAACCGGCCCGATGAGCCGACGTAGGCGAGCACTTCACCCGTCGCGTTATCAATGACGACGACGGCTGCATCGTGCGCGTTGCGACCGCTGATTTGCGGCAAATGTTTGGCAATGGCATCGCGTGCGGCGAGTTGCAGCTCGCGATCCAGCGTGGTGGTCGCCGTCTGCGGCCGGAGGTATTTTGCGATGTGCGGCGCAATGGATTCGGTGTCGGAGCGCAGGCTGGACGTGCTGCTCCAGCGATCAATCGAATACGCGAGTGTTGCGCAGTCACCTTTCGCGTCAAGGCCTTTGAGCACTTCGCAGGCGCGGCGCTCAACAATGGCACGAGACGCTTGCGGGCCGCGAATCAGCGCAGCGAGCAGGGCGGATTCGGTGGCGTTCAGGCCATGCGGCGATTTGCCAAACAGGTATTCCGCCGCTGCGCCGATGCCCTGAATTTCGCCACGAAAAAAAAGCGTGTTGAGATAGGTTTCAAGAATCTGCGGCTTTGTCCACGCACGCTCAAGCGCCCATGCGGCCTGCGCCTGATCCACTTTTTGCTGCACGGTGCGGCCATCACTCGCGCGCGTCAGCGACTTGTCCATCATCGCTGCGACCTGCATCGAGATGCTGCTCGCGCCGCGCAACGTGGTGCCGCCGCGCAGATTATTGATGGCCGCCGAGGCAGCAGCGCGAAGATCGACGCCACCGTGCTCGAAGAAGCGCTTGTCTTCGGAGGCGAGCACGGCGTCGATCAGCGCTGGTGAAATTTGATCGAGCGGCGTCCATGCAGAGCGGCGCACTTTGTCGTCGGTGCGGATGTGCTGGATGGGTGCGCCGCTTCGGTCGAGGATGATGCGTTCGCTGGGGGTGTAGTTGGCTCTGAGGGATTCGTAAGTTGGCGTCGCCCCAAACGCAATCGAAGCAACCAATGCAGCGGCATTTCCTGCGAAAGCAGAAATGAACCGCAATCGTTTGGTCGTAGGGCGGGCATGGCCCGCCTCGTTCACGTCGGCGGGCAATGCTCGCGCTACTACGTGTGGTTCCCTCTCCCCCGGTGGGAGACGGTTCGGGAGAGGGAGTATGTGATTCGGAGTACCACGGTAATTGGTTACGCCTCCGTCCCCCTCTCCCCAGCCCTCCCCCACCAAGGGGGAGGGAGCCGAGTGAAGTAACGTCACGATTAAGGCTCTATCTCAAACACTGCGTTGCCCAGCTGCCCATTCACCTCAGGCGAATACATCGCTTCGGCATGCGTTGGCGGCAACGCAAACTTACCTGGCGTGGTGAGACGCAGCTCATATGTGAAGCTGTGCATCCCTTTCGGCGCCCATTCGAACGATGAACGAACATTGGTAAATGTGCGTTCGATGTAGCGATAGCCGCTCCAGGTTTGTGGCATTTCCGCTGTGGTTCCGAGCTTCGCAAGGCCGCCTAGAACCGTGCTGCCAGCGGGCACGGGATCGTCAATCGCCAGCCAGCCGAGACCCGCTTTGTTGTCCGCCGTTACGGTCACCTGAATGATGTCGCCCACGCTATAACGACCGGCGCGCTTTTGCTGCACGGGTTTGAAAGATTTGCTGACGGTGATGCCATTGTCGACCTTGCCCGCGAGGGCGACGGGAGCACGCAACTGCGCGCGTGCCCATGGCTCGCCTTTGCCGAGATGTTCGACTGACACGCCCGTTGCAGTGCCGCTCCAGGCGAAGGTCAGTTCGCCTTCAGTCGTGTTGCTGTCCCACACCACTTCTTTGCTTTCGTTGTTGTAGGTCACTCGCGTGCGACCGTCTGCGGACGCCTGCTTATTGTGACGCTCGAGCGCGAATGCCGCCCACAGATTGGCCTGCGTGCTGTAGAAATAGCCGCCTCGCTGCATGCGGTTGTTCAAGCTCTTGAGCAGTGGCAGTTTGAACTCGGCGAGCTCACGTGTATCGAGACTCAAGCGGAACATGCGCGCCATCGTGTAGTCGTCACTACGCATGAAATACCAGCGGTCATCGCTGCGGGCGATGGACGCGATGTTGGCGGCAACCTTGATGTTGTCGCGCAACTCCTTGATCGCGGCGGCACGTTGCGCATCACGGTTCGGGATGTCCTTCGCGCGGTTCAAAATATCGAGCCAGTCGGCGAGCGACGCGGCAGTGAGTTTCACCGGATCAACGCGAATGGTGTCGAGCAAACGCTTTGATGCGCGGTCATAACGAGACAACGCTTCAAGCGCGATGAGCTTTTCTGAGAGCAGGTAATAGCTGTCGTTCGGCAGCCATGCGCGCTGCGTCTTCAGTTCGCCCGCAACATAGCGCTCCAGTCCGGACAACATGCGTGCCTTTGCTTCATCGGGGATGACCCACTTTGCCTCATGCGCGCCTGCGAGGACGAACGATGTGAGCACGGGATTGCCCTCGTTGGTATCGCCGGGGTAATAGTTGGCGAGGCCGGACGCCGACAAATAGTTTGGCAATGAGCCCGCGATGACATCCCACAGCGCGTCGTCTTTGGTGCCCATCGTGCGTGTCATGCGCTGCTCAAGGCAGGCGAACGGATAGCGCGCGAAGTAGGCGCGGATGCCGCTCGTGTCCGCGCCGTACGTGCGCGCGAGCGAGACGGTCAAATCACCTTTGCTGGTGGCGGAATCGGGCTTCAGCGTGAGCGCCGTTTTGCCTTTGATTTCGGCGCTGGTGTCGGCCACGGTGCGCACGGGCAGCGGTGTTTGCAACACCTGCTTGATGCGCAGCGCGTCACCACGATCTTTGCCCTTTTCCGTTGCAGCGAAATTCCAGACGGCTTCTTTGCCATCAGCGGGCGCTTTGACGTCCCACGTGATGACGGCGCTTTCGCCAGAAGCGATTTTTTGTTCGCGCTTCGGCAATGCCGTGCCGTTCAAATCGGCCGATACGTCGGCGGTCACGACGCGCGAGGTGGTGTTGCGCAGTGTTACACCGGCACGGTATTCGTCGCCGTTTCGCGTGACAGCGGGCAAACCGGAGAAGAGTTGCAAATCGCGCGTGGTGCGGATGCTTGCCTCGCCGGTACCGAATCTCTCACCGTAAGCGTCGGCCACGGCAACGATGCGAAAACGTGTGAGCGAATCGTTGAGCGGCACTTCGACGCTCGCTTCGCCGTTAGCGTCGGTCATCACGCTGCCTTGCCACAAAATCAAGGTGTCGAACAGCTCGCGCGTTCCCGCGCCACGACCGCCGGAACCGCCCGGTGGCAGCGCCTTGCGCCCGAAATGTCGTTTGCCGATGACTTGCATTTGCGCAGTTGCGGTGGTGATTCCGTAGTCACGGCGCTTCATCATCGCCTCCAACAATTTCCATGTGTTGTTGCCTTGCAGTTCCAGCAAGGCTTCGTCGATGGCGAAGACGACCAGCTCGGCGTTGTCGCCCGCGCGATTGTTGTTAGTGCGCGTGACCTTCACTTTGACCATCGACTTTTCGCGGGTCTGGTATTCCGCTTTGTCCGGCGTCACTTTCACGTCGAGACCGTAGCGCTGCCAGTTCACGTCGATATTGGCGATGCCCAGCTTGAATGCGGGTTTTGCGAGATCGACCAGCGCAGTGGGCGCAGGCGCTCCTACACGACCCCGAATGAGTAGCGCGGAGACGTACGCATTCGGCGCCCACTCTTCTTTGACTGGAACTTCGATGACAGCTGATTTACCCGATAGCTTCGTGACAAAACTGGAAAGCACCGCACCGTCACGTTCCACCGTCACCAGAACGGTCGCTTCGCGGAACGGCATGCGCACCTGAAAGCGTGCCTTTTCGTTCGGTTCGTAGCGCTTTTTCTCGGGCAGCAAATCGATGCGATCCGAGCTTTCGGAACGGAACATCCAGTCGTCGCCATTCGAGGCCCAAAGCGACGTGCCAGCGCTCGCTGAGCGACCGCCGTTGTCAGTGACTTCAACCAGCAGCTGTACTTCGCCGGATGCGGTCACGCTGCTGTTGCAGGTGTATTTGCCGCTGCGATCAGATGTACCTTCGCAAAGAACGCCGAGGTCGCTGTTTTTCTGGTTTGATTCGTAGCTGTAGAAGCCGCCGATGTTGCGCTTGCGATACGCGTCCCACGTCCGGTTGGCGCCACGTACTTTGAACTTGACGCCGCCGACGGGCTTGCCGGTCACGTCAGTGGTGATGATGTCGTAGGAGAGTTTTTCGCGCGCCATTGCCCAGTCGCTCGTCTTGATACCTACGAGCACAGCGGCGGGCCACACCGTGGTGCGCGTCTGCGCGGTGTAAATCTCGCCGTTCGGGTCTTTGTATTCCATGTCGGCGATGAGGCTGTAAGGGCGATCCACCTTGGGCGTTGCGAGCGGTACACGCGCCGCGCCTGCGGTGGAGAGCGCGAGCGACTGATCTTCGCCTTCGGGCTGTTTGCCCTCGCGCGCGCCACGTCGTGGCCCCCCTTCTTCGTCATCCGACGGGAGACTGAAACTGTAGTCCGGTAGCGTGTCAAATCCGGGCCAGGTGCGTGAATCGAACCGCGAACGCACGGTCACCACATCGCCACTGGCAGGCCCGCCCGACAGGAACGACAGGCGCACATCCACATTGGCCTTATCGCCGCCCACAACATTTGCGTTCGCTATGCTGACTTCGGATTTGTAGACGGGCAGGCGGAAATCAGCGACAGTGAATCGTCCCGTCGTGCGACCGCCCAGCTCAAGGCGATATTGACCACGCTTGGCATTGGTCGGAAGTTTTAGCTCGGTCAGTGCGTTGCCGCGTGCGCTCCACTCCACGTTGACGATGCTGCGCTGGTTGTTGCCCTCGTTGATGATGGAAATAGTCTTTGGGAGCTTTGCGATGTCTGGCGCGCCCGCGCCAAAGCGCTTCATTTCGCGGACATAGTGCTTCATGTGCACGGTTTCGCCGGGGCGCAGCAGATTCCGCGCGAGGACGGTGTGGAATGCCTGCTTGCTGTTGTTGTTGTCGCCGTCGCCTTCATAGTCCCACGGCAAATTAAATCGCCACTGCTCGATGCCACGCGTCCAGTCGCTACGAGTGAAGGCCGTGTCGTCGCCACTCTGCGCGAACACAAACATGGGGCAACTGCCGTTGCTTTTCGGCACTTTGGGGGTGAGGCGTGCGATGCCGTCCTTGTCGGTCTTGCCCACAGCCAATTCAACGCCTTTGCAGTCGCGAATTCGCACTGCCGCATCAGCCACAACGGTCGCATCGTTGAGCCGTGTCACCCAGATAAATGCGCCGCCCGTGCCGGTCTTTGTGTGTACGGCGAGATTGGTGACCAGCGCCATCGAGCGTACAAACATCGAGCCTTTTTTTTCAAGCAGCGATGCGCCAAGCGCGGTGGATTCGGCCTCGACGATGTGCAAGCCGGGCTCTGGCAGCGGCAAGCCAATCACTTCGAATTCTTTCGGCCCGCCCGGCTTCGGTAAAGGCAGTGTCTGCGCCTGCGCATTGCCTTTCAGCAGCGAACGCGCCCGTTTGTCGTCGTCGCCCTTGAGTCGTTCGCCGAAATCCGCATAGTCGGATTCCTCATCGTCCATCGAGCGATCACTCTGCTGAAAACCCAGCGTGCGGGCGTACCAGCGGATCATGTCCTGCTCGCTCGTGACGCGCAGCTTGCGGATGACGGCGCCCCCTGCTGAACCCGCGCCTTCAAGATTACGGACGGTCAGAGGCAGCGCCGGATCCGCATTGCGCTCAATGATGCCGAAGCTGCGTGGGAACTTCACGAGCGGCGGATACGCGCTGGTACGCAGGCTGATCGGGCGCTTGAGTGTCAGCACGGTGCTCGTGCCGGATTCCTTCAAGTTCGGTGGCACGACTAGCGTGAAGCGCGTCTCAGCGGGCAATTTGGCGAACGTCACGCCTTCGCTGTCAGAGTCATTCGTGATGGGGGAGTAAAGCTTGCCCGCATCATCACGCAGACGAAAGCGCGCGGTGTCGGTGTTCTCAACGGCGCGCTTCAGATTGAAGTAAACCGTGGAGAGCGGGTTGCAACCGGCGTCCTTGTTCTCGCGTCCGCACGTCATCTCGATCCAATCGCCGGAGCGCACTTTGAACTTGAGCGTGTCGGCGGCGATTTTCAGGTTGTTCGCCGCAGCGTCCCAGCGAATGGTGACGTCGGCGCCCGCCGGAAACGTTTGCGCGCAGCGGAAAGCAATCCAGTTTTCGGCATTGCTGATACCTGCGGCCTTGAGCAGTTCAGACTTGCGAGCGCCACCAATGACGCGCACGGCGACCACCGAGCGCACACCCTCGACTTCGCAGTGCACGCGTTCGATGAACGTTTTCGCGTCCACCGGGCCCTTTGCGCGCGTGAGGAAGGCCTGCTGTTCGTCAATGTCCCGGGCGTCATTGGACGGTCGGGATTCGGCGAGCGCCGGAAGGTCTGCGGCATGAGCCGAAACCATCGTCAGGGTGATCAAAATCGTGGTCAGTAGGCGACGAAACATAGAGTGCGTTGGAGCCGGTGAAGTTGGCGGGATGGTCGGATGGCGAATACGGTGTTCTACCCTAGTCGCGCGGGGCGTGCAATCGCGTCGTAGCGGCGCGCACCAGCGTGCGTGGCGAGTGCAACCGATAAACTTCCTCGCGTGACGAACGAACAAGACCAACAGACGTATTTGCCGCCCGCTTTGCGACCTAAGTTTGCGAAACTGGGCGTGCATCATCTTCGCGACTTGCTGCTGCATCTGCCGATGCGCTATGAGGATCAGACTCAGGTTCGTGCGATCAATGAGCTCGTTGCTGGCGAATCGGTCGTAGTCGAAGGTGTGGTCGAGCACTCGGAAACGACTTTTCGTCCCCGCAAGCAATTCGTGGCGCTGGTTCGAGCGGCGGGTGAAGATGGCAGCAATAACTTTGCGCCGCGCTTAACGCTGCGTTACTTCAATTTCTATCCAAGCATCACTCAGGCTCTGAAAGTCGGTGCGAGCGTTCGCGTGTTTGGCGAAGTTCGAGACGGAAGATATGGGCTGGAGATGGTGCATCCGGTTTTCAAAAAAGCCGAGTTGGAAGCGCCGCCAGCTGATGCGAACAACAGCTCCGCCACCACCGCTCGCCTGACGCCCGTGTATCCCGCCTCCGCAGGCGTGCCGCAAGCCGCCATCCGCACGCTGGTTGCTAAAGCCCGCAAAGTGGCCGACTGGCAGGCCGACATGTTGCCCCGTGCCATTACGGAATCGCTTTCATTGCCGCCGTGGCGTGCGGCGCTGGATGTGTTGCATGCACCGTCGAACTCCGAGCCTGTAATTCCTCTGGAAACGCGTACGCATTCGGCGTGGCGACGAATCAAGTTTGACGAATTGCTTGCCCAGCAGCTCGCGCTGCGTGACGCGAAGTCATTGCGCTCGGAGGAGGCAGCGCCCATGCTGCATTCCACAGGTTTGATCACCACGCTGTTGCGCCAGCGCTTGCCGTTCAAACTCACCGCGCCGCAAGAGCGGGCGTTGTCTGAGGCACTGCATGACATGCAGCGGGCAGCACCGATGACGCGCCTGTTGCAGGGGGATGTAGGTAGCGGAAAAACAGTGGTTGCCGCGCTGGCCGCTCTGGTTGCGGTTGAGGCCGGTTGGCAGGTGGCGTTTATGGCACCTACGGAGTTGCTGGCGGAGCAGCATTTCAACAAACTCTCTCATTGGCTCGCAGAGCTGCCCATCAAACTGACCTGGCTCACCGGTTCGCTGCCTGCGGCGGAGATGCGGGCGGCGCATGCAGCATGCAAGCGGGGAGAGGCGAATATTGTGATTGGGACGCATGCGCTGTTTCAAAAGAAGGTTTCGTTTGCGCGATTGGGGTTGGTCGTGGTGGATGAACAGCACCGGTTTGGGGTTGAGCAGCGATTGCAGCTGCGTCAACGTGGGCAGCGTTCTACCCCCTCGCCCCTTGCGGGAGAGGGTTGGGGAGAGGGGGACGGTGGCGTGAGCAGCAGTCTGGACTCTCCAAGCCAGCTACCCCCTCTCCCCCAGCCCCTCCCCCTCGGGGGGGGAGGGGAGAAATTCATCGCCCCGCATACCTTAATGATGAGCGCCACCCCAATCCCGCGCTCGCTTGCGATGAGCTACTACGCCGACCTTGATGTGTCAGTGATCGACGAGCTGCCCGGTGGGCGGCAACCGATTGCGACGAAACTCGTCAGCGAGGCGCGACGCGGCGAAATCGTGCGACGCATTTATGAAGTCGCACAACAAGGCGCGCAGGCTTATTGGGTGTGCCCGCTGATCGAGGAGAGCGAAAAGCTCGCCGAACAGGACGTGCAGCTGCAAGACGCCACGGCGCTCCATGCAGATCTGGTCGCGCTGATGCCGAACGTGAAAGTGGAATTGCTGCATGGCCGCATGAAGGCTGATGAGAAGGCCGCGATCATGAAGGATTTCACCGCGAACCGCATTCAGGTTCTGGTGGCGACGACGGTGATTGAAGTCGGCGTTGATGTGCCCAACGCAAGCTGGATGGTGATTGAGCACGCCGAGCGTTTCGGCCTTGCGCAATTGCACCAGCTCCGAGGCCGCGTTGGACGCGGAAGTGTCGCCTCGACGTGCATCCTGATTTTCGCTGGCAAGCTCTCCGAAACCGCCAAGCAGCGCCTGAAAGTGATCTACGAAAACACCGACGGCTTCATCATCGCCCGTGAAGATTTGCGCATTCGCGGGCCTGGTGAGTTGCTCGGGCCGAGGCAGTCGGGACTGCCTTCGCTACGCTACGCGAACATTGAGGAAGACATCGATTTGGTTGAGGCGGCGCGAGACGCGGCGACCAAACTTGAAAGCGATGCGACGTTCAACAGAATGGCATTTGTTGATCGCTGGATCAAACATCGCGCGGAATTTGCGAAGGCGTAGTCCGTGCTTTACAGCACGCGAAGATGCGCCGCGGTCGCGCCGTGAACGGCTTGCAATGGAATATTTTGATCAAACGTGATCAGCGCTCCGCCGTGCTGGACCGCTAGCGCGAGCAGATAGAGATCGGTGATCTGGTTGTGTCCGTGGACGCGCGTGAAATCCACCGCCGAGTCGTCGCGCAATGACACGTCATCCGGCCAAAACTCGTGATCAAGCGTTGCGCACGCTTGCACGAGTTGCTGGCGCACAGCCATGATTCCCAGCGCACCGCGCCGCCCGTAACTCGGCAGGTTGAGCACGCGAATCACGCCGTTTTCAACCAGCGGACAGGTTGCGATCTGGATTCCCGGTGTCTCGATCAGTTCGTTGGCGCGCGATGACGCAACGTGCGCATCATCAAACAAGGCGACCCAGACGTTGACGTCCAGCAACAGTCGTGTTGGCGTCACAGATTGTTTTGTCGCCAGGTATCTTGCATCGGGTTCGCGCACTTCATGGGAACGAACAGCAGCCGTACGCTTCGTCGTGGTTGCAATTTTTGGCGGCGACACGTCAGATGCCTTCCCGCTCCATGAGCTCCCGCACATGGTCGATGGTGATCACTTCGTCGCGTGCGGGCAGCATGGCGAAGCGTCCGCGAAGCGTTGCTGCGGCGATTGTCGGTTGTGCCTGCGCCTGCGCACCAGTGCGAATGAGCGCAGACACGGCGTCCCCGAGCGAGAGCTGTTGCCGCATGGCGTAGTGTTTGGCCACATGCAGCGCGTCGTCTGAAAGATTAAGTGTGGTTCGCACGGTTGGGTGATTGGGTTGGGTGGGTGAAACTTACAAAACGCATCATAACATCGTTTTGATGTGATTGCGCCAGCGGTGATCGCGTCCAAACGGCCTAGAATTGCGCGTAATGTTTCTTTAGCCACGCCACCCCGCTCCCTCACCCTTTTTGGGCGATAGCTGTGTCACGCGTGGCTTTTTCGTTTCTAGAGCCCCCATGAAAGACTCCTTCCGCATCAAGCTTGAGCAACTCTCGCGCCGACAGGTCGAGGTGGAGAGCTTGCTGTCTGATCCTTCCGTCACCAACGACATGAATCGCTTTCGGGCGCTTTCGCGTGAGCGGAGCGACATCGAGCCGATCTCCGCTTTGTTTGCGCAGTTTCAGGCGCGTGAGGCCGATTTGGCGGGCGCGCAGGAGATGCTGGCCGATCCCGAAATGAAGGAGATGGCGCAGGAAGAAATTGACACTGCCAAGGCCGACATCGAGCGCATCGAGAAAGAGTTGACGCTGGGTTTGCTTCCTAAAGACCCGGCCGATGAGCGGAATATTTTTCTTGAAATCCGCGCAGGGACTGGCGGTGACGAATCCGCTCTGTTTTCAGGCGATTTGCTTCGCATGTACACGCGATTTGCCGAGCGTCAGCGCTGGCAGGTGGAGATCGTCTCGGCGAGCGAGAGCGAGCTTGGTGGCTATCGCGAGGTGATCGCGCGCATCATCGGTCAGGGCGCCTATTCAAAAATGAAATTCGAATCAGGCACCCACCGCGTGCAACGCGTGCCTGTGACCGAGGCGCAGGGCCGCATTCACACGAGCGCTTGCACGGTCGCGATCCTGCCCGAGGCCGATCCGGTAAAGGACATCACGATCAATCCGTCGGACTTGCGAATCGATACGTTTCGCGCGAGTGGCGCGGGCGGCCAGCACATCAACAAGACCGATTCGGCAGTGCGCATCGTGCACGTTCCAACTGGCGTTGTCGTCGAATGTCAGGACGGGCGTTCGCAACATCAGAACAAGGCGCGCGCGATGGAGGTGCTGGCGTCGCGACTTCTGGAGCGTGAGCGTGCGGCGGCGCACGCGAAGGAGGCGGGTTTGCGCAAATCTTTGGTCGGCTCGGGTGACCGCAGCGAGCGCATCCGCACCTACAACTACCCGCAGGGCCGGATGACCGACCACCGTATTAACCTGACGCTCTACAAGCTCGATTTCATCATGGACGGCGATATCGGCGACATGGTGGACGCGCTGATTTCCGAGCATCAGGCGGAATTGATGGCGACGATGGAGTCTGCGGTCGCGTAGATGTTTAGGGTGAACGGAGAAGAACAATGACGTTTCAAGAAAAATTAAACGCTGCATGGGCCAAATCCCGCTCGCTGGTTTGTGTGGGGCTTGACCCAGAAAAAAAGCGTTTGCCCGAGCGTTTGTTCAATCGGCCTGACGCAATATTTGCGTTCAACAAAGCGATCATCGACGCCACGCACGACATCGTCTGCGCGTACAAACCGCAGTTTGCGCATTACGCGGCGATTGCGGCGGAAGACCAGCTCGCGGCGACGATTGATTACATCCATGACCGCTATCCGCATGTGCCGGTGATTCTTGATGCGAAGCGTGGTGACGTTGGGAGCACGGCAGAGTTTTACGCGGCGGAAGCGTTTGAGCGATATCGTGCCGACGCGGTCACGGTGAACCCATATCTGGGTGGCGATTCGATTGCTCCGTTTACAAAATACGCAGACAAGGGCGTCATTCTGTTGTGCCGCACATCGAACGCCGGTGGCGCAGATTTGCAGGAGCAAATGATTGACGGCGAGCCACTGTATATGCGCGTCGCGAAACTCGCGGCAAACGAGTGGAACGGCAACAACAACATCAGTCTCGTGGTCGGTGCGACCGTGCCGCAGGTGATCGCCGATGTGCGTCGCGTGGTGGGCGATATGCCGCTGCTAGTGCCCGGTGTCGGCGCGCAGGGTGGCGACATGAAGGCTACGGTCGCCGTCGGTCGCGACAGTAACGGCACTGGCCTCATCATTAACGCCTCGCGCTCGGTGATTTATGCCAGCGGCGGCGATGATTTTGCGCATGCGGCGCGGGGTGTCGTGGAGCAAATGATCGAAGACGGTGCGATGCCTTGAGGCTGGTGTTTGAAAAAGCAACTTTTCCATAAAATCACCGCTGCTATTGGGCTTAAGTGTATTTTATTGGAAAGTCGACTTATGTCGTTTTCAGCTTTATGCCCAAGTAAAGAGGTGATTGCGGCTCAAAGTCGTAAATCGCCGATCATGAGAAAACTCATCCCCCAAAGCGTGTACGCCCAGTGAACATCCGCGAACTCATCACTTCACTGGTCGCGTTGCCGTCGCCGTTGGAATTGCCATTGCAATTGCAATTGCCACGAGCGGAGGTTCGCATGCTCGTCGGCCATGTATTGCAACGCGATGCGGCGTGGCTGGTTGCTCATGATAATGAAGCGGCTGCACCCGACGAGCAACGGCGCATCGAGGCGCTCGCAGCAAGGCGCGCGCACGGCGAGCCAATGGCTTATCTGCTCGGCAAGCGTGAATTTTTCGGACGCACATTTCAGTGCTCATCCGCTGCGCTGATTCCACGGCCCGAGACTGAACACTTGGTGGAGCATGTGCTCACACTCGTCGAAACCCACAACAAATCAGCAATTCTCGATGTCGGCACAGGTACCGGCTGCATTGCGATCACCGTCGCGCTGGAGCGTCCAAATGCGCAGGTAACCGCGCTAGACATCTCGCCCGCCGCACTTTCATTGGCGCGAGAAAACGCAGCGAACCTCCGCGCCAACAACGCTCGATTCACCGAAAGTAACTGGTTTGCCGCCATCGCCACCGACGCGAAGTTCGACTTAATCGTCAGCAATCCGCCGTACATCGTGCCCGGTGACGCACACCTCACCCAAGGCGATTTGCGCTTCGAGCCGGTCATCGCGCTTGCCGACGCGGTGGACGGACTTGAGAGCTATCGACAACTAGCAAGCGGTGCCCTGAGGCACTTGCATGACGGCGGCTGGCTCATCGTTGAACATGGCTACGATCAGGGGGAATCTGTGCCGTCGCTTTTGCGAAACAACGGCTTCGCCGATGTCAGCACGCTACTCGATCTTGCCGGTCATCCTCGGGTCACAGCGGCGCGCTGGCGCGCTTAACGCGCGGTACGAGGGTAGCGCGGATCAGCTCAGCTCGTTGGGCCTGACCCACACCCAATCGGAGCCTTCGCTGATCAGGTCGCTGGCCTCATAGCGGCGTTGCGAGCCCTGCACCTCGTAGGTAACGCCCGCCTGATAGTCGGCGGCGCTCATGATCCATGATGCACCCATGATCGGGCGACCAAAGAACGCGCCTTTGAGGCGAATCGCCTTGAAGCTCGCGCTCGCCACCAGCGTCGCTGCGTTGTCGCGGTACAGTCCCTGCCGTGATCGCAACGTGCGCAGCTCGATCGAATCAACCTCGCGCGAGAGTACCTGCAGGCCAATCTCGATGTGCCCAGCCGGCAGTTTCAGCAGGCGCACGATGGCGGCTACCTGCCAGCCCGCCGCCGGCGACTCTTCCGTCACCGCGACAATATCCCTGAGCCTTAACCGTTGTGTTGAGGTGTTCGGAACGACGCAGCGAAAGCCGGTATCACTGCGATCCCGCAAATGCCAAAACTGTAAATTGAGCCGCGTTGCTTCCGGGGGCAAATCGCGACGCAAGCGCTTCATGGTTGAGTCTTTTAGCGTGCCCAGCGTCTCGATTTCTAGCGCATCGGCGTACTCATAATTTTCGCCTTCGAGGCTCGCCGCCAACATGCCGGGCTCGAACGTGATCGCAACAGCTACCTTGCTGACACTATAAGTCGCGGCCACCCTGCCGTGATCATTGTTGCGGGCGCTCGCCCGCGTCAGCGGCTTGAATTCAGGATCGATACGTAGAACCGCGCTGCGGAGCGAGAGCAACGGATTTTGCGACAGCGACCCCCCCAGTGTCACGTTGCGACCGCCGTCTTCGGACTCCACCTGATCGAGCCAGGCCAGCGCGCGCGCATGAATGGCGGTGGTGTCGCAGTACAGATATTGCCCGCCTTGCGGCACCGAATGCCGTGGCACGAGACCATCGGAGCCGGCAAGATTGATCGCAAATCCGCTCTCGTTGGCAGCACGGGCCGTGAGTTTCAGATCATGCGTAAATTCCTCAATTTTTTTGAACAACGCGTTGATCTGCGACGGTGTGTAGCCACCGGCATTTCCAAGCCGCAACAAGGTCAGCGCAGCGAACGCGCGCGCCGGGTAGCTCGTCTGCCCGGTGCTCGCGTCGGCGACGACGACGTGATCCACGCCCAGGTCGCAGGCTTTGCGGAATACCTGATGGGTTTCAATCCAGATCGTCGGTATCCACTCTTCATGACGGTACAGCCGATAACGATAGGCCATCGCACGGAATTGAAAAAAGCGAATCGCAACACGCGCAAATTCGGACGCCGAGCGCCCCGCCACCGACGCCGTTTCCATCATCAGAATGAGTCGATAGGCATCGGCAAAGCGCATCGCCCAGTCGTAGCCCGTGTCCCACAAACGCTCGCGCAGCGAATGCGATTGCAGCGACGCTGCGAGGTAGTCGCGCTCCAGACGAATGGTCATCGCCTCAGTACGAACGTCAAGTTCAAACAGGGGTGCCGGGTTCAGGTTGACGTGTTGTTCGGTGTCGTTCATGTAGGCGCGCAACTGCGCGCACACCGTATCCGACGCTGTGAAAATGTCGCGATCCAGCGATGCGACGAATTTTCGTGCGTTACCGACTGAACCCAGCGGTCGCGAGTCGGTCAGATTACTTAGCCAACGGAGCATTTTTTGTCGGTCTTGATTGTTGTTGTTCGTTGTATTGTGGTGATTTTTATATGTCACCAGCGCAATTGCAGTTTTTATTCAAATCGTAGAATACCGCTCCATCCCTGCTGCGGCAAGAAAAAGCGGGCAACCCGCCACCAACGGCGGTACGGCCCACTCACAATTGCCGCGATTTTTCACTTCGCTATGGATTTCTTGTCATGACTATGGTTAAACCCTCGGTTCTCGCTACCGCACTTTTTTTCTCGTTCCTTGGCGCAAGCGCCTCTGCCCAAAGCGGCGCTTCAGGCGCAGCCGCGTCAATGGGCGCGCCTTCTGCTCTGACAACGATTGATCGCAAAGTCGGCGACGGCGCGCTAGCCGAGAGCGGCGCACCGATCAACGTTCACTACACCGGGTATTTGTGGAATGCGGCAGCCCCAGACAACAAAGGCGCCAAATTTGATTCGTCGATTGATCGCAAAGTGCCGTTTGGCTTCATTCTCGGCGCAGGCCGTGTGATCAAGGGTTGGGACGAAGGCGTGGTTGGAATGAAGGTGGGCGGTCAGCGCACACTGATAATTCCGCCGGATAAGGGCTACGGCGAGCGCGGCGCGGGCGGCTCCATCCCTCCGAACGCGACGCTGGTGTTCGACGTTGAACTCATTTCGGTGGTTGGCAAAACGATGAACGCGTCCGGCGAGCCGTCGGCCTACGTCCCTGCTGCCAAAAAATAAGCGCTCAGCATCATGAAAAATCCGGGCGCTGTTGCCATTCATCGGGCAGACTATCGCGCACCAGCGTTCTGGATTGATCGCGTCGAGTTACAGTTTGATCTTGACGCCACAAACACGCGCGTGACATCAATGCTCAAATTGCGGCGCAACCTTCAGCCGGGTGCCAGCGACACGCTCGTATTAAACGGCGATGGCCTTACGCTCGAATCGATTTTGCACAATGGTCATGCGTTAACGGTAGCCGATTACCGCCTCGATCGCGACCGCATCGTGATCAATGCCAGTGCGCTTGCCTACGCGGGCAATGCGAGCACACTCGTCATCGTCACACGCTTCAACCCGTCTGCAAACCTTGCGCTTGAAGGGCTCTACGTAACCAACGGCACCTTCTGCACACAATGCGAGGCCGAAGGATTCCGCCGCATCACGTATTTCCCGGATCGGCCGGATGTCCTGTCTGAATATCGCGTCACCATTCGTGCGGACAAGGCGCAATTCCCGGTCTTACTGTCGAATGGCAATCTTGTTACAGAGGCCGATTTGGGCGATGGTCGGCATGAAGCCGTGTGGCACGACCCGCACAAAAAACCATCGTATTTGTTCGCGCTGGTCGCGGGGAAAATCGACAAATTAGTTGATCATTTTGTCACCGCATCGGGCCGCAATGTTTTGCTCGAAATCTATTCGACCACCGCCAATTTGCCACGCTGCACCTGGGCGATGCAATGCCTGAAAGCGGCGATGCGCTGGGACGAAGCGGCCTATGGTCGCGAATACGACCTGGATCGCTTCATGATCTACGCGGCAGACGACTTCAACATGGGCGCAATGGAAAACAAGGGATTGAATATTTTCAACTCGCGCTACCTGCTCGCCGACAAGGACACCGCGACCGATGCTGATTTTCAGGTCGTCGACGCCATCGTCGCGCACGAATATTTTCACAACTGGAGCGGCAATCGTGTGACCTGTCGCGACTGGTTTCAACTCTCGTTGAAAGAGGGTTTCACCGTCTTTCGCGAGCAGCAGTATTCAGCGTTTCGCGGCTCGCCCGCTGTCGTGCGCATCGAAGAAGCCGCCTTCATGCAATCGCGCCAGTTTGCGCAGGACGCAGGCCCGATGGCGCACCCCATTCGCCCGGACGAATACGAAGCGATCGATAATTTCTACACGGTGACCGTGTACGAAAAAGGTGCAGAAGTCATTCGCATGCTGCACACGCTGCTCGGCGCAGAGACGTATCGCAAGGGTTGCGATCTTTACTTCGCGCGGCATGACGGCACGGCGGCTACCTGCGACGATTTTGTCGCGGCGATGGAAGACGCCAGTGGCGCTGATCTTAAGCAATTCAAGCGTTGGTACAGTCAGGCGGGGACTCCGACGATCAACGTATCGGATGCGTTCAATGCCGCCGAGAAACGCTACACGTTGACGGTCGAGCAAACCGTGCCTGCGACGCCGGGACAACCCGGAAAACTGCCCGTTGTCATCCCGTTGTCGGTAGCGCTTATTCAAGGCGACGGTGCGGTGTCGCGCACGCAGGTGCTGTGCGTCACCGAAGCGCGGCAGGAGTTTCACTTTGATGGCATCGAGGCGAAACCCGTGCCGTCGTTACTGCGCGGCTTCTCGGCGCCGGTGAAAGTATCGTTTGCTTACACTCATGACGAGCTTGCAATGCTGGTCGCAAAAGACAGCGACGGCGTTGTTCGCTGGCAAGCATTGCGCGAGCTCTTCTTCCGCACCTTTGATGGCGCGCAGCGCGCTGAGGCGTCCACATCGGCAGCAGCCTTGCATCAGGCCACCAACGCGCTGGTCGCCGATGATCAAACCGATCCGGCATTGATCGCACACATGCTCACGCTCCCAAGCTGCGCTGAACTCGCTGATCGGGCGGCGGTGATTGATGCGCTGGCGATTGCTGACGCACGGGACGCTGTGATGGTGAATCTCGCGACGGCAAATTTTGCTGTGATGATTGCCCGCTATGGCGTCGAGCGCTCTGCGTTGACCTCGCCAAGATCTGCGCACGCAGATGCAGGATCAGCGTACGCGCACGCAGACGCACCCCACTCAATGCACGCCGACGCGGTAGCGCATCGCTCGCTCGCCAATACCCTGCTTGGCTTGATCAATGTGACGGGCAACCAGGCCGGTCAGGCGCTTGCGCTTATCGCCTGGACTGATGCTGACAATTTCACTGATGTCATGGGGGCGATGGTCGCGCTGCGCGATCAACCCTGTGCTTCGCGTGACACGATGTTTGGAGCGTTTCACGACCAGTGGCAAGATGATTTAGCCATGTTGAATCGTTGGTTTCAGCTGGAAGCCTGCGCTCATCGCGCCGACGGTGCGGCGCTTGCGCGAGTTCGTGAACTGCTGGCACATCCAAAGTTCGATGGCAAAAACCCGAATCGCGTGCGCGCCGTCGTGCACGCCTTCGGCGATCAAAACTGGCGTGGTTTTCATGCGGTGGATGGCGCTGGATACGCGTTTGTTGCAGAACAAATTCTGCGCTACGACGTACAAAACCCTTCGCTCGCCGCACGATTTTGCGACCCTTTTTTGCGCTGGCACAAATGTGCCGAACCACAACGTGCATTGCAAAAAGCGCAACTCGAAGCGCTCGTCGGACACACAACGCTGTCGCCCAATGTGGGCGAATTGATTGAAAAGGCCTTGAGGGCGGGAAAGTCGGAAGCGTAGATTTGCCGCAGCAACTGCGGAACTTGGCATTCCGTCGCAAATAGTTGCGGCCTAGAATCTCGGCATGAGCACTAAAGCCTACCCCTCCATTCGTATGCGCCGTCTGCGCCGTGATGCGTTCAGTCGCAACATGGTTCGCGAGACGAGCCTGTCCGCCGCCAATCTGATCTGGCCCGTGTTTGTGATCGAAGGCGAGCAGCGAACGCAGGCGGTTACATCGATGCCCGGAGTCGAGCGCGTGTCCATCGACATCCTGATTGAGCGTGCGCGTGAAGCGGCGTCGCTGGGTGTCGGCGCGATCGCGCTGTTCCCGGTCATCGAGTCCGCAAAAACGCCGTTTGCCGAAGATGCTTATAACGACAATGGCCTCGTCCCACGCGCCGTTCGCGCGCTCAAAGCGGCCGTGCCCGATATCGGCATCATCACCGACGTCGCGCTCGACCCGTATACCTCGCACGGGCAGGACGGCATCATGGACGACACGGGTTATTTGATCAATGACGAAACGGTCGCTGTTCTGGTGAAGCAAGCTTTGGCGCATGCCAGAGCGGGCGCAGATTTCGTCGCACCGTCGGACATGATGGACGGTCGTATCGGCGCGATTCGCGCTGGCCTCGACGGCGCGGGTTTCATTCAAACCAAAATCATCGCCTATAGCGCCAAATTCGCGAGCGCCTTTTTCGGTCCGTTCCGCGACGCCGTAGGCTCGGCGGGCAATCTGGGCAAGAGCAGCAAAGAGACGTACCAGCTCGATTTTGCCAACAGCGACGAAGCGATCCGCGAATGCGCGCTCGACGTGGAAGAAGGTGCCGACATGCTCATGGTCAAGCCCGGCTTGCCTTACCTCGACATCCTTGCCCGGGTTCGCGATCAGTTCAAAATGCCAGTTGCGGTCTATCAGGTGAGCGGCGAATTTGCGATGCTGAAAGCCGCGTCCGCCAACGGCTGGCTCGACTATAAAAAATGCCTGATGGAAACGCTGATTTGTTTTCGCCGCGCAGGCGCGTCGGCCATTTTGACCTACGGCGCGATGGATGCTGCGCGCTGGATGCGAGAAGAAAAATCAGCCTAAGTTGCAGTGCGGCATTTGCCGATCATTCGCCAAGCAAAACGCTGCGCAGGCTAGTTTTTTTGCGCTGATTATTTTTTTGCCCTGGTCGCTGGCTTTTTGGCGGCGTTGCTTTCAGCCGCTGGCGACTTGATCAGCGAATCCAGATTTTTTTCAATTGCGTCGCCAATTGGGCCCTTGAACGCTGCCATCAAGAAGCCCAGCTTGATGTCGATACGTAGTTCTTTCGCGGTCACGCCGAGCGTGCCGTTCACGCCGCTTCTCGTGAAATTGAGCACGTCGCCCACCCAGCTTGACTTGAGCTGATAGTCTTTTTCGAGCTTGGCCGCGATTTTCTCGGCCATCTTTTTCGCATCCGCTTGCGAACTGTGGTGCGGGCGCTTGATTGAAATTTCTGCCATGCTGTCCTCCTGATTGAATACGGTTGCGCTATTGTCGCCGCTGGAAACTACGGCGGCAACTCCCCCAAAGCGGGCGGCAGCGGGCGCAATGCCGATGACACAGATTTAGCACGTTCGACGCGCGAAACGAGGGACACCACTAAAACCAAACGGCGCGAAATCAAGTAAAACAATCTTTCAGACCCATCGGAGCCATTGCTGTAATGAACGAAACTTCGCCGGTGCAATCGACCGCACCCGTTGGCCCCGTCTTGCGCGCTTTGCGACCTCGTGCACCGTGCCTCTTGCTCGTCGCGCTCACGCTCACACTCGCAGGATGCGCGCAAATTCCGCGCTCGGATGTTGGCGCCCCCACCGTTGCCAGCAGCGCGACGGCCACTGGCGTTTTTGCGCCACCGAACGACCCCGCCGATTCGGCATGGCATCCCGTGAATATTCGCTTTAAAACGCCGACCGAATACTCGCTGCGAGAGATCGACGGCAGGCGCTGCATTCGGGCCGTTGCCAATGCGGCATGGTCGTTCTGGGTAGCCGATGTGCCCGCCGCGATGGCGAAGGCGTCGAGGCTATCGTGGAGCTGGAACGTGCCCGCGTTGATTGCGGATGCTGACAATCTGGTTCCCGGAAAAGACGATGCACCCGCTCGTGTGGTCGTGGCGTTCAAGGGCGACCGGACCAAACTTGACGCCGCTGATCGCTCGACCATGAGTTTGGCCAAGGCGCTTGGCGGCGTCGAGCTGCCATTTGCCGCGATTCAGTACATCTGGGAAGGCAAAGCCGCTCCGGAAACGATTGTTCCGAACGGCAACACGTCGCGCATTCAAAAATTGGTAGTGAAAAGCGGTACGAACGGGCTCGCGACGTGGCAATCGTTCACACGCGACGTACGCGCTGACTTTCGGCGCGCGTTTCCCGGCGAAGAGCCAGGCGATATCGAAAGTGTCGGGCTTATGACTGATACCGATGGGCTCGGCGGCAAAGCGGAAGCCTGCTACTCGGACATTGAGTTGCGCTGAACGCTGTGGGTCGAGACTAATCGAGCTTCGCGCCCGAAATTTTTACGAGTTCCGCCCACTTAACTTGATCCGCCGCGAGCTGTTTCGCAAAAGCGTCCACGCTGCCGCCAGCTGGCAGGTACCCCTGCTCAAATAGTTTTGCACGCGTTGCCGGATCCTGCATGGCTTTGTTCGCTTCGGCGTTCACGCGCTCCAGTACTGCGCGCGGCGTACCGGCGGGCGCGACCCAACCTTGCCAGCCGGTGACTTGAAACTTCGGATAGCCCGCCTCGGTGGTCGTCGGTGCATCGGGTAATGCGGGGTGTCTGCTGTCGGTTGTCACAGCGAGCGCTTTCAGCTTGCCCGCCTTGATTTGTGACAACCCCACGCTGATCGCGTCACACATGACGTCGACCGCCCCGCCTAGCAAGTCCTTCACCGCGTCGGCGCTGCCTTTGTACGGCACATGCGTAATTTTCAGCGCGTAGCTTCCGTTCAACAGCTCCAGCGCGAGGTGCGGCACGCCGCCGTTGCCGCCCGATCCGAAGTTCAATTTGCCCGGATTGGCGCGCGCGTATTCGACCAGATCCTTCATCGAATTGAACGGCGAATCGGCGCGAACCATCACCGCAAGCGGCAGATTCACCAGCTGAATCACGGGCGTGAGATCCTTCATCGGCGCAAAACTCATCTTGCTGTAGAGCGCCGGGTTGATGCTCATGAGGGCGATGTTGGTGTGCAGCAGGGTGTAGCCGTCGGGTGTGCTCTTGGCCGCCGCGTCGCCAGCGATATTGCTGCCTGCGCCCGGCTTGTTTTCCACAATGATCGGCTGGCCCCACTGTTCGCTGACGCGCTGGCCAACGATGCGTGCCAGCACGTCCAATCCGCCACCCGCAGAGAAGCCGACCAGCAGTTTCACCGGTTTGTTGGGGTAGCTCTGCGCGCTGACCGAAGCCATCGCGAACGCTGCCAGGCAGCATGTCAACAATCGTCGCATTAGTGTCTCCTTGAATCTACGCCTCGACGGACGCGTGTTCAGAGCATGCTAGTACGAACGCATTGCCGGAGCGCGCTAGCTCTGGTTGGCGGCCGCCACCACAAAACTATCCGCAAAGAATTCGTCGTCCGGCAATCCACACTTCGACACGAAATCTGCACGCGCTGAGTCCACCACGATGGGCGCGCCGCAGGCGTACACCTGATGCGTCGACAGATCGGGAAAGTCGGCGATCACCGCACGATGAACAAAGCCCGTTTGGCCCTGCCACGCATCTTCCGGCAATGCGTCGCTGATGACGGGCACATAGCTGAACTGCTCCGGAAATTTCTGTACCCACGCGCGCACCAAGTGATCGAGATACAAATCCTTCGGCCGCCGTCCGCCCCAGTACAGCGTGACTTTGCGCTTGATTTCGCTGTGAATCATGTGCTCGATGATCGCTTTGATCGGCGCGAAACCGGTACCGCTGGCGACCATGACGATGGGCTTCTCGGATTCTTCTCGCAGAAAGAACGAGCCGTGTGCGCCTTCAAACCGCAGTATGTCGCGCACTTTCAGCATGGGTTCAGCCACACCGAACACGCGATCCGTGAACATTCCGCCCGGCAGATGCCGAATGTGCAGTTCGAGCAGGGCATCGTCGTGCGGCGCGTTGGCCATGGAGAAGCTGCGCCGTTTGCCGTCTTTCAACAAAAATTCGAGGTACTGCCCCGCACTGTATTGCAGGCGCTCGTTGGCGGGCAGCTTGATGCGCATGATCACGACATCATCGACAACACGATCCAGATGCTCAATGCGACATGGAAGCGTCTTCATCACGACGTCGCCAGCCTTGCGAACATCACGCGCTTCGACGATCACATCACCTTGCGGTTTCGCCACGCAGAACAGGCATTTGCCTTGCTCACGCTCAAGCGCTGGCAGCGTGGTCGCCTGATGCGGGCCGTGTTCCACTGTGCCGGAAATGATGCGGCCCTTGCACGAACCGCAGGCACCGTTTTTGCAGCCATACGGGATCAGAAAGCCCGAGCGCAGCGCTGCTGACAAAATAGTCTCATCGGCGTCGCACGTAAAAATGTGGCCACCGGGTTCGAGCGTGATTTGAGGCATGGACTGAAGGCTTGACTGGCGTGAAAAAGAAACTGCGGAAGCTGAGACTACTGATCGTTGGCGCGGGCGATGTGGCCCGACGGTTGACGACACGCGTCGGCCTTGACGAACGAGTGCACTGGCTGGGTCTGGCGCGGAGCGCGGACACGGCTGATGCGCTTCGTCAGTCGGAAATTTTACCGATTGACGGTGATCTGGATTTTTTGCCGAGCCTCAAGCGCGCGGGTGCGCTTGCACGAAGCGCGCATGCGGTGCTGCACATGGCGCCACCTCCCGGCGACGGTACCGACGATCCGCGGATGAAGCGCTGGCTGGCAGCGTCGGCGATGCCGAACAAATTGGGCCGTCGCGAGACCGCGCGAACACCCGCTGGCGCCATCAAAATGCGCGGCGCGATGCGACCGCACAAGCCGCTGCGTAATGTTTACGTGAGCACCACGGGCGTTTACGGCGACTGCGCAGGCGAGCGCATCGACGAAACGCGACGCACGAAGCCCGCCAACGCTCGGGCAAAGCGGCGTGTTGCCGCTGAATCACGGTTGCGAGCATTCCGTTCACAACGCTTCACGATTCTGCGCGCGCCGGGCATTTATGCCGCCGAGCGATTGCCTGTCGAGCGGTTGCGTTTGGGTACGCCCGCACTCTCTGCAGAGGACGACGTGTTCACCAATCACATTCATGGCGACGATCTGGCGCGTGCGATCTGGCTGGCGGTTTTTCGTGGCGGAGCGAACCGTGTGTTAAATGTTGTGGACGACGGTGAACAAAAAATGGGTGAGTATTTCGATCAGGTGGCGATGGCCACCGGTTTGCCGAAGCCGCCGCGATTGCCGCGTGCGCTTTTAATGCGCGAGGTGTCGTCGATGCTCTATTCGTTCATGAGCGAATCGCGACGCATCGACAACGCGCGGCTGAAACGAGAGTTGCGCTTGCGTTTCAAATATCCGACGCCCGCAGCGCTCTTGCGCGAAATGAAACCTGCCTCTGCGTTGCAAAGATCGCTGCTATGACCTTTACGGAAATCAAAAAAAAACTCGACGCGTATGAGCGCCTGATCAGGCTCGATAAACCCGTTGGATTTTTGCTCCTCATGTGGCCCACGCTGTGGGGCTTGTGGATGGCAGCGTATGGCGGGCCGGACGTTCGTTTTGTGTTCATTTTCGTGCTCGGTACGATCCTCATGCGCTCGGCGGGATGCGCCATCAACGACTGGGCGGATCGCGAATTTGACGGTGCCGTCAAGCGCACTGCGATGCGACCTTTGGCGTCCGGCGAAATCAGCGGGCGCGAAGCGTTGTGGGTCGGCGCTGCATGCGCGCTGGCGGCTGCGCTGCTGCTCGTACCGCTCAATTGGGAGGCGCGTCTGTGGGCGCTTCCAGCGCTTGCGGTCGCGGCCATTTATCCGTTCACCAAACGCTTTTTTGCCATTCCGCAGGCTATCCTCGGGCTCGCCTTCAGCATGGGCATACCGATGGCGTTTGCCGCTGTGAGGGGTGACGTGCCGCTGCTGGCCGGGGTGCTCATGCTCGCGAATTTTTTCTGGGTCATGGCCTACGACACCGAATATGCGATGGTAGATCGCGACGACGACATCCGTATCGGTATCAAGACATCCGCGCTGTTCTTTGGGCGCTTTGATGTGGCTGCGGTCGCTGTGAGCTACGCATCATTTCTTGGCATCATGGCGGGCGTTGGATTGTGGCAACGATTCGGAATTTTTTATTACGTCGGACTCGCGCTCGCCGCCGTGCTCGCGATTAATCACATCGGGCTCATTCGAGCTCGTGATCGCACGAAATGCTTTGCCGCTTTTCGCGGCAATAATCTGCTTGGGATCTGCGTATTCGTTGGGGTCGCGCTGGATTTTGCGGTGCGACTCAAAGCCTGGCCGAGGTGGTATTAAAAATTGCAGCTTTTGTCTGAAACGACCGCTGCATGGGGGCTATAACGTCAAAAGCAGTTAGGTCGATAAACGCTCATTTGGGCCTTTAGCCCCTGATTATAGTGGCTCTCACAACAAAGCTATAACGTCAATTCAATATTGTCCAACAAGCGCGGCGTGCCTAACTTCGCTGCGGCCAGAATAACGAGTTCGCGGTCATCGACCTGCGGCGGCAACAAATTGCGGCGACGGCGCACGGTCACGTAATCGGGCCGCCATCCGTGTCGCTCAAGCTCGGTCATGGCCTCGGCCTCGATGGTCGCGTAGGCATGCGTTCCGGTGCGAATGGCGTCGGCCACTTCGTTCAAGACGCGATGCAGGCGCGGCGCTTCGGCACGCTCGGCCGGGCTCAGGTATTGATTGCGTGACGACAACGCAAGCCCGTCAGCCGAGCGCACAGTCTCAGCGAGAATGATCTCAACCGGCGAGGCCAGTTGCCGAGCCATTGTTTGCAATACGAGGCACTGCTGATAATCCTTCTTACCGAAAACGGCTGCGCGTGGTTGCACCATGTTGAAAAGCTTCAACACCACCGTCGCCACGCCACGAAAGTGTCCCGGCCTGACCGCGCCTTCGAGAATATTTTCGATGCTGTCCGGATGCACGGTGTAGGTCTGCGGCTCGGGATAGAGCTCAGCTTCGTCTGGCGCGAATACGACATCGCAGTCGATGCTTTCGAGCTTCGCGCAATCGTCGTTTAACGTGCGCGGATAGCGATCAAAATCCTCGCGCGGGCCGAACTGGAGGCGATTCACAAAAATGCTGACCACTGTGCAAGCCCCACGTGGACGGGCCTCTTCGACGAGTCGCAAATGCCCTTCATGCAAATTGCCCATGGTCGGCACGAAGACATTGTTCGGCACGCCCTGCAGATATTTGCGCAGTTCGGCAACGGTGTGAATCAGTTCCATGGGTTCGCCTCGGTCGGATGGATCAGGCCATCGCGTGGATGGTGTGAATCAGTTCATTGGGTTGCGCAATGATGCGGTGTGCGCCCGCATTTTGCAACTCGTCGCGCGAACCAAAGCCCCAAA
This sequence comes from Burkholderiales bacterium, assembly GCA_025352105.1. Lineage (GTDB taxonomy): Bacteria > Pseudomonadota > Gammaproteobacteria > Burkholderiales > Casimicrobiaceae > Casimicrobium. Next base: position 15,753 of record JANXUB010000104.1, on the reverse strand, counting down.
GCACACCAATCGAGTGAGTTTTTGCATGAAGCGCAGCTTCCACATCCTTGTCGCGATCGCCGATCATCACCGCGTTGACGGGCGCGACTTTGTAGTGCTGAACCAGGTGCGCCAGCAGGTCGGTTTTCCGGTCAAATTTGCCGTCCAGCTCGGGGCCGTGGATACCGTCAAAATAGCGGCCGAGTTGAAAGTGGTCGATGATTCGCTCGGCAAAGATTCGCGGCTTGCTGGTGCACAGCGCAATTGTGAATCCCTGCAAATGGAGCGCACGAATAGCCTCGGCCATGCCTTCGTAGAGACTGTTTTCCAGCCAACCCTTTTCCTGATAGCGCACCCGGTAAAAGTGCAACGCCGCCTCAGCGTCAATGCCCGGAAACGTGCGCGGCAACGATTCGCGAAACGGAGGCCCGACAAACGGTAAAACTTCTGCGTCGGACAGCTCGCGCAGCCCCAACTCTTTCAACGCAAAGTTCAGGCAACGGGCAATGCCGTCAAAGTTATTCGACACCGTGCCGTCGAGGTCAAAGAACAGCGTTGTAATCGGCACGTAAAATCTTTCCTTGCGCTAAGGGCACACATGTCACAGAAGTTTATCGAAGGCCGCATCGTCGGTCGTACAGATCACACCAGTAATTTGTTCTCGTTGCAGTTCGAGGCACCGCTTTCAGGCTTTATCGCGGGCCAGTATTGTCAGGTGGGCCTGCAACTGCCCGCCGCAGGCGAGGCAACGCATCCAAACCATGCTCTTGTCATGCGTCCGTACTCGCTTGTCAACGCGCCCGATGAGCACCCCTTCGAGATCGTGCTAACCGAGGTTCCGGCAGCCCACGGAGGTGTGCTCACCCCCGCACTGCATCGCCTGCAAGTGGGCGACAGCGTCTGCATCGGCCCCGCCGCGTACGGCTTTTTCTCAATGCCTGAAGTGCCCGACGCCGACGTGCTCTGGGGGCTCGCCACTGGCACGGCCAACGGCGCGTTGCTGTCCTGCTTGAAGACGGACGCGCTCTGGAAAAAATTCAGAAAAGTCGTGCTCGTTCATGCGGTTCGCACGGCTGCCGAACTCACCTATCGTGATCAGATCAACGCAATCGCCAACGCGAACCCGGGTCGTTTTCAGTACATCCCGTTCGTCTCCCGCGAAGATCACGACGGCGCGATGCGTGGTCGGATTCCCGACGCCATCGCAGACGGCTCGCTCGAAGCGCGCGCAGGCATCGCATTGACCGCCGAAACCGCACATTGCATGATCTGCGGCAATCCGCAGATGGTCGCCGACACCCAGGAGGTGCTGAAAGCACGCGGTCTAAAAAAGCATCGCCGCAAAGAGGCTGGACAGATTACGACTGAGGCCTACTGGTAGGCGTTGCCCGGTCGAACAAATGCCCTCTCCGGTGTGGCGGCGCGCTGCGGCGGTCAATCTAAACCTCCCCCAAAAATCCCCCGCTCTGATGCGCCCACAGCCGCGCGTACAGTCCGTCTTTCGCGAGCAGGCTTTTGTGATCGCCTTCTTCAACGATGCGACCTTCGTCGAGCACGATCAGACGATCCATCGCGGCGATGGTGGACAGGCGATGCGCGATGGCGACGACAGTTTTGCCTTCCATCAGGCAATACAAACTTTGCTGAATGGCTGCTTCCACTTCCGAATCGAGCGCGCTGGTCGCTTCATCGAGCAACAGGATCGGTGCATCCTTCAGCATCACGCGCGCAATCGCAATACGCTGGCGTTGACCGCCGGACAACTTGACTCCGCGTTCGCCGACATGCGCGTCGTATGCGGAGCGGCCTTTTTGGTCGGCGAGCTTGGCGATGAACTCGTGTGCTTCAGCGCGCGTTGCGGCATGCAGCATGTCGGCGTCAACCGCATCGGGACGACCATACAAAATGTTGTCGCGCACCGAGCGGTGCAGCAGTGAGGTGTCCTGGGTGACCATGCCAATGTTGCTGCGCAGGCTGTCTTGCGTGACCTTTGCGATGTCGGTGCCGTCGATCAGGATGCGTCCGCTTTCCAGATCGTGAAAGCGGAGGAGCAAGTTCACGATGGTTGATTTGCCGGCGCCGGAGCGACCGACGAGGCCAATCTTTTCACCCGCACGAATGGTGAGCGTCAAGCCTTCAATGACCGGCTTTGCGAGTGGCTTAACCACCGTTGAGGAAGTATCTACGTGCCGCTCTTGCCCATAGGCGAAGGTCACGTTTTCAAACCGAATTTCGCCCTGCGGCACGTGCAAAGCCGTGGCGTTTGGCGCGTCGTTCACGGTGTGCGGTTGCGACAGCGTGGCGATGCCATCGCGCACAGTACCGATATGTTCGAACAGTCCGGCGAGTTCCCACATCACCCAGTTCGACAGACCATTCAAACGCAGCGCCATCGCCGTGGCCGCCGCAACCGCGCCCACGCCTGCCGCACCTTCCGCCCACAGCCACAACGTGACGCCGACCGTAGACAGCACCAGCAGGATCAGCAGCGTGTGATGTACGATGTCGAACGCGGTGATGAAGCGCCACTGCTGATACACGGTCGACATGAACTCCTGCATCGCATTTTTGGCAAACGACGCTTCACGCTGGCTGTGTGAAAACAGCTTCACCGTTGAAATGTTTGTGTAGGCGTCAGTGATGCGCCCGGTCATCAGCGAGCGGGCGTCGGCCTGCGCCTGTCCGACGCGACCGAGCTTCGGCACAAAGTACCAGCAGGCACAGCCATAGCCCATGACCCACACCAAAAACGGCAATGTAATGCGCCAGTCGAAACCGCCGACGCTGATCACCATCGTCACAAAATAGATGATGACGAACACCATCACGTCGGTCAAAATCATCCACACATCGCGCACCGCAAGTGCGGTTTGCAACACCTTCGCTGCGATGCGTCCAGCAAATTCGTTGCTAAAGAAGCTCATGCTTTGCGCGAGCATCAAGCGATGAAAATTCCAGCGCAACCGCATCGGGAAATTGCCCATGATGGTTTGATGTTTGAAGAATGCAAACATCGTCACCATCACTGGGCTCGCCACGAGCAGCCCAACCAACAGCAGCAGCCCCGAGCGTTGCTCGTCCCAGAGGCGCGACGGCTCAGTCTTGGCCAGCCAGTCCACCACACGGCCCAGCATCGCGTACAGCAGCGCCTCAATCAGACCAATAATGCCAGCAGCGAAGGTCATTAAAAGTATGTACGGACGCAAGCCGCGCGTGCATTCCCAGAGAAACGCGCGTAACGACTTCGGCGGTGCGATGGGCGCTTCTTCGGGATACGGCTCTACCAGTCGTTCAAAAAATGGGTACATAAATTTCATCCAGTTTTGCCATAGGGTTCGTCCGGCGAACCCTATGGCTGTTGCTGCACTGCTTGCGACGGCAGGCTTCGCGTGCCCATCATGACCGTGCTGCGCCATGCAAAGAGCGTCAACACGCAAGCCCCGACGCCCGCAAGCGCGAGCGACGTTCGCAGCCCGATGTGCTCGCCGACGTAGCCGCCGATTAGCGCACCGGGGCCAGCGCCTATCAGGATCAGCCAGCGCATGGTGCTGGTCATGCGCCCCAACAGCGGCTCGGGTGTGACCGCTTGTCGCAACGACAAAAAGTTGACGAAGATGAGCGTCGCACCGCCAGAAAAACAGGTCAGCATAAAGCCGAAAAACACCACGCCCCACACGTTCACAGGGGCAACCGCGAGCGCGAGCCAGCCCGCAGCACTCACCGCGATTCCCGCGACAATCGTCGGGCCTGGGCCGAATTTTTCGCTCACGCGCTTGCCGTAAACGCTGGCGAGAATAGTGCCCACGCCCATGCCGACATAGCAAAGCCCGATGGCCTGTGCTGTCATGCCGAGCTCGCGCGTCGCGACGAGAATCTGCACGACGCTCGCCATGTGATGCAAGAGCTGCCAGCAGCCCACGAACAGCGCCAGCGTCCACAGCATGCGTGTGCGCGCAACGAAGTGAATGCCTTCGCGCAACTGTGTCATGAAGTTAGTGCTGCCCGCTGGCGCCACCGTTTCATTGACGCGAATGCCGCGCAATAGCATCACGGATCCCGCGATCAGAATCGCGTCGAACGCAATGGCAACCGGCGCGCCGAGTACCTTGATAAGCGCCCCGGCCAGACCCGGACCGGCAATTTCAGAGCCTGAGACTGCGAGCGCGTTTTTGCTGTGCGCCTCGACCAGTCGATCACGCGAAACGATCTGGGTCAGCACAATTTGCGCCGCCGATCCAGCGAAAACGTGGACACACCCGAGCACCACGCCGACCGCATAAAGCCACGTCATCGACAGGTAGCCCGTCCACGCTGCAATTGGCACCGTCATCAAGGTCGCGGCGAACACGATTTCACCCATCACATACACCGGGAGCTTCCGCACCCGATCCAGCCATACGCCAGCGGGCAGCGAGAGCAGCACAAACGGCACAATCTCGGCCGCCATCAAAAATCCCATCTGCGACGGCGACGCGTTCAGCACCGTGACCGCCGTCAAGGGCAGCGCAAGCATCGTGATCTGTGCGCCGAAATGGGTGACAACCACAGACGCAAAAATGCGCCGATAGTTTGGATCGTTGAGCAGATCATCGGCGGGCAGCGCTGGCGATCTGAAAACAGATCGAAATCGCGACCCGAGTTGGCGCAAAACGCTAAGAAAAATTGTCAATACAGCTTGCATGGCAAACCTCAAAATAACGGGTGCCCGGCGGGCGCAAACGATGCGGGTAGGGCATCGCATGCGCTCATCGAGACGAAGAAAGCAAAGCGACGTAGGGCCGTTCGTGGATAAAACGATCAGCTCCACTGTGCGGGCGGTGTTGGGCTAGCGAGCCGCCGTGGCGGCTGGGGTGACTTTAAGTTCACCGCGCGCTGCAAAACAGCGCGGTCGTTAACCAGTCAACGCGGATGCTTTGGATTGGCTCAGGCTGGACGCATTCCAGGCAATGCAAACGCAGCAACCATCGCGACGCCGAATACGCGGCTTGTGGCGCGAGAGGAGTAGGGGAGTGCGGTTTGCATTGAGCGGTCCTTTCTGGTGCGAAATAAAAATCTGCACGTCGCTCGTGGCGACGACGATTTATGCACCATGGAATGTTAGCGTCAACCTTGACCCCAGCACACGCTCAGCGCCCAAAACTTGAGCCATCTACGCGTAACCGTGTCAATGAAACGACATTTTCCTGTCGCCAGCGCTCATGGTTTGCGCCCGGAAATCAGCACGATATTGGCGCTAGCGAAACGTCCTTCCAGTGCGGAAGAAAGCGTGCGGCTTTGTCGCCAGCAGCTGGCTGCATCGGCATTGCGCTCGAACACAGGCAGCACGTCGAGCTCAACATCAAGCAGCCGGTGATCTGCGAACAATTGATACAAACAATGCCCCGACGCCGGATTCGCATGTTGAAGCGTCTCCTGAAAATAGGCAAATCGGAAATCGCATTCGGGATCGTCCGAGTCGATAGTGAGCGTCGTCCAATCGCCGTCAACTACGACGACCCGACCGCCGCTTCGAGTCACTCGCACCAGTTCGTCGAATGCGCAGTCCGGGTCAAGCATGCGCTGTAGAACCCGATCACTGCGACTCGCGTCAAAATATCCATCGGGCCAGGGCAGCGCGGCTGCGTTGGCCTGATGGTAGGTAACCGAGCTATTGAGACCATCGATTGCCGCACGTCGCTGCGCCTCGGCAACCATCGTCAGATCGTAGTCCACGCCATGCACAACACCCATGCCGCCAACGACGTCAGCCAGCGCGAGCGCGCTGCTGCCGGTGCCGCACCCGACGTCGAGCGCGCGTTGCCCCGGCTGTAACGCCATTGCGTCGGTGCTGCGCGTTCTCAATCCAGCTAACGGCACCCGACCGTTGACGGTAGGGGCAATGTCGCTTGAAAGCGTGTGGCGATGGTCGGGCATGATTCGAGAAAACCGTATGCGGTGGGCAACGCTTGCCCGCCGCATATTCAGTCATCAACATCCACCAAGTTTGTTGACAGCGTTTAACTACGGCGCAGGCGCGCAGAATTTCACGCCTTCACCATCCCAGCCCTTTGACACGAAGTCGTTGTAAATCGCGGTGCTCGTGGTGAAGCGGTGATTCGGGTCGTCGGGGAACCGCGTGTTGCCGCGGAACACGCGATACACCGGCGTCAGACCAGCAGCACAGGAGCCACCTACGCCCTCAACTACCGGTAAGTACGCATACGAATCGATGCCTTCACTCACCGGCAACTTGGGCGCTGGCGTGTTCGACGGATTAAGGCTTGTGAGCGCTGCAACTTCCGCATCAACCAACGTGTAGAAGTGGCCGTCGCGACTGCCATTCAAGGCGATCTTGTTGAAGTAAAACCGTGTGATGGGTTGCGTGCCAGCTGCCCGGTTGACGTACACCGGGATGGTCTCGCCCGTGCGAGTAAAGGCGGGCACGGTGTCAAGCAGCGCAATCTCGTTCGCCCGTGAGGTGAGGAAGTAGTAGCCGAGCGTGGGGTAGACATATTCAACCATGCGCGTTTTCGCAGTCGCATCAACAGCGGTCTCTTTCAGCCCTGTGATGACGAACGAAATCGTGCGTGCGGCAGCTGGGGAGCCCGCTTTCTTGCGGATAACAACGGTGTATTGACCGTCAGCAACCGGGTTGGCGATCAGAACTTGCTTGAAGACATCGCCGTTGCCGTCAAACCATGTCGTCGCCTGAGTCGCATTGGCGGTACGGTTGGCCATTGTCGGCGGTTTCCACGGATGCGCATCAGTCGACGGCGAGCCTCCGCGCACCACCATGTCAAATTCATAGACCAAACGCGACTTCGTAGGGTCAACGCCCTCAGCAGCGGTTTGCTCGACACCTTCGTCGTCAGTCCATGCCATGTTGACGATCAGCGGCACGCCGCCTTTTGCATAAACCGTGAATGATTCCTCAGAGCTCGAATCAACCGCCGGATTGGTTGTGCGCTCCAAAATGGCCGCGCCGCGGCTGGCCGCGGCAGAGCCGACTGCCCCATTCTTTTTGATGGCGTTCGCTGCCGCTTCGACGTTCAGCAAGCCCCAGCCAAATTTGGAATCAGGGCCGGGGTTGCCGAGATCTTCAGCGGTGCCCATCATCAACGCTTTGAGCGTGGAGGAGAGCATGTAATTTGGGTTCAGGCTTTTGTAGTACTGCTGAAGCAAAAGCCCGCCTGCCGCCGCCGCTGGCGCAGCATAGGACGTGCCGCTGGAATCGCTGCTGTTACCGCTGTAGCAATTGTTGCAGGCTGCCGGGGGCGTTGCTTTGTCGTAGGCCTGAGCAGAATTGATGCCGGTGCCTCGGGCAACGATCTCTGGCTTGACACGACCGTCGTCGGTCGGACCCCAGTTGCTGTATTCCGACATCGCTTTGTCGGCGTTCAGCGCGCCGACGGTCATGGTGTTTTTAGCGGCTGACGAACCGGTCATCAGGTCATAGCCTGCCTTTGACATATTGCCGTTGCTCTGCTGCTCGTTGCCGCCTGCAATGAAGGGCAAATAATGCGGCGCATTTTTTGCGACAGTGTCGAACGTACGCGAGCTGTCATCGTAGGCACCGAATTGCCAGACCGGCACGCTGCTGTCGTTCAAAGCACCGTAAGAGTGATTGGAGACCAGATAGCCTTTCGCGGCGAACGCGGCCATCTCGGCCGTGTCGTTGGCCCAGTCGTAGTTTTGCGCCGTCGCACCGAATGCGATGCCGCGCGCGCTCGGCTGGCTGGCGATCTCCTTGCCGACGATGGTGCCCGCCACATGCGCCATGTGATTTTCACCGTTGACAGTTACGGCCAGCGAATTCACCTGCCCCGCCACATTGGTGACGTGACCGGCGAGCAGCTCATGCGTATCGCGCACCAGGCCGCCGTCCCAGACGCCCACGACCATCCCGGTGCCCGTGATGTTTACGCCGAGCGAGCCGCCCGAGTAGAGCTGGTTAGCTTTGATCAATTGCCCTGACTCGACATTGCTCTTAGGGCCATTCATGCTCTTGGAGTTAAGGTAGATCGGCTTGCCGTCAGTGCCAATTCGCGACAGGAAATACGTTGAGCCGTCCTTGTCGAACGAACGGACTTGGCCCGGGTTGTTATTCAGGTAATCAAGAACGCGTGATTCCTGCACATCAAAATTCGCCTGAAATTCAATGCTCAATTCACGCAATTTGGACGCGTTAACCGACAGGCTCAGCGCCTTCCGTTCGTCCGCAGTCTGGGCACCGGCAATGGTGCCGATGCTGAGTGCGGCAGTCGCCGCGAGGAGGGGCCATTTGTGATCCATAACGAGATTTCCTTTTCGAAAAGTTCTACTGAAAAAAGTAACGAGAAACTATGTTGTGCTGGCATTCATGCGGCAGTGGCTCTAACGGCATCGCTAACGCGAACCGCCTCCGTGCGGGGAATCTGCCTTATTTGTTTGTTCCGACGCTTTTGTTTTCGCGTGGTCGGTGTCCTGGGCGGCTTGCGTGCTTTTGGTGTTGATGTAGACCGGATTGCCGTCGGGGCCGATACGCTTGAGGTGATAAGTCGAGCCGTTTTTATCGAACGTACGCGATTGATCGGGATGCCGCTTCAGGTAAGCGATAACAAGTGCTTCCTGCCGCTCAAACTCCGATTGCAATTCGGCGCTCAGGCGACGCAGGTTCTCCGCACTGACTGAGTCGCTTAGCGCCTTTCTGTCGTCCGCATTTTGGGCGTCAACCATCGTACTGATTCCCAACGCTAAAGTGAGAGCCCCAAGAGGCCACTGATTGATCATGGATCGTGCTTTTTATTGATGCTTTATTGACCGGCAGCGAGATTCGTGGTGTTGAGAACGAACTATCTGCTCCCGAGGCGATTAAGTCTTTGGTTTTGTCCTTAAACGTTCTTAATCGAACAACCGTGTCGTAAACTAGGAAAAAGCTTAGAGACTAGAAAACAGCGTGCATCCGCCGAAAGCCTCTTCCTCTTTCTCCGCCGCCGCCTCACAAGACTTGACCTTCGGACGGTGCGTAATCCAGAGTTCAGCCCGCCAGGTGCTGGTCGATGGTCAGCCAGCGCGGCTCGGTGCACGCGCTTTTGATGTGCTGATGGCGTTGGTTGAACGGCGCGATTGTGTGGTCAGCAAAAACGACTTGCTCAACATCGTCTGGCCCGGTTTGGTGGTCGAAGAAAACAATCTTCAGGTGCATGTTTCGACGCTCAGAAAGCTGCTGGGGCCGCACACCATCGTCACAATTCCCGGGCAGGGTTACCGGTTTGTAGCGCCGCAGGATGGCGCGACTGGATTAGTGGAAATGACCAATTCCGCTGCGGCGACGACGGCAGCGGCCCCCCCCGCTCTGCCAGCCGGAAATCTTCCGTCGTACCTGCCGCCGTTAATCGGTCGTGAACGCGAGCTGGCGACGCTGGCCACCCAGCTGTTGTCGCACGCTCTGGTCACGATCACCGGCACCGGCGGCATGGGCAAAACGCGGCTGGCGCAGGCGCTGGCCATTGCAGCGAGCGAGGACCGTTCGACCTACCCTGATGGCGTCTGGCTCGTTGAATTTGCACCCGTCAATGACCACCCACTGGTGCTGGCGACGCTGGCACGAACGCTTGGCGTCACCCTCGGCAGCGACGCTAGCGCTGACGAGCTGGCTGAACGCCTGGCCGACCGAAAAATGTTAATTGTGCTGGACAACTGCGAGCATGTAGCCGCGTATGTTGCCTCCGTTGCCACGGCGCTGTTGAGCGTCGCGCCGCAGGTGCGTCTGCTTGCCACCAGCCAGGAATCGTTGAAGTTAGCTGGCGAGCAAGTCATTCGGCTAGGCGCGCTGTCGTTGCCGCATGATGAAGTGGACAACGCGTTTTCTAACGAGCGCTATAGCGCGGTGACGCTCTTCGCTACGCGCGCGCGCGAGGCGACGCCCGCGTTTGTTTTGAGTGCCGATAACCAGTCCGCAGTCATCGAAATCTGTCGCAGGCTCGACGGCATTCCGCTGGCGATCGAGTTTGCGGCGGCGCGCTTGCCACTGTTGGGCGTTGAGGGTTTGCGTCGCCGACTCGATGACCGGTTTCACCTGCTTGTCGGCGGCGCACGGCTGGCGCCACAGCGCCAGCAAACGCTTTACTCCGCGCTCGAGTGGAGCCACGCGCTGCTGTCGGCGGATGAGCAGATTGTGTTCCGTCGATTGGGGGCTTTTAAGGGAAGCTTCGGGCTTAATGCCGCGCAGGTCGTGGGAGCAGACGGAGACTACGACGAATGGACCGTCCTTGACTATCTCGCCGCGCTGATCGACAAGTCGCTTGTCATCAGCGAGCCCGGCGTGGAGCCGCGCTATCGATTGCTTGAAAGCGCTCGCGCCTTTGCGCTTGAGCGTTTGCAGAGCGCAAACGAAGTACCCGCCACGATGCGTCGACTCGCGGAGGCGGTGCTCGCACAATTCGACGCGGCGTATGCTGCCCGATGGACGATCAACACGGCGGAACTGCTTTCGACCACGCTACCGGACATTGACAACCTGCGCGCCGCGCTCGTCTGGGCGGCAAGCGACGCCGGTGATCCGATTCATTTGGCTGCCCTGGTCGGCGCTTCGAGCTGGTTCTGGAAGCCTGCGAACGTGGCGACCGAGGGCGCGCGCTGGAACCAGACGGCGAACGCTTGCATTTCTGCGCTCACGCCGCCCGCCATTGAGGCGCGTTTTTTGTTGGGTTACGTAAGCCTGCCGCAGCAATCGGAGGCGGGCAGGGAAGTCGCGGCGCTGCATCGCGCGGTGTCGCTTTATCGCTCCATTGGCGATCCGGTCGGTCAATACGAGGCGCTGACCTTGCTGGCCCAGAAGCAGATCTGGCAGCACGACTTGCCCGCTGCCGAGGCGACCATTGCCGAAGCGGGTGATCTGTATGACACCGGCTGGCCGCCGGTCATGCGAGAGGGCTTGTTACTCGCGCGCACCTACTGGCTGGAGGTATCCGGTCGCGCCGCCGAGGGCGAGCCCTTGATGGCGGAACTGGTGGCGCTCATGCGACCCCTTGGCGATGCCCGCAAACTCGATCACGCCCTGATGCAACTGGCGGAGAGCCTGTTTGTGCAGGGAAAGGCCGTTGAAGCCATCTGCTTGCGACGAGAAGTCGTGCAGCGCATTGGCGCACGGCGGGTGAACTATGCGGCAAGCAATCTTGGCAACTTATGCGCAGCCCTCACGTTTAACGACGAACTTGAAGAGGCGCTAGACACCGCGCGCACCGCGTTTCCGTTGATTCAACACGAAGGAGCACTCTCACCGTATGCCGATCACTTCGCTTTGCTCGCCTGCAAAGTGGGTCGACCCGCCGACGGCGCACGTCTTCTGGGGCGATCAGACGCCAATTTCGGTCGTTCGGGATTTCAGCGCGAAGAGAGTGAGCTGCGCGCGGTGCGCATGACGCTCGAACTGTTGCGAGCGGCACTGCCTGCCAGTGAGCTGGAAGCACTGCGTGCTGAAGGTGCGGCGATGAGCCTTGAAGCAGCGGTTCGCGCAGCACTCGGGATGGATCGACGAAGCACTGGGCGCCCACCGTGAACAGTGTGATCTCTGCGGGCGAAGCGACGTACGGGTTCGGCAACTATGTGGTCAACCGCGAAGCACGCCAGGTGCTGGCTGGCGGCTCGCCTGCCAAGCTCGGTCCCCGCGCGTACGACGTGCTGGTGGCATTGATTGAGCGTCGTGATCGGGTGGTCACCAAGAGCGAGCTGCTTTCCGTGGTGTGGCCCGGCTTGGTCGTAGAGGAAAACAACCTTCAGGTGCATATCTGGGCGCTGCGAAAGCTTTTGGGGACGCAGACAATTTCGACGATTCCGGGGCGCGGTTATCGCTTCACAGCGAAGCTTGTGTCGGACGTTGACGCGCTACAGGACGCTCTGGTCGCGCCACCGCCCGCCAGCACCGAATTCGACGATGCGACCGTCCTGCGTGCGGCGCTCTTCGGTCGCGAAAGCGACCTGGCAATGTTGCCGCAATGGCTTCTGTCGCATCGATTGGTCACCGCTGTTGGCTCCGGCGGGATTGGCAAGACTACGCTCGCGAAGGCAGTCGTCGCCCAGATGAAAGCGGCTCCTGCGTCCGGATTCCGGGATGGTGCGTGGCTGGTCGATTTATCGGCCCTGACCAGCGGCGCGCAGCTGGCACCTGCCATTGCTCGCGCGTTGACCGTGACACTCGGCGCTGGCACAGCCACCGATGCACTCGCGCGGTCGCTGGCGAGCCGACATGCGCTGATCGTCCTCGATAACTGCGAGCATGTGTTGCTGCCGGTCGCCTCGCTCATCGTGGCGCTGCTAAATGCCGCTCCGCGACTGCACGTATTTGCGACGAGTCAGGAGCCGCTGAAATTGCCCGGCGAGCAGCTCTATCGCGTGCTTCCGCTCGCGCTGCCCGATCTCATCACGTTAGAGCATGCGGAAAAGGCGGGTGCGGTTCGCCTGTTTGTGGAGCGCGCACGCCAGACTGATCTGCGCTTCGCTTTGACCGAAGAAAACGTGGCGCTGGTGGTCGATATCTGCACCCAGCTGGACGGCGTTGCCCTTGCCATCGAACTGGCCGCCGCACGCGTTGCCTTGCTGGGCGTCAACGGCGTCCGAGATCGTCTCGGACAGCGTCTGTCGCTGCTCAGCAGTTCCCGCAACACAATGGGCCTGACCGCGCGCTATCAAACACTGCGCGCGGCACTGCAATGGAGTCACGGGCTGCTCAACACCGAGCAACAAATCGTGTTTCGGCGGCTCGGCGTGATGTCCGGCCGCTTTACCCTCGAAGCGGCGCAGCAGGTAGCGAGTGACGCCGTCATTGACCCATGGGCCGTGCTCGATCATCTGGGCGCGCTGGTCGAAAAGTCGCTGATAGCGGCCGAGCCTGATGCGCGCGGCGAAATGTCGTATCGATTGCTCGAAACCATGCGTCACTTCGCTCTGGAACGGATCGCAGAATCCGGCGATGAAGCCACCGCTCGAGAGCGTCATCTCGCGTTTTTCCTTGAGCTCGCGGTGCATGCGCGTGCGCTGCTTGAAGGGCCGCAACAGGGGTTGTGGCTGGCGCGTCTTGACCTTGATCGCGACAATCTGCTGGCTGCGCATCAGTGGTGCGATCACGCTGAAAATGGTGCTGAGCGTGGCCTGCGACTGGTGAGCTCGCTCGGGCGTTTCTGGCTCAGTCGCGGCATGATGGCGCAGGGACTACAGGCATGTGTTGCTGCGCTCGCCCGCGCCGGTGCTGAAAAATTTCCGTGTCTGTTTTGCGAAACGCTGCTGGAAGCGGGCCACTTGCAGGCGTATCGTGGGCAGGATCACGAGGCACGAACTTTTTACGAAAAATGCATCGCGGTGGCGCGCGAGAACGGGTTTTCCGAGCTGCTGACTCAAGCCCTGTCGCGCATCGGCGCTGCGTGCATGAGCCTTGGCGACCGTGTCGTTGCGCGCCGCTATCTGGAAGAAGCCATCGACGTCGCACGGGTGGTTTCAAAAGACGGCCCAACCCTGCTCGCAGCGAACTCGCTGGCGGAACTCGAACGCCTTGAAGGCAACATTGAGGCGGCAAAAAAACTCTACGAAGATGGACTGCGCAGAGAGCGGGCGCAAGGCGACCGGCTGTGTACGATGATTGCGCTCAATAATTTATCGATGGTCGCGGTGGTCATGAACGAGCCGGCGCGGGCGCGCGAGATGCTGCTCGAATCGCTCGCCATCTCCGATGAGCTGGGCTCGCGGCGCGGGCGGCTGGTCGTGATGGAGGTGTGTGCCGGCCTCGCGGCATCGCTCAAAGACTGGGCGCTGACGCCGCGCTTTGACGCTGCGGCCGACATTCACACGGTGCAAATGGGCCGCCGTCGCGACGCACCCGATGCTGCGTTTCTCGCGCCGCTGGTCGAGCAGGCGAGGGCTGCGCTCGGTGCTGAGCACTACGCCGCCGCCGTTGCTGCCGGACGGGTGCTTGCATACGATGAAGCGGTGGCTGAAATAACTGCTTGGCTACGCGCGTCGCGCACAACAACTTTATCCTGAATGCCCCAATGAGAAGGCGCTTCAGGAACATTAACGCATAAGTCGAGTTGGACGGTATTGGGCCGTTAGCCCAAAGGAAACAGCACTTACAGCCCAAAGCTGCTGCGGTCAGATTGGCGTATTTTTCCGCAAAAAAGGCAGGATCCGCTCGATCAAAACCGGCAGCACTGCAAGGTCATGGCCCATGCCATCGATCTCGGTGTATTCACTTCCGGCAATCTTTTTCGCGGTATCTTCACCGTTTTTCAAGGGCACCAACGGATCGTCCTTGCCGTGGATGACAAGTGTTGGCGCGGTGATTTTGCGCACTTCAGCGCTGCGATCACCGGAGGCCAGAATCGCTCCCATCTGCTTGATCGTGCCAGCTGGGTAAAACGAGCGGTCAAACGCCTCGCCGATGCGCTGCCGCACCTCAGCCTCGGGAGATGGAAATTTCGGGCTGCCGATCACCTTGAGCACTTTCACAAAATGCTCGATGATGTCTTCACGCTTTCGGCTTTTCGGCCGTTTCAACAGAGCCATGGTGGCGGCAGGCGTCGCCTGCGGCAAGCCGCGCGCGCCGGTTGTGCTCATGATGCTGGTGAGCGAGAGCGCGCGGCCCGGATGATGGCTTGCGAGCCCCTGCGCAATCATGCCGCCCATCGACACGCCGATCACATGACAGCGCGTGATGGCGAGCGCGTCGAGCACGCCGCGTGTGTCCTCCACCATGTCGCGCAGGGTGTAGGCCGCTCGAATCGGCAGGCCGAGGCGATATTTGATGCCCATCCACACGAGATTCGGCACTCGCATGGAGCTCTTGTGCGACAAGCCAATATCACGATTGTCAAACCGCACCACGCGGTAACCCGCGTCGGTCAGGGCTTTCACGAAGGCGGGCGGCCATGCTACGAGCTGCATGCCCAGCCCCATGATGAGGAGCACTGTCGGCGCGCCGTCCGGGCGTCCAGGCTCATTGATTTCGACCTCGAAGTCGAGGCCGTTTGCTTTAACTTTCATACGCGTTGCGCTCTAACCGAACAGGAACCGCGCGAACATCGGCGGCGTAAACGCGCGCCACGTACCCGCCGGTTGCGCCAGTCGATCAGCGATCACGTACCACGCGGCTGGGTTCGCGCCAATGCCCAGGTGGCTGGCAAATATTTCAATATTTTCGATGGCGGAATTTTTCGCATCCGGCTTCTGAATGCTCGCAGGCCAGGCCACGACACCATCGGTTTTTGAGTACAAACTGGTGAAGGGCACCGGGGGCGGCTCCGCCAGAGCGCGCAGCATCAGCTCGTCCGGCAAGGTCTCGCCGGAAAGCATCGAATACACGCGCCACGCATTGGTCGAGCGCGGGCTCTGGGCGAACGGGGTGCCGAGCGTGATGACGTTACGCACGGCCTTCGGCACCAGCTTCGACATCTCACGCGCATAAACGCCGCCGAGGCTCCAGCCGATCAGCGACACTGGCTGCCCGGTGTCTTTGTGAACCGCCTCCAGCTGCTCCTGCATGCGTGCGAGCACGCCCTTCCGTGGGCCGCGGTTCATGCCCTGATACCAGCCATGAACCTCGTAGCCCAAGTCCTTCAAAAATGCGCGAAGTGGCTGCGTCGATGTGTCGCCCGCGGCGAGGCCGGGATAGACGATGACATGCTGCGGCGTTCCTGACTCGGCGCTAGGTTTGGGCCACGAACCCATCATGTTGAGCATCGGCCACGCTAGAAGTGCCGTGCCCCATTCCCACGGGGCTCGCGCCTCAAGCGCCATCAGGAACGGATTCGGTGATTTTTCGTTAAT
>JANXUB010000173.1 GCA_025352105.1 Burkholderiales bacterium | reverse complement strand
CAAGCAGGCCAGCCTTGCCCTTTTTGCCGATGCCACCCTTAAATACCGGCTTGATGAACACCAGGCCGTATTTTTCGAGCATCGTTTTAATCTCTTCTTCGCTCGCCGCCGGTCCCAAAACCTCGGTCGCGGGAAAGCCCGCAAATTCGAGTAGCCGCGCCCCGTGAAGCATTCCAGTAATCTGCATGATTCAATCTCCTTCTGAGACGAATGATGCGCATTGCCGCTGTCAAAACGCCGTCATCGGGCGCACTTCATCGCCGGAGGTTGAACGGCGCGTGATCAAACTCCCCGTGTGTTTTTTGCCTTGGCAATGGCGGCCCGTCGATAAGCCACAGCGCTTGCTAACGACTGTCGGGCTACCTTGCAAGGGGTTGCTCTGCGGGCGTATTCAGTTCCAGTTGCGTCAAATACAAACGCAAATCAAACTCAAGCTGCGCATAGTCCGGCTCCATGTGCCGACACAGTTGATAGAAAGCCTTGCTGTGGTCGCATTCTTTCAGATGCGCCAGCTCATGCACGACGATCATTTTGAGGAACGCGGCAGGGGCGTCGATGAACACGCTCTCAATCCGAATTTCGCGCTTGGCGACGAGTTTCACGCCTTGCAAGCGGGAAATTTGCGTGTGCGTCCCGAGCGCATGACGCATCACCTGCAGGCGATTGTCAAATACGACTTTCGCTGGCGTGACCGCGCTCTTCATGTGCTCTGATTTGAGCGAGCGCGTGTAGTCGCGAAGCGCTGCGTCCGTGCGTACCGTGTTTGGTTCGGGATAGCGCTTTCGCAACACGTCATTCACGCGGTTTCCGGCAATGAGCGTGCGCACTTGCGCGAGCAGCGGCTCCGGGTATCCGGTGAGGTATTTCAGTTCATTCACAGCCGATATTCTCCGCCAGCGAGCAACCCGCACCTAAAATTGCATTCCGAACACTTCCTCCAACGAGCGATACGCATGCGACCCGCTCGCTATCCGTCGCACAAAGCCCCCATGACCACCAACACCTTCATTCCCGGCAAAGACGCCTCGCTCGAATCCACCATCGAGACGATGAAAGCAAAGCTCGCCAAACGCGGCTTTGTGCTGAACGAATCGTCCCTGCTGCACGAAGTCGACGGCATCTGGTCGACGCATATGAAAGACAACGAATGTCCGATGCTGTTCTCGAACGGAAAAGGCGCGACTGAGCTTGCAGCGCGCGCGAGTGCATACGGCGAATTTTTCGAGCGGCTGGGTACGCATTATTTCTGGACGCACTTTCATCTCGGCGAAACGCGTGCCAATCGCCCATTCGTGCACTACCCGCAGGAGCGCTGGTTTCCTCTGCCGAAGGGAAAAGGCAAAGGCAAAAAGTGGCCGAAGGAAATGCTCAACCCCGAGCTGCAAAAGTTCTACAACCCCGGCGACAAAATCCCGCTTGAAGTGCTGGTTGATCTGAACTCCGGCAATGTCGCGCGCGGCGTTTGCACGCTGCCGTACAAACGACTGAAAGACGGCGCGGAGACATTCATTCCCGTCAATATCATCGGCAATCTGTACGTCAGCAACGGCATGGCGGCGGGCAACACGATGATGGAAGCGCGCACCCAGGCGCTGTCGGAAATCTTCGAGCGCGCGATCAAGTACCGCATCATCGCTGAGGGCCTGTGTCTGCCCGAAGTGCCGGACGACGTGATCTCGCGCTTCCCGAATATTCGTGCAGGCATCGACGGCCTGCGCAAGGCGGGCTTCGGCATTCTGGTCAAAGACGCGTCACTCGGCGGCAAATATCCGGTGATGAATGTCACGTTGGTGCACCCGAAAGATCAGGGCATTTTTTCGAGCTACGGCGCGCATCCACGTTTTGAAATCGCGCTGGAACGCGCGATGACCGAGCTGCTGCAGGGTCGCGCGCTTGACTCGCTAGAAGGCTTCCCCGAGCCCGGCTTTGATATGGAAGAAATCACCGCCGTCAATAATCTCGAAATTCACTTCGTCGATTCCAGCGGTGTGATCAGCTGGAATTTCATGGGCGACACGCCAGACTTTCCGTTCGCCGACTGGAATTTCAGCACCACGACCGAAGAAGATTACAACTGGCTCGTGAACTGTATCCACGGCGAAGGCAAGGACATTTACGTCGCCGATTTCAGCGAACAAGGCGCGTACAGCTGCCGTATTCTGGTTCCGGGCATGAGCGAGATTTACCCGGTGGAAGACCTCGAATGGGAGAACAACAGCCTCGGCAATGCGCTGCGCCCGTCACTCGTTCGCCTGCATGAATTGACTGAAGAAGAATGCGCCAATCTGCTCGAAGAAATTCAGACCATGAACGTCGCCGACGAGCGACCGCTGTGGGAAATTCTGGGTCTGGCCATTCCCGAAGGCACACCGTGGAAACAGCTGCGCATCGGCGAGATGAAAACGCTGCTGGCGCTCGCGATTGGTGACGAAGAAGAAGCGCTGGAAGGCTGCGACTGGATTCACCACTTTGCTGATCTTGCGCCTGCGCGTCGGCTCGTTTATCGATGCATCGAATCCATGCTCGAAATTGAAGATCAGGTTGAAAACTTTCGCCGCTCGCTAGTGTTGCTTTACGGTGCGGAGACCGTGCGTCAGGCGGAAGCACTGCTCAATCGCAGCGAGCGCTTCTTCGGACTCGAAACGCTCGGAACGGATATGCAGGGCAGCATGACGCATCAGACGTTGCTGGCGGCGTATGACAAGTTGTTTGTTGCGTAGCTTCGGGTTGCGCCCTTTGGCTTTCCTGCGCTCCGCCGCGTCCTACGGCATCAGTCTTTTTGCATCAGGCGTCGATGCTCCCGTTCCTTGGCGGAACGGAAACTAATTCGCCACAAAACAATAAATCAACCCAGCGCCACCGGTCGATTTCAGCGCTTCCATGTTGCAGCCACGCGTGCCGTGTGATGAGTTCCATGAGTTCATGTGGCGGCTGTCTTTGAGGCCTTTGCGGTCGTGGTGGCCGACGATGGCGCTGCCTGTCGTGCTGCTAGTCCAGTTAGCGCAGGTGGTGTCGCCGCCAGCAGTGGAATAGTTGCCTGCCGGGTCGGAGCCGGTGAGCACGTCATGCGCGTTGACGGCATCACCGCGACCGCTGATCGCTTCTGCTTTTTCGGTGAGTGCGGTTTCTTTGGTCAGGTTATTCGTCGCACCGTGCAGGTCGTCAACGCTCTTGGCGATCACCGCACCCTTGACGTTTTGCCAAGGGCCTTTACCGATACGGTCGCGCGCGTTGACGCCTGCCGCGCCACCTTCGCCCGTGGTGCTCAAGTACGCGCGCCAGTTGGCCTTGCCCGATCCAGCCGCTTTGGCGAGCGTGGCGCAATACGCATCTGCGCCGTCAAGGCCGCCGAAGTCCGCGCCTTTGCCAGCGTTCACGCTGGTCAGAAAAAACGTCATGTCCGCGGCTTGCGCAGCGACGGTTAACACAAATCCTGCGCTCGACATCAGCGCAGAAATGACGACTACGTTGACGTGAAATTTGGAACGTTTCATATTGAGACCTCTTTGCTGCCGATGCGGTAGATATGGATGAACACAGAACGGTTGGAGGGTCAAACTCGCCCTCCATTGCGGCGAGACTATACCGCGATGAGAGGCGTTCAGCTTAGGGGTATTTCCGCAGGAAGGGAGCCTTGGTGACACATCCTGGCTTCGGTGCGTCTGAGTCCCCCCTTGAGCCGTGCTCAATCACGAGCATCGACGCGCCGACCTAAAATTTCTTCCAGAGCCGGATGAAGTAACTCGCTCCGTTCAAACCAAACTGCACGCTGTCGTAGATGAAGCCGTTGTCGGTTTCGTTCGGGTCTTGCTTTGTCGGTTTGACATTGAAAATATTGCTGCCGCCCACTGTGAGCTTGGTGTTCTTGTCAAAGGCGTAGGTGAGCGCTAAATCCGCAGAGGTTTTAGGTGCGTAGTACGCGTTGGCCACGCCGTTTGCAGTGCCGGAAAAAGTGCCGAGCGTTTGCGGGCCGAAGTGGATGACTTTCAGATTCGTTTCCCAAGGGCCCTGCGCGTACTCAAACGCAAGTGTCGCCTTTCGACGCGGCCCGCCCTGCTCAATGAAGAGGCGCTCACGCTCGGACAACAGCACCGATTCGAAGCCCGCGAGCGAACTGGGCGCGTGAATGCCTGTCACTTGCGTCTTGCTGAAATTCATGCCGAGATAGGTGGACAACTTGCCTTTGCCCATGTCTGTTTTGTGCGAAGCCGTCAAGTCCAGTCCCGTGGTGCGCGTGTTGACTGAGTTCACAAAAAACTGCGCCTGACCCACGCCCAGACCCGACAAAATGGAGCCGAGCGCTGGATAGTTGTCGCCGTCAAAACGCCCCGACAGCACGATACGATCATTGATGTCGATGCGATAAACGTCGGCCGTCATCGAGAGCGATTTGCTTGGCGTCCATGCCACGCCCAGCGTGAAGCTCTTGGACTTTTCTTCCTTCAATTTCGGCAGTCCGGCAGCCGTGGCAATTGCGCCGCCGCTCGGTGCCAAGACCACATCAAGCGGGCGGCCGCTGATGAAGTCGGTGAAGGTGGATGAGAAATATTCCTGCTGCAATGAGGGGGCGCGAAAGCCCGTGCTGGTCGAACCACGCAACAGCAATTCGTTAGTCGCCTTGAAGCTCGCCGCGACTTTTCCGGTGACGGTAGAACCAAAATCGCTGAATCGCTCGCCACGCAAAGCAGTCGCGAGTTTGAGGCGCGGCGTAATGTCGGTCTCTATGTCGACGTATCCTGCGACGCTATTACGATTTTTGTTGGCGGCGTCTGAGGGTTGAAATCCGGGGAAGCCCTGACTGCCCGCATTGCCGCCCACGCCCACGCCGTCCGCGTCACGATACGAGCCGGATTCGCCCGAAAAAATCTGGTAATTTTCACGACGATATTCGGCGCCAAATGCAACGTTAACGCCGCTCAGCACATTAGGAAACAATCGGTTGATATCCAGGTTGGTCGTCATTTGTGAGAACGAAAAACCGCCCGCGTCAAACCGGTTTGGGCTCATTCCTTTGCCACCCGCGAGCAGATCAGCATTCGCGATTGACGCGTTCAATGTGTTGCTGATGTTGTATTTGAGTTTGTTGTAGCCATAGGTTTGCGACAGGTCACTCATCCATTCGCCGAACGATGCTTTGTATCCGACCGTGACGAAGCGATCCTCAACATCGCCATTGATAAAAGGCACAAAACCGTTCGGATACATCGCGGCTGAGTTTCGCGACGGGATGTCGTCGGAGCCGATGCCGCCGCGTGCGAACGCGGCTGATGAGGCGTCACGCGTCTGATAGCCCGCCGTGTAATACACCTTACCCGCGCCGACCGGCAGATCACCGTTCACGTAGAACGTCGCGTTTTGGGTCTTGGTGTCGCCAATGATGCGCGGGTTGCCCGCTTCGGCGCGGTTGGAACGTCCGCGATCAAGAAACTCTGCCGTGAGACCAACGCTGCCGCCGTTGCCAACCGCAAGGCCGCAATAGGCCGAGGCGAGCGCGTTCTTTCCGTCGCCCGCTGAATATTGGCCGTAGCCAAGCACCGCTTCGCAGCCTACCCGCTTTTTGAGCGCGATGTCAATCACGCCCGCAATAGCGTCCGAGCCGTACTGCGCCGCAGCGCCGTCGCGCAACACCTGAATGCTGTCAATCGCGAGCATTGGAATGGTGTTGAGATCGGTGCCCGTGTTGCCGCGATTTCGCGCACCGAACAAATTCACCAAGGCGCTGGTATGTTTGCGTTTGCCGTTGACGAGCACCAGCGTTTGATCGGAACCGAGGCCACGCAGCGCTGCCGAGTCGACGAGATCGGCACCGTCGGCACCGGTCTGCCGCGTTGAGTTAAACGACGGCGAAATAAATTGCAACGTCTGGGCCAGATCGAACTGGCCGCCCTGCTCGGCTGACTTCGAAAGCGGAATGAAATCAACGGGAACTGCGGTATCCGTCGCCGATGCGTTGATGCGACGCGTCCCCACAATGTTGACCTTGTCGACGACCACTGGGTCGGACTTTGTCTCGGCAGCAGGCGCCGCCTGCGCCGACACCTCGGCGCTCAATGCGGCTGCGATGGCCGTGGCAAGCAGGCTCAAAGCCTGCAGGTTGCGCCGGGTGGCAAAGTTCGGTGGATTCATGGTGTTTTTTCCATTTTTGTTGTGCGCTTTTGTGTTTTGCGACGGGTACGGCGCGAGCGCAATAAAGGGCAGAGTTTAGTGACGGGTTGGTAATCAGGTCAAACGTAAGTTGCGCGCCACAAATGCACGGGTTGTTGAGGTGCAACAGCGGCGAATTCGTACGTTTTTCACTACATTCCAAGCATCAACTTTTTTCTTAAAGCGATACTTTACATGGGCTAGCGTATCGTTTTGTCAAAAGTCGCTATTCTGCTTTTCTATCCACTAGCCCTATTGCAGCGGTTGTTTTAGCCAAAAGCTGTACCGAAAAATAAGTGGGAATGGCAAGCGACTAACCGATGCCTTCCGCCCGGAATGCCCACCCCGTAAATCGCCGTTCCACCAACGCCGTGATCGCATAAAGCGCGATCCCCAAAATCGCCAAGGCCATTACGCCAGCGAACACGAGTTCCACGTTAAACCCGGCCTGCGCGGCGAGCATCATCTGACCGAGACCGGAATTTGCGCCGATGGTTTCGGACACGACGGAGCCGACAAATGCAAGCGTGATCGCGACCTTGAGCGAACCGAAAAAGTACGGCATGGAGCGTGGAATTCCGACCTTCATCACAACATCCAGCTTGCTCGCCCCGAGCGCGCGCAGCACGTCCTGAAGTTCCGGTTCGGTTGTCGCAAGCCCCGTGGCAACGTTCACCACAATCGGAAAAAACGAGATGAGAAACGCGGTCAAAATCGCCGGAATCGTGCCAATGCCAAACCAGATGATGAGGATCGGCACGACGGCCACTTTCGGGATCGCGTTGAACGCAATCATCACCGGATACAGCGCGCCATAAATCATTTTTGACCAGCCGATCCCGACGCCGAGCACGAGCCCAAACACGATGGCGAGCGCGAAGCCGAGTAGCGTCGTCATCAGTGTTTGTAGCGAGTTTTCCCAGATCGCAGGCCAGTATTGCACCATCGCTTTGGCAATCAATGTGGGTGGTGGCAGCACCGTCGTCGGCAAACTAAACACGCGACACGCAATCTCCCACAGCACGAGCAGCGCGATGGTGAACAACAGTGGCGCGAGGATGTTTTCTTTCCAGTTTTTCATCGCGCGCTCCTAGTGTTTTCCGATGTGTGAACGCAGCTCATGCACGAGATCCTGAAACGGTTTGGTGTAGGTAATCTCCAGGTCTCGCGGCCGCGGCAAATCGACGTGTTGCACCTTGACGATCTTGCCCGGACGGTCACTCATGACGTACACCGTATCGGCCAGAAACACAGCTTCGCGCAAATCGTGCGTGACGAGCATCGCCGTGACACCGCGTTTTTGGTGAATGTCGCGCGTCATGCACCACAGCTCTTCCCTCGTGAAAGCGTCGAGCGCGCCGAACGGCTCGTCGAGCATCAAGATTTCCGGTTCGTGAATCAGCGCGCGACAAATGCTTGTGCGCTGTTGCATGCCGCCCGAGAGCTGCCAAGGAAATTTTTCGGTGAAGCCACCGAGACCCACGGATTCCAGCAGCGCGCGAGCTTTGTCGCGATAGGCCGCTTTCTCTTTGCGAATGCGAGAGCGATGCGGCTGCACGATTTCCAGCGGTAGCAGCACGTTGTCCACAGCCGTGCGCCACGGCAACAAGTTCGACGACTGAAACGCCATGCCGACCTTGTTGATCGGGCCTTTCACCGGCTGGCCCTCAATGGTCAGCGTGCCCTCGGACGTCGGTTTCAGCCCGCTGATGAGTTTCATCATCGAACTTTTGCCACAGCCCGATGGCCCGACTACCGCAATGAATTCGCCCTTCTTGATGGTTAATGTCAACTGGTCGACCGCCTTGACCGCGTTCGCGCCCTGTCCGTAGGTC
>JANXUB010000093.1 GCA_025352105.1 Burkholderiales bacterium | reverse complement strand
TTCCGCGAACCTAGCGTCAATCTCGGGTTCAACGGCGCGTTGAATCAGCCGCCGCATCTCGTGGGCGAGCACCTGCTCAAAGCGTTCAACATGCCGCGTGGCACGCGCAACACTTATGCCTTCACTTACCTCGATTTCGAGGCAGCGGCCAAGTCGTACGGCAAAGTCGGTGGCTTTGCGCACATGGCCACCTTGATCAAGCAGTTGAAGGCTTCGCGGCCCGGTGCGCTGCTGCTGGACGGTGGCGACACGTGGCAAGGCTCTGCGACTGCGCTGTGGACAAACGGGCAGGACATGGTCGATGCGTCGCTCGCACTCGGCGTGGAGGTGATGACGGGCCATTGGGAGTTCACGCTGGGCGCGAAGCGCGTGCAGGAAATCGTTGAGAAAGACTTCAAATCGAAGGTCGATTTTCTCGCTAACAACGTGAAGACGACGGACTTCGAAGACCTCGTGTTCAAACCGTACACGATGCGCGAAATGAATGGCGTGCCGATCGCGATCATCGGGCAGGCGTTCCCGTACACGCCCATCGCCAACCCGCGCTACATGACACCGGACTGGTCGTTCGGCATTCGTGAAGACGACATGCAAAAGACCGTCGACGAGACGCGCGCGAAGGGCGCAAAAGTGGTCGTGCTGCTGTCTCACAACGGCATGGATGTGGACTTGAAGCTCGCGTCGCGCGTGCGCGGCATTGATGCGATTTTGGGCGGTCACACGCATGACGGCGTGCCCGGTGCGATCCCGATCAAGAATGCGGGCGGCACCACGCTGGTGACCAACGCAGGCAGCAATAGCAAGTTCCTCGGTGTGCTCGATTTCGACGTCAAGGACGGCAGGATCGCGGACTTCCGCTACAAGCTGCTGCCGATCTTTTCGAACCTGCTCCCGGCCGATCCAGCAATGCAGGCGCTCATCACAAAAATGCGCGCGCCGTACGAGGCGAAGCTCAGTGAAAAGCTCGCCACCACCGACGCCATGCTCTATCGTCGCGGCAATTTCAACGGCAGTTTTGACCAGCTCATTCTCGATGCGTTGATGGAAACCAAAGGCACGGAAATCGCGTTTTCGCCGGGCTTCCGCTGGGGTACGTCACTGTTGCCGGGGCAGACGATCACGCGCGAACATTTGATGGATCAAACCGCCATCACCTACCCGTACACCACCGTCACCGATATGAGCGGCGAGATGATCAAGACGGTGCTCGAAGACATCGCCGACAACCTGTTCAACCCCGATCCGTATTACCAGCAGGGCGGCGACATGGTGCGCGTCGGCGGCTTGCAATACACCATCGATCCGCTCGGCGCGCAGGGCAAGCGCATTAGCGATATGCGGCTCAAGGGCGCGCTGATCGACGCGTCGAAAACGTACAAGGTGGCGGGCTGGGCACCGGTGGCGGAGGCAGCGCGTGACGCCGCCATCGCCAACAAGACCGAGCCAATTTGGGACGTGGTTGAAGGCTGGCTCAAGTCAAAAAAACGCATCACCGCGCGCAAATTGAACATGCCGAAAATCCTGAATGCCAAGGGCAATCAGGGAACGGCGTGAAGAGCAACGTCACCTGTTCTACCCCCTCTCCCGCAGCGCGGGAGAGGGTCGGGGTGAGGGCGGTTGCGTTTGGCACCAATGTGATGTGGAGAGAACCCTTCAGCGTTGATCCGATCAACTCACCGTTGGACTCCCATTCACGGCCCTCACCCTCCGCCCTCTCCCGCGCTGCGGGAGAGGGAACTAGAACATAGCCGAGCTGATGTCGATGAATCGTCGTTTTGTTTTGAAAGCACTTGGCGCGTCGCTGCTGCCATTCAGGTCGACCCAAGCCGCAACCGTCGGCGACCGCCTCACGCTGCCCTCAACAACGCTAATCGACGGTATCGTCCTTAAGCCCGATCACTGGCGCGGCAAAGTCCTCATCATCGAGCGCTTCGCTACCTGGTGCCCGTTCTGCAAAGTACAAAACCCGAAGCTCGACGCCCTGCTGCGCGCGAATAAATCAAAGGGACTCGAAGTGCTCGCGCTGTCCGTCGACAAAAACGCCGCCGAAGTCCCGAAATACATGAAAGCGCGCGGCTACACTTTCAACGCAGCGATGATGACACCCGAGTGGCAGCGAGTCTTGGGCGACATCAAAGGCCTGCCCGTGATTTGGGTGATCGGTCGCGATGGCGCCCTGAAACAGGTCGAAGCGGGCGAGCTGCTCGATGAGGACATCAACGAACTTGCGCGCTGGTTATAATCTAGGTCTACGCTCTTCAAGCTGTTCACAAAGCCGGGGTGGCGGAATTGGTAGACGCAGTGGATTCAAAATCCACCGTTGGTGACATCGTGCGGGTTCGAGTCCCGCCCTCGGTACCAATCGCTTCTCGATTGGGTCAAAAGTGAACAGCGCAACGCACCAACCTCATGCCGATTTCTGAGCACAACGTATGTGCAGAATGCGCATTTGGGTCAAATGCGAACAGTCCGACGCGCGAACCTCCTGCGGTTAGTCAAACGCAAGCGCTTCCGGGTGCAGATCGCGCGATTGTGTGGTGCGCGACCGACACAACGCTCCCGCCCGCCGACCCTTCTTTACGCTCGAGAGCGACCTGAAACCGTCGGCTGGCCGAGACTTGGTGCGTTGCTACCCAACCTTCTTGACGTAAGCGCTGCACCAGCCGTTCGCACTAACCTGCTTGCCGGGGAATAACGGGCATGGGCCTGAGGCGCTACCGGCTGTGCCCTGAAACAGACTGCAATTTCCGCATTTCGTGCCCTCGACGTGCTGCGCGTATTTGGCTTTGTCGACTTTGGTGGCGTCGGATGAGTATCCCAATGAAGCGGCGGTCGGATCGTCGGCTGCGACCATGGGCAGTGAGCCCGCAGCGGGGGCAGGGGCTGCGGCTGCGGCCGGAGCTGCTACGGGAGCCGTTGGCGGTGCTGCTGGTGCTGGGGCAGGCGCAGGAGCGGGCGCGGGAGCAGCTTCAGCAGCGGCCTTCGGCTTTTCAGAACAAGCGGCGAGAAAACCGACGCCCACGAACGGGATGATTTTTATGAAACGACGGCGGGTTTCGATGGCCATGTGGAGCACTCCAGAGTTGGTTGTAAAAAAGCTTGCGCGATGTATTGAATATTAGTCGTCAGCAATCGCTGAGACAACGCATAAGTCGAGAAAATCGTTGTCGGCAACGAATTACGATTTGAGATTCGGCGAGGCTGCCTCTGCCCGGTGCCCGAGCGCGGGTGACCATAAGGCCTCGACCGAACGGGGAGCGATCAGAAACAGATGTTCAAGCACTGCGAGCGTCAGCAGCGTTGCGACCAGTACCATGCCGGTCGTTTCGAACGCCGACAGCCTAGCGTTGCCTATCGCCACCCAGACCGTGACGGCGGCCGCAGTCGCCAGCGCGACGCTCACTGTAAAAAACTTGCCAATCGAATTGGTCTGCCTGAAGTAAGTACCGAGATAAGCCATGTGCGGCGGCAGAAAGTGTGAGTAAGTGTTGCGAACACCGAAGAACAGATTCAACTTTGCCGAAAGCCGCATTATCCACAGCACGAGGTAGGTGTAGCCACCGACGTGATTGACTGCACCCCACGTAAACGCGAGCAGCAGCAGGCCGCCGCCCAGCAAGGCCAGCTCGTGATAAATGACGGCGCGGGTCGCGAGTGTGAATCGCTGGCGTTCTGAGGCATTGGGCGGACAGCTTTGACGGGACGGACCAGCGACACCGCCCATCAGGAAAAGCATCTCCTGCCAGCCCCAGATCAAGAGCGTGAACGCGAATGCGGCGTATGCGCTGCCAACGGTCGCACTTCTGCTCGCCAGCATGAGACCAATCAGGCTGCATGTCGCAACCAGCGTTGCAGCGCCGAGGCTCCAAAGGTGGGTTCGCTTGTGCAGCCCGTCGAGAAAAAAAATCACGCCGGTGAGAAACCACCAAAGGAGGGCAGCGCAGGCAACGGCAGCGAGTATTTCCATGTGATTTATGTCGACCGGTGCTGTCTACCAGGTAGGCTGAAGTCGCATATCGACAGGCAGCGTATGCGAGTTCGTGGGTAGTAAATAGAGCCGAACGAAAGTGGCTGCGGCACATGCGCCAAGGCCTAACCGCTTGAGCCCGCCGATGACACCGCCACGCGTTTTTGCAGCGTCAATGGCGAGCGCCAACACGCGCATGCGCTCAAGGCCCGCGCGGAAACGTGGGTCGTCTAGATTGAGTGTCACCGGGAACACCTGTTTGGTGATCTCATTGGTGATGCGGAACACCGTGAAATCGTAATCGCTCGGCGTGACGTTGAGTGCTTTATGAAACTCGACACGTGCATGGTCTCGCACGTACATCGTTGCGTATACGGCAAGCAGGAAGAAGCGAATCCAGTAGACATTCGCGCCGCGAAGCAATTTGGGATCCGAGCGCATCAACAGTGTGAACGCCTCGCCATGACGAAACTCGTCGTTGCACCACAGGTCAAACCACTTGAAAATCGGGTGGAAGCACAGCTCCGGATGACGCTCAATTTGGCGGAAGATGGTGATGTAGCGAGCGTAGCCGATTTTCTCGGAAAGATAGGTCGCGTAAAAGATGAACTTGGGACGAAAGAAGGTGTACTTTTTGGCCTTTGTCAGGAACCCCAAATCCACGCCGATACCGAAATCTTTAAGCCACTGATTTATGAAGCCAGCATGGCGCGACTCGTCGCGGCTCATATAGCCAAAGAGTTTTCGCATTTCGGGATTTTTTACGCGACGCTTGATTTCTGCGTAAAGCACGCAGCCCGAGAATTCAGCGGTCACCGAGCTGATCATGAAATCGACGAACTCGCGATACAGACCTTCCGGCAGTTCCGAAAAGTCACGATCCATATCGGCAGGCCGCACGAAGTGTCCACGATTTAGATCAAGCCGAAATTCTTCCATCAGCGCGTCCCATTCGGCGCGCACGAGCGAAATGTCGATGCGATCCATTGCATCGAAGTCCGTCGTGTAGAAGCGAGGTGACAGTAACGTGTTCGTCTGCGCTCGCTCGGTGGCCTCATGCGTATTGGAGGGCGCAGCTTCAATTTCAAGGACGCTCATGGCTTACGGCTCCGGGAAAAATTATGGGATTGGCACAGTCGATCCGGTGAGAAACTCACCTCATAGAGTGCCGTCAATTCAAAGCGCGAACACATGCGAGTCCAGATTCGCGCGAACCAAGACGCTTTGGATACAGTGGCGCTGCGGTGATACACCGTGTGCTCACCGAAGGCAACGATGAATGGAGCGTCGTGCACCAAGACTTCGTCGCCGGGACCCACTTCAATGCCATCAAGCTCTACGTGAGCATGCAGTGTCTCGGCGGTGTTGCTGAGTTCGACCGTGCATGGAACGGTCACCGAACGTCCCAGCCATGAAGCGTTTTCTGAAACGACGCTGGAGCGCGGTGGGGCGAGAAGCGATGCGCTCATGGAGCTGCCTTACTCATTGTGGTTGCAGTTTCTTGTTTACTTAACAATTTGGAAAATACCTCGGCGTTGGTCGAGCCAAACGATGCGAGGTCAATTTCGTGATCCGTCACGTTGTCCCGAAGCACAAGGCGAGCATCGGCCAACGCGACGATTGAAAAAGGTTTGTCTGCACCGATGTTGGATCGTTTGCGCTCACGCACCAGACTGCGCACGGCGCCGCGCATAAATCCGTTGGTTTCTGGTGCGACCCTCTCGATCACTGCATTGGTGTTAGCGTCGCGCACTTCGATGCCACCGTCAAGTTGATCTTCGAATCGAATGTCTCGGGTTGTCACCACCGCCACCTTTGATCCTGCAATCGTAGTTGGCACGTCGACGCCTCGTTCCGGCTTCAAAAAAACATAGGCCATGGTGCCCAGTACCACCACGGCGATTGCGACCAGTGGGGCTGTCATCGAAGAGGTCGGCCGAGCGGGCGCGGTCGTTGTTTGCATCACTAAACTCGCTGGTGAAAACCTAAATTGAGTCGACTAGGAGGCGTTTGCCAGCCCGCCTGTTCGCACGGCGGACGAGGGTTGGTTGAGCCTATCGCTGCTTGACCGGTCGCTCGCCTTCACGGCGGGTTGTAGCGCCAGCGTCGCTTTCGTCAGAAGCGCAGCCACGCGTTCCACATTGGCAATCGAGCGCAACATTGGCTGCGTATTTCGAAGTTGCCACGGCCGTGCATGTGGCCACAAATGCAGGTACGCGATGTTGAATTCGCTTTGAAGTGACAGCGGAATGTCGCCTGTCCCGTCGCTGTTGATTTTTAATCCGGCAGCAGTCAGGGTCGTCAAGGGCAGATTGAACGTGACGCTCAGCACGATACCAATGCGCATGACAATGCGGCGATCCGTCAGTGTGTAAACCGCAGCACGCGAAGCGAGATATGCGAGCAGCCATACGAGGCCAAGCCCCACAAGCGCTAGTGCGAATAGTGGCGCAACAGAGCGCAGTGCTTCGCTGTAGTTCGCGCCGTCGGCTATTGCGAACACACCACGCAGCACCAGAAGCAAGGCGAAGTAACCGGCTAACGCACGAATGTGAAATGCGTTGCGTGCAAAGGAAGACACGTCCGGTGAGCCTTGCCAAATGATGTTTTCTCCGGCGGGCAGCGCGGCGGGTAGCCCGTGCACTGCCTCAAACTCATGCTCTGGTGCAACGTACATCATGCCAAAGGTTCCTGACGTGAGGGATGCGCATAGAGATTGCCGCCGCCGTAGTAGGCCATGACTTTCTCTTCTTCAAGCAGCGTGATGGAATCGGCGCTTTTAGTGCGCGGAACGTTAACAAAATGTTGGCCATAAATCGAATTTACCGTGACGCGCCCGTTCTGAATTCGTGCAACGGTCATCGGTAACAAAACACGCGCCGGACCGTCTGCCGCTTTTACTTCGAGTTCGATGTAGCGCAGGATGTATTCAGAACGATCAACCCACACGTCTTTTACGGTGCCGCCGACTTCGCCATCCGCACCAAACACCGGCATTCCCCGTGGATCGGGATCAGCGGTTTCCAGGTGGTAGTCGGTTGCAACGCGCAAGGGTACGAGTTTGGGGTGACCATCAAAGGTCAGGTCGGGAACATCGGCACGCATAGCGTATGAGCCGGGGCCGACAGCGGCAAGCATGGCGTCGCCGTGCGGATCCATAGGCGTACCGAGCGAGCGGCCCACCGCGGACGCGTTGAGCGGCGGCTCCACACTGTTCTCCGGAGGCGCGCTGCGTGTCGTGCCGTCGCGTAGCAGATAGGTTTTTGCTTTTGGCACAGCTGGCCAGCCTTGCACAATCTTCCTGCTCGGGCCGTCATGCTCGAGCGGATAGCCCTCTCGCTTGTTTTCGCGATGCAAGTAATAAATCAACCCTGCAAAAAAAATCCAGAACAGGTAGAGCATCACCTGTGCGATATCAATGTATGAACCGAGTGCGCCTTTCATAGCGTGTACCTCCTTGTGGTGTAAGTGAAAATGTGAATCATGCGGTGGACTACTTTGGAAACTCGGCCAGACCAAAAGAGGTGCCGGCAGGCTTGTTCGCCGTGATGCGCCGCACAAGTGGGCCCAGCACGACAAGGGTCAGGAAAATCAAGCCAATTTCGATGTGATACACAACGCTATAACTGGCTGCTGGCGCACTCATAACATCGCCAAGCAGACCAAGTTGTCCAAGGTACGCGACGGTGTCGCGAAGTACACCGCCAGCAGCGATGGCGAGACCGGTGCCAGTGGCCTGAACGGCACCCCATGCTCCTAACGTGAGCCCAGCCTCTGCCTTGTTATCCATGCTCATTGCAGCGGTCAAAGTGCCGATGGCGAAGAAGCCGCCACCCAATCCGACCAGCATCGCGCCTAAACGAAACAAAAACGATGATTGCAGGGGCGCAGAAAAAATAACGAAAGAAAAGGCAAGAACTCCAATCATCAAACCGAACGCACACAGGCGGAACGGATCCGTCCCGCTGCGAAGTAGTTTTGCCGACAGCATGAAGCTCGCCAACGCGCCCGCCGCTGTGAATGCCGTCAACAGTGTGGTGGCGCTTACTGACAGGCCCAGAACCTCCGCGCCGTAGGGCTCCAGAATGATGTCTTGCATGCTGAATGCTGCGCTACCCAGAAAGACGGCGAGCAAAAAGCGACGTGTCTTGCCATGCCCGGTGAACGCGGCCCAAGAGGACTTAAAACTTGCGCGAGGCTCCTTCGCGGCTCTTTGCTGCGCGGCCCGTTCAGGTTGGCGCGCTTCCTGTTTCCAGAGTGCGGTAGCGTTCAACAGAAACGTTAGGAGCCCGGCACCTTGTACGACCTGAATCAGGCGCAACGGAGTGAACCCTTGCAGCAAATATCCGAACGCCAAACTGCCGAGTAGCGTACCGAACAGCAGCATCACGTACATCAGCGAAACCACACGTGGCCGCGTTTCTTCCGTGGCCAAATCGGTCGCGAGGGCAAGGCCCGCCGTCTGCGTCACTTGCATGCCTATACCGACGAGGAGGAAGGCCAACGCCCCGCCGACGTGTCCGTACCACATCGGCGATTGATGATCACCAGATAGCAACAGCAAAGCGAACGGCATGATGGCAAAGCCTGAGAACTGCACCATCGTTCCGAGCCAAAGGAACGGAACCCGCCGCCAGCCGAAAGCGGAACGATGCGTGTCAGAGCGAAATCCCACCAGCGCGCGGAATGGAGAAAACAAGAGCGGCAGCGCAATCATCGCCGCGACCAACGCAGCCGACACTTTCAGCTCGACAATCATGACTCGGTTCAGCGTGCCGACGAGGAGTCCTGTCGCCATGCCGACGGTGACCTGAAACAACGATAAACGCAACAGGCGTGCAAGCGGCAAATCTTTCGTTGCCGCATCGGCGAACGGAAGAAACTGTGGGCCAATTTTGCGCCACTGTTGCAACATCAAGGCCTGCGCGCGAGCGACGTTCATGGTGCCACCAGCTCCAGTGCGTGAGATTTATAAAAGCCGCTGCTGACGCGTTGGCTGCGCTCCACGTTCCAGCCTGAAAATGATTCGCAGGCCATTAACTTGCGGCCCAATTCAACAGGCGACGTCGGCACGATGGACGGCGAACGGTCACCACGCGGAAAGAGCTGACCGATCTTCAACATCGCGTTCAGCGCCACGTTTCCGGGCGCGATAGTGAATGCGATTGAGCGAGAGGTACGTTCGGCTAGCGTTGCGAGCGCCTTCACCGCGTCCGCCGTTTGATAGTGGATGACGGAGTCCATACACACCACATGATCAAACTCGCCAAGCTTCACATCCAGCATATCCCCGGAATGCCAATCGACACGGCCTTTCAAATCTTCAGGCATGCGCTCAGCTGCGAGATTGACTAGCGTCGGCGAAAGATCAATCGCCACGACATGCGCGCCGCGCCGCGCCGCTTCGACCGCAAGCGCGCCGGTGCCGCAGCCAGCATCGAGCACGCGAAGACCGCTCAAGTCCTCAGGCAACCATGACAGCAAGGTTGCCCGCATCGTGTCGCGACCAGCACGAACGGTAGCGCGCACGCGACCGACCGGCGCAGTCGAAGTCAACCGTGCCCAAGCGTCGACGGCCGTACGATCAAAGTACGTTTCAATCTCGCCACGCCGCGCCTGATAGCGCATGTCGCTTGAATCATTGAGTGCCACCGAGTTACTTTGATTCATCAATCAAATCCCAGCAAGTCAAAAATGTCACGATCCTTCATTGGCATCGCCGTCAGCGGTTCGGTACCTGCCCACAGTTTTGCAGCCAGCCGCATGTATTCAGCCTGCACCGCTGCGAGTTCGGGCGAGTCCTCCATCTCAAACAGGGTGGCCTTCTTCAGGCGACTGCGGCGAATCACATCAAGGTCTGGGAACAGCGCCATCGTTTTCAAACCGATAGCGTTGTTGAACTTGTCGATCTGGTCGGTCGCAGCGCTGCGGTTGGCGATCACGCCACCGAGGCGAACGTTGTAGTTTTTCGATTTGGCCTGAATCGCCGCAACAATTCGGTTCATCGCGAAGATCGAGTCGAAGTCGTTGGCGGTCACGATCAATGCGCGGTCAGCATGCTGCAAAGGAGCAGCAAAGCCGCCGCACACGACGTCGCCCAGTACGTCGAAAATAACGACGTCGGTGTCTTCGAGCAAATGATGCTCCTTCAATAGCTTGACGGTTTGACCGACGACGTAGCCGCCGCAGCCAGTCCCAGCTGGGGGCCCACCCGCCTCAACGCACATCACGCCGTTGTAGCCTTCGTAAACAAAGTCTTCCACGCGCAATTCTTCGGAATGAAAGTCCACTGATTCGAGTACGTCAATCACAGTCGGCATCAGCTTTTTTGTCAACGTAAACGTCGAATCGTGTTTCGGGTCGCAACCAATTTGCAGGACTCGTTTGCCAAGTTTGCTAAAGGCGACGGAGAGGTTTGACGATGTGGTGCTCTTGCCAATACCACCTTTTCCGTAGACAGCAAAAACCTTGGCGTTGCCAATTTTCAGGTTGGGATCAAGTTGAACCTGCAAGCTGCCTTCGCCGTCAGGGCGGGAAGGCGCAGGACCTCGTTTGATCGAGGAGATAGGGACGGCGACTTCACTCATGCAGCAACTTTCTGGGGTGTAACTGAGGGCACATAGACTCCCTCTATGCGATCTTCTATTTCTTGACTCGCCTCGCGGAGCGCGGCGAGCACCGTCTCATCGGGCGACCAATAATTTCTACGGTGCGCCTCAAGCAGCCGGTTGGCTACTTTGGCAGATGCGGTCGGGTTCAACGCCGCCAAACGCTCACGCATTTCCGGGTCGAGCATGAAGGTTTCGGTGAGCTTTTGATAAACCCACGGATCAACCTGGCCCGTTGTGGCCGACCAGCCAAGCGTGTTCGTGACGCTGACTTCAATCTGGCGCACACCTTCGTAGCCGTGCTTCAACATGCCCTCGTACCATTTTGGATTCAACATGCGAGTGCGTGTTTCTAGCGAGACTTGCTCGTTCAGTGTGCGCACAACACCGCCACCGCTGCTGTCGCGTGTCTGGTCGCCGATATAGACCGGAGCGACCGCTGCATCAGGACCTTTGGCGCGTTTGATTGCGCGACTGATGCCACCGAGCGTGTCGAAATAGGTGTCAACGGTTGTGACGCCGAGTTCCACCGAGTCCAGGTTTTGATAGGCGAGATCAACCTTTGCCAACACGCTTTGCAAGAGCTTCGTATGCTGTACCGGACGACCACTGCGACCATACGCGAAGCCTTTCCGGCGGCTGTACGTCTCGGCCAACTCGTCGCCTTCTTCCCAGCGCGCGTTGTCGACCAGACTGTTTACATTGGAGCCGTAGGCACCCTCCGCATTTCCGAACACGCGCAGTGATGCGGTTTCGAGATCGCCGCCATGCTCCGCCTGGTAGGCAAGCGCATGTTTTCGAATGAAGTTTTGATCTAGCGGCTCATCTGCGCTTGCAGCCATGAAGGCCGCTTCCGCGAGCATTTTGATTTGCAGCGGCATCAGATCCCGGAAGATGCCCGAGAGCGTGATGATCACGTCGACGCGCGGTCGTGCAAGTTCAGACAGTGGCGTCAATTGAGCGCCAGCCAAGCGTCCGTAGCCGTCAAAGCGCGGCGCAACGCCCATCAGGGCCATCGCCTGTGCAATCGGACCGCCTTCACTCTTCAGATTGTCCGTGCCCCACAAAACAATCGCGATGGACTCGGGATAGTCATTGCCATCGTCCATGTGTTTTTGAAGCAGGCGAGCAGCTTGCCGTGCGCCGTCTTTAACCGCGAACGCGCTTGGAATGCGATACGGATCAAAACCATGAAGATTGCGACCGGTGGGGAGAATAGCCGGGGTGCGCAACAAATCGCCGCCCGGTGCGGGGCGCAAAAACCTGCCGTCAAGCGCGTGGAGGATGCCGTCGATCTCATGATCCTCCGCCATCAACTTGTCAGCGGCAGCGAGTTCTCGCAGCAGCGACAGGGAATCGACCGTCATACCGTTGCCGGATTTGGCCAGGGCCTGTTCTGGCGTAGCGCCATTCACTAGGGCCTCGACGACGACACGGTCAGCGGCAACGCCGTGTGATGCCTCGGCCATTGACAGCAGCAGATCGATGCGTTCGGCTTTGCTCGGTGCTTGGCCCACCACATGCAACCCGTGTGGGATCAGTGTGTATTCAAGTTCCAGCAGCGAGTCAGTCAGTTTTGCAATTGCCGACTGCGCGTCGCGGCCCCACTCCGGCGCCGGAGCCGCCAATTGAAGCTCAGCCGCCATTGACTGGATCATCGCCGCGAGTTCAACCTGTTCGTGCCCATCATCGTCACTCAAACTGCGATAGCGATTGAGCGCATCTTTCAGGTCAATCAAGCCTTTGTACAGTCCCGCCTGCGCCACGGGCGGCGTCAGATAGCTAATCAGTGTCGCGGCAGCGCGGCGCTTGGCAATCGTGCCTTCCGACGGATTGTTGGAGGCGTACAAATACAAGTTTGGCAAGTCGCCAATCAGGCGGTCGGGCCAGCATGTTGCAGACAAACCGCTTTGCTTGCCGGGCATGAATTCAAGCGCGCCGTGCGTGCCGAAATGCAGCACTGCGTTAGCCCCGAAATCCTCGCGTAACCAGCGATAGAAGGCCGAAAACGCATGCGTTGGTGCGAAGCCCTTTTCAAACAACAAACGCATCGGATCACCCTCGTAGCCGAAGGCGGGCTGAATGCCAACAAATACGTTGCCGAACTGCGCGCCCAGTACAAAGATGGAGCTGCCGTCGCTCTGTTGTTTTCCGGGTGCCGGACCCCATTGAGCTTCAATCTCTTTGAGATATTTCTCACGACGAACGTGATCGGTGGCGGGGATTCGGGTATGAACGTTCGCCTGCGCGCCAAACTTGTCCGCGTTGCCATGAATGACGGCGTTCCGCAGCGTGTCTACATCAGCAGGAACATCAAGCGTGTAGCCCTCACGTTTCATCGCTTTCATTGTGTTGAACAACGACTCAAACACCGAGAGGAACGCCGCGGTGCCGGTGTTGCCTGCGTTCGGTGGAAAGTTGAACACGATGGCAGCAATCTTCCTTTTGGCACGATCGGAGCGGCGCAGATCCACCAGTTTGCCTACACGCGCAGCAAGGGCGTCTGCGCGTTCGATGCAGCTATGCATATCGTGTAAATCGACGACATTTTTAAAGGTACAGCCGCGCGTGCAGCCCGTGCAGGCGACTTCCGTGCCGCTGCCGCGACCTCCAAAAACCATCGGCCCGGCAGCACCATCGAGCTCCGGAATGGCTACCATCATGGTCGATTCAACTGGAAGCAAGCCTCTGGCGGAGCCGCCCCACTGATCAAGCGTCTGAAATTCAACGGGATGCACAGCGAGATATGGAACGTCAAGATTCGACAGTGTTTCTTCGGCCGCTTTGGAATCGTTGTAGGCGGGGCCGCCCACCAATGAGAAGCCGGTAAGCGAGACCATCGCGTCGATCACCGGACGACCATCCTTAACAAAATAAGCGTCGATGGCAGGGCGGGCGTCGAGACCCGTGGCGAAAGCAGGGATCACGCTCAGCCCGCGGGCTTCCATAGCCGTAATCACGCCGTCGTAATGATCCGCGTTGCCAGCCAGCACGTAGGATCGCATGAGCAGCAGACCCACCGTCCCACGTTTGCCGCCAGTTGCAACCGACGGAAGCGCGTCTGGCGATTCCGCCATGCGCCTTTCCATGCGCGGGTGATAGACGCCTACTTCCGGGTATTCGACTGGTTCGCCGACCCTGGACAATCCACGCAATCCTTTGCGCGGGCCGCTAGCGTAGCGATCTACCAACGCGTGAACCAGATTCGCGATGTTTTCTTCCGAGCCAGCGAGCCAATATTGGAGCGTCAAAAAGTAGGCGCGAACATCTTGCGCAGTGCCGGGAATAAAGCGCAGCATTCGTGGCAGGCGACGCAGCATTTTCATTTGCTGCGCACCCTTTGAAGCGCTGGGCTGCTCGGTCGTCCCCTTCTTGCTGTCACCTTTCAGACGTTTCAGCATGGCCATGACCCCTGTGGCGGGCTTGTCCATTTGAAACTTTCCGATGCGGGTCAACTTCATGACTTCGGCGGCGGACATGCAGCTCACCATCGCATCGCATTGGTCGCGTCGAGCGCTCAACGCAGGCAGTACCGGCTGGAAGTGATCCTCCATAAAGAGCATCGTGTTGATCACGATGTCGCCGTTCGCGATGTCTGCGTTGCAGCGAGCAAGTTTTGCTTCATTGCCTGCCCATTCGGCAGCGGCGTGAACCGTCAGTGTCAGCCCAGGCATGGTTTCACGCAAGCGGGCTTCGGCCCGAGCGCCCGCGCTGACCATGTGAGAGTCCATCGTCACCACGACGACGCGAATCGGCGTCGATGCCGCTGAACTGCTAGCGAGCAAAGTGCGCTTTGGCGTCATACAGGGTCTCCAAGGTAATCAGGTCAATGGAATGTTCTGCCGCGTAGCGTTCGGTGTTGCGCCGGGCTTTCCCTCGAACAAAAAAAGGTATTTTTGCCAGCTCACGTTCTGCGACGGCGTCCCACGTAGCGGGCCCCGAGGGCTTTACTGGCGGGGGGACAGCCGTCACTTCGAACGACTCCGGCGGCACCAATTGAGCCGTCGCAATTGCGATTTCTGCTTCCACAGCGGCTGCGTGTGCCATTGCCACCTCCGAGCTTGGCAACGGTGCCGGTGTCGCATGGCCCAGATGCGAAGGCCCGGATTCGCCGTGAAATTCAAAGTCACCCCGGAACATGCCGAGCAGATGCTCTTCAAGGCCCATCATCAACGGATGAACCCAAGTGTCGAACAGCACGTTCGCACCTTCAAAGCCCATTTGCGGCGAGTACCGTGCGGGATAGTCCTGAACGTGGACAGGAGCAGAAATCACCGCGCAAGGAATACCCAGCCGCTTGGCGATATGACGCTCCATCTGCGTGCCAAGAACCAGTTCAGGTTGCAACTCTTGAACCTTTGCCTCTACGTCGAGGTAGTCGTCAGTGATGAGCGCTTCTACGTCGTATCGCTTTGACGCCTCACGAATTTCGCGCGCGAATTCACGACTGTAGGTGCCGATGCCTACGACTTTGAAACCCATTTCCTCGTGTGCGACGCGGGCCGCGGCGATCGCATGGGTCGCGTCGCCGAATACGAATACGCGCTTTCCCGTCAGGTAGGTCGAATCGACGGATTTGGCGTACCAGGGCGCGCGGGCAGTGTCGGCCTCTGCCGTATTGAGAAATTCAGCCGCATCAATTTTTGCCAGAGCCGCGACTTCTGCGACGAACTCGCGGGTAGCACGCATCCCTAGCGGAATTGTTTTTGTTGAAGGCTGTGAGAAATTTTTTGTGAGCCAAGATGCAGCTTGCATTCCGATTTCGGGATACAGCACGACATTGAAATCAGCCTCCGAGAGTCGCGCGATGTCATCGGGCGATGCCCCTAACGGTGCGACAACATTTACAGTAACGCCAAGGCGCTCGAGCAGCCCCGTTATTTCGCGAACATCATCGCGATGACGGAAACCCAATGCGCTTGGGCCCAGAATGTTGCACGACGGTTTTGCGGTTGCTTCTTTCGGTACGGCTCTGGGTTTCGCGAGCTTGCGCACGATTTGATAGAACGTTTCTGCCGCACCCCAGTTTTCTTTCTTCTGGTACGAGGGCAATTCCAACGGCACCACCGGAATAGGCAAGTTAAGCGCCAGCGCCAAACCGCCCGGATCGTCTTGAATCAATTCTGCGGTACAGGAAGCTCCAACCAGCATCGCTTTTGGCTGAAAGCGCTCGTACGCTTCGCGCGCTGCCATCTTGAACAACTCGGCGGTATCGCTACCCAGGTCGCGCGCCTGAAACGTTGTGTAGGTGACCGGAGGCCGAGCGCTGCGGCGCTCAATCATGGTGAACAGGAGATCAGCGTAGGTGTCGCCTTGCGGAGCGTGCAATACGTAGTGCACGTCCTTCATCGCTGTCGCGACGCGCATCGCTCCCACGTGCGGCGGGCCTTCGTATGTCCAGACTGTGAGCTGCACGGTTGGTCTCCCTACGCAGCCAAAAGTTGACGACGCAGTAGCGGCCGTGCGAACAGTTCGGCGAGATCGGCCGCTTGTTCGTAGCCCTGAATCGGTGTGAAGACAAGTTCGATTGACCACTTGGTGGTCAATCCTCTGGCCTCGAGCGGATTGGCGAGACCCAGTCCACAAACTACGATGTCGGGGTTCGACGCGAAACAACGGTCGAGTTGACGCTCGACATCCTGTCCCTCAGACAACTGAGTTTCTGTCGGCAGCATCGCCAGTTCTTGCTCCAGATGTTGACGATGCAAAAACGGCGTGCCAACCTCAACCAGTTGCATGCCCAATTCACGAGACAGGAACCGCGCGATAGGAATTTCGAGCTGCGAATCAGGAAAGAAAAAAATTCGCTTGCCTTCGAGCTTCAAGCGCAGTCGACTGACCGCGGCTGCCGCCCGCTCACGCGCACTTTTGGTGACGCTCAGTACGGTTGCGTTGCTGATGCCGAAACTTGCCGCCGCAGCGCTGATCCACGCTGTCGTGCCTTCTACGCCCAGCGGAAACGGTGCTGGAATGCGCGTCGCTCCACGCTCTTCAAGCGCGCGAGCGGTGTCGGCCAGAAATGGTTGCGCGAGGATGTAGCGTGTATTCGGTCCCACCGCAGGAAGCGCGGTTGAACGACGTGGTGGGAAGAAGCTCACCGGTCCAAGCCCAAGAGCCGCAAAGGTGCGGGCGAATTGATCTTCAACGACGTCAGCCAGAGAGCCCACCACCATCAACGCGGCAGGCGCATCGACGCTTGCAGCAGGGAGGGGTGGCACCATTGAGGCCAGGCATGCGTCCTCACCTTGCGTAAATGTGGTCTCGATGCCGCTGCCCGAATAATTCAACACGCGGACGCTGTTGTCAAACTGCCGGGAAAGCCGTGACGCGGCGCGCGACAAATCGAGCTTGATGACCTCAGAAGGGCACGAACCGACAAGGAACAAGAGTTTGATGTCCGGGCGACGTTCTAGAAGGCGAGTCACTACGCGATCAAGTTCGTCATTCGCGTCGGAGAGTCCTGCCAGATCGCGCTCGTCGATGATCGCTGTCGCAAAGCGCGGTTCAGCAAAAATCATGACGCCTGCTGCAGACTGAATCAGATGCGCGCAAGTGCGTGATCCGACCACCAAAAAAAACGCATCCTGAATCTTGCGATGCAGCCAGATGATTCCCGTCAAACCACAGAAGACTTCGCGCTGTCCACGCTGCTTGAGAACCGGGGGAGCGGCGTTGCCGATAGGAATCACGCGGCTCGTTGCGACGGTGTTGGTCGTTCTCACTTCTTCCGTGGCGCAGTCAAATGAATCGGAAGCATTCACGCTGCAATTCCTTCCGCCGAGCGACGTTCATTGGCTTCGATGCTAGTTTGGAGTCGGGCACGACGCAGCTTCAAAACAAACTGCGTGGCGTTAACAACGTAGGTCGAATAGGCCGCCAGCGCCAGCCACATCTGGGCGCGCGGCGACATCAGATCGAATATCAGCGACACAAGGTATAGCGTGTGCAATGCCAGCACCAGCATGCTCACCATATCTTCCCAGTAGAACGAGTGGGCGAACAGATACACACCGAAAACCTCCTTCTCCCAGATGCAACCAGTCACCATGATGAGGTAGAGCAAACAGGTCTTCAGTACCACCGAAGCAGTTGCAATGGTCAGGCCTTCGCCGGTGGTCAGATAGCGCAGAACCAATATTGCACTGCCGATGAACACAAAAAATTGAATGGGTGCAAGTACGCCTTGAACCAGCGTCCACGGCGTCGCGTCGCGGCGTATGCGCTCTGCTGGGCTGTACAAAGCTGAATGCGGACTGGACTTGTTTTGCACGAGATTTCGTATCGATTTACTGCTTGATTTGAGTTTTAGAACGGTTCGCACAATGTGTCAAGTCAACTTGACGTAAATAAAAGTTGACACTCAGGTTTCACGAGCGTCTAATATCAACAAGCTACCGGCAAGCCGCAATTGGGTTCCATTTTTGCGGCTTCTAAAGGGGCGTATTCGAAGATTGTTCAAACCCTGGTGTGAGTCGTAACAAGCGCTTGACATGAAATCTGCGGCAGCGTCTACTAACCACAGTTCGTCAAGCATGCGCTGGCGGATCGACCATCGGGCATCGCCAGTCGTGATGTCATGGTTTTTAGGGCCTGTGTTCGCGCGCTGGAGAGGCCGTCGTGAGCACGCGGGACGACGCTTGTTTGCAATCGTTCTGGGTTCACAAGGGAGGCGTCGCATGTCAGTAGGTCAACAGTCATCGACAGATTCAGCTCAGTCCGAGCAAAGCTCAACCAGTGCCACACAGCACGAAGGCTCCGCATCGCGCACAGCCTTGCTGCGAAACGAGGCGCGCCACTCGTTCCCGCTTCCGGTTGCGGGCGATTCGGCAACACAAGCGCACGCTTTTCAGCTGACGCAATTTATTCGCGGCCAGGTTATCCCCCGTCTCGCGCAGGCACACGGCCTTGCAGTGTCGTTGCCGAGCGCACCCATCAGTGCGCCTATCGTTCCGGCCGCGCCGTCAGCCAAAGATGTCTCGGATTTTGCTGACCTTGCTTTCCAGACCGACTCCGCGACGGTAGTCGCTCGTATCGAGGCGCTGGTAGCGAGCGGCGTTTCCATGGATCGGGTCTATCTCGACTGGGTCGCTCCTGCGGCCCGTCAGCTCGGATGTGACTGGGATGCGGATCGGGCAAATTTCAGCGAAGTTACGCTGGGGCTGTGGCGCTTGCAGCAGTCGTTGCACGCTTTGAGCCCAAAATTTCAGGAGACTGAGAAAAGTGCAGCGACACCGCGGCGCGCCTTGCTTGTCTCCGCGCCAAAAGAGCAGCACACGCTTGGCTTGTTCATGCTCTCTGAGTTTTTCAGAAGAGCAGGTTGGGAAGTCTGGAGCGATCTGCCGGGCGACTACAACGAAGTCGCGTCCAAGGTTGGCGAAGAGTGGTATGACTTGGTTGGAATTTCTGTGGGAAGTGAAGTGAAGCTCGAAGCGCTGACCACAGCTGTGACCACACTGCGTCATGTGTCGCGTAACCCGGACGTTGTTGTCATGGTGGGTGGTCCGATCTTTGTTGATCACCCGGAGTTTGCCGTGACCGCCGGTGCCGATTTCACCGCGCAAGACGCACCGGATGCGGTATCGCGCGGCGAGCGGGCAGTTTCTGCTCGAACTTCAGATCATATTAAACGCTAGATTTCCTGGGAGCAGTTGGGTTGTCCAGTCCAGAGCATTCGACACATGACGACGCGAGTATTGCTGCGACAGTTGACACTGTTATGGCGGTCGACGTCGCATCGCTTCTGGGCGAGATTGACACACGTGCTGCGCTGATTGCGCTTACTGCCGCTATTGACGTCACATTACTGCTGAATCCCGAAGGACGAATCTGCGAGGTTTATTGCAACGACGTGTCGCTTCTAGACAACGGGGGGCGGCATTGGATTGGCAAGCTTTGGAACGCGACCGTTACCAAAGAGTCGTTGCCGAAAGTTGAGGCGCTATTGCGCGATGCGGTGAACGACAGCCCCACGGTTTGGCGGCAGCTCAATCATCCGTCGGTACGCGGAATCGATGTCCCTGTCTCCTATGCGGTTCGTCGATTTGGCTCGCAGGGCACGCTTGTGGCGATGGGGCGGGATTTGCGCTCGAATGCGGCGTTGCAGCAGCGACTTGTCGAGGCGCAGCAATCGGTTGAGCGCGACTATTGGCGTTTGCGCGATGCGCAGTCG
Organism: Burkholderiales bacterium; assembly: GCA_025352105.1. GTDB lineage: Bacteria > Pseudomonadota > Gammaproteobacteria > Burkholderiales > Casimicrobiaceae > Casimicrobium. The sequence goes on along the minus strand of JANXUB010000093.1, from coordinate 34,772 downwards.
CTCTATCGCGTGGCGTTGCAGCTGTCGTCCGAGGCGACTCTCGTGATCGACGCGGGAACCCTGACGGTGGTTGAAGCTAACGCCGCTGCCAATCGCTTACTGGCTTTGTCAAGTGCGCCGCTGGTTGGACAGATTTTTCCGTTAGGCCTTGATGCCGAAAGTACCAAAGCCGTAGCAGCGCAGCTTGGCAAAGCGCGTGTTAGCAGCGTGGTCGACGAGGCGCATGTGCGCTTACTGGATGGCGGTCGGGAGTTTTTTGTCGCCTGCGCTTATGTTCGGCAAGAGCCCGGCGCTTTGTTCGTAGTGCGATTTACGCCGCTCAGGGCCGATGACAGCGCTCGCAGCATCATGAATCGCCTTATTCAGGTCGCGCCCGATTGCTTTGTGATGACGGATCGCGAAGGGCTGGTCGTGGCGGCCAACAGCACGTTCGTCGAGCTTTCTCAAGTTGCGTCGGAAGAAGAGGCCTGTGGTCAGCGCCTTGATCGGTGGCTGGGCCGTACTGCCGTGGACTTTGACGTGCTGGTCACTAACCTGCGGCAATACGGTGCAGTGCGGCTTTTTGTCACGACCCTGCGCGGAACTCAAGGCAATCTGGCCGAGGTTGAGGTATCCGCTGTCATCGTGTCCAGCGGACGCGAGCAGTTCTGTGGATTTTCAATTCGCGATATTGGTCGTCGCCTGGGTGCTGGCGCTGCGCCGTCTGTTGCGACCGAACGCCAACAACCGCGCTCGCTTGAGCAGTTAACCGAATTGGTCGGGCGCGTGCCCCTCAAGGATCTGGTCGGCGAAAGTACCGACATCATCGAGCGGCTTTGCATCGAAGCCGCGCTTGAGCTGACTCAGGACAATCGCGCCGCAGCAGCCGAAATGCTGGGCTTGAGCCGTCAAAGCCTCTACGTGAAGATGCGCCGCTATGGTCTCGGCAACTTACCACCCGACGAGGCCAACGCTCGCGAACCGCTCAGCCACTAAGTACAGGCGGCAGATTCGATGAAAGCAGTATCTTCACCCGCTGTCGTTGGGTCGCCCACCGTGCCCAGCGCCTCTACCGTTCTGGAACTTCTCAAGCCGGTAACGTGGTTTCCTCCCATGTGGGCGTTTGCCTGCGGCGTTGTTTCGGCAGGTGTTGCGCTTGACGGTAATTGGTTTTTGCTGATTTTGGGCGTGGTGCTCGCAGGCCCGATGGTTTGCGCGACCAGTCAAGCGGTCAACGACTGGTTTGATCGACATGTCGATGCAATCAATGAACCGCAACGCCCGATTCCATCGGGTCGCATGCCCGGACGGTGGGGGCTTTATGTGGCGTGCGGCTGGACGGTTCTTTCTCTGCTTGTCGCGTCGCTTCTGGGTAAGTGGGGGTTTACGGCGGCAGTAGTCGGTTTACTGCTTGCATGGGCCTATAGCGCGCCCCCGCTCCGATTGAAGCGCAATGGTTGGTGGGGCAATGCCGCATGTGGGCTTTGTTACGAAGGGCTTGCATGGGTCACCGGCGCCGCTGTAATGCTAGGCGGGTCGCCACCGAATTTCGCGGTATTGAGCCTTGCCCTTCTCTACAGCATCGGGGCGCATGGCATCATGACACTCAACGATTTCAAATCGATTGAGGGCGATGAGAAGATGGGCGTCAACTCGCTTCCTGTTCTACTGGGCGTACCCGGCGCTGCACTCTGCGCCTGCGTCATCATGCTCGGCGCTCAATGCATTGTGGTGTCTTTGCTGTTTGCATGGCATAAGCCTTGGCAGGCCGTCGCGGTGGCGCTGCTCGTTGTGCTGCAAGCCGTTTTGATGCGCCGATTTCTCAAGGATCCCATCCGTCATGCCATTTGGTACAGCGGCTTTGGCATCCCGGTTTTTGTTTCGGGCATGATGGTTTGTGCGTTTGCAGTACGTGACTTTGGTGGTGGTTCGTGAGCTTCTCGACCAATCCCTCACCCGTAGTTAACGATCAGTGAAACGTCTGTTTGTAGTAAAGGTGGTCTCATGAATTCAGCGCATATTTTTGACGTGGTCGTGGTAGGCGGCGGGCCTTCCGGGGCAACCGCCGCAAGCGTGCTCGCCCGTCAGGGACATCGCGTTGCGCTGCTGGATCGCGCGGGGCGTATCAAGCCGTGTGGTGGCGCGGTGCCGCCGATCCTGATTGATGAATTTCAGATTCCCGACAACCTCATCGTCGCTAAAGTCAACTCGGCGCGCATGATTTCGCCGAAGGGTCGCGCCGTCGACATGCCCATCGATGGCGGCTATGTCGGCATGGTGGACCGTGAGCATTTCGACGAGTGGTTGCGAGTCCGAGCCAGCGACGCCGGTGCAGAACGCTTGACCGGAACTTACAAAAAAATATCCCGTGAAAACGGTGTCGTCACGGTTCATTACGAAACGCGTGGACCATCAGGCGAAACAACAGAGGCGGCGCTGCATACGAAACTCGTGATCGGTGCCGACGGTGCGCTGTCTCAAGTCGGCCGCCAGGAAGTCCCCGGCGCAGATCGTCTGAAGTATGTCTTCGCGTATCACGAGATCGTTCGTGCGCCGAAAGCCGACGCCAGTCCCGCACCCGACGGCGCGTCCTACGACCCCAAGCGCTGCGATGTTTATTATCAAGGCCCCGTGTCGCCCGACTTCTACGGCTGGATCTTTCCGCACGGCGACACGATGAGCATCGGCACCGGTAGCGCAAACAAAGGGTTTTCGTTGCGCGGCTCGGTCGCCGACATGCGCAAAGCCTGCGGCATGACCGGGCTTGAAACGATTCGCCACGAAGGTGCGCCGATTCCGATGAAACCGTTAAAGCGTTGGGACAATGGCCGCGACGTGTTGCTTGCGGGTGATGCATCCGGCGTCGTTGCGCCTGCTTCTGGCGAGGGGATTTACTACGCCATGCTGGGCGGACAATTGGCAGGGGACGCTGCCGCGTTGTGCCTGACCACGGGTGAAGCCGGTGCGCTCAAAACGGCCCGCAAGAAATTCATGAAAGCACATGGCCGGGTGTTCTGGATTCTTGGCATCATGCAATCGTTTTGGTATTCAAGCGACAAGCGTCGCGAGCGCTTCGTCACGATGTGCGCTGACCCCGATGTTCAGCGACTGACCTGGCAGGCCTATATGCACAAGAAGCTGGTCAAGGCCGATCCGATGGCGCACCTTCGTATCTTTCTGAAAGACATGGCCCATCTGACCGGGCTCGTTCGCCCATGATTAAGGCTGGCGACACGAAACGAGCGGGTGGCACTGCGATCTGGCTTCAGTCCCTCATCGCCGCTTTGGCTGCTGCCGCTGTCGCGGCAACGGGAGCAGGGCTGACGCGGCTGGGGGGTTGGTATTTCGGCCTTAAGAAACCCTTCTTTCAGCCGCCAGACTGGTTGTTTGGCCCCGCATGGACGACGATTTTTATTTGCTGCGCGATCGCAGGCGTCTGGGCGTGGCGACGCGCGTTATCGGCGCGTCAGCGGCTGCTCATACTGGTGCTTTTCGCGTTCAACGCAGTCATGAACGTGACCTGGAGCACGCTTTTTTTCTACCTAGAGCGTCCCGACTGGGCGTTGATGCAGGTGGGCTTTCTGTGGCTCTCCATACTTGCACTCATCGTGTTCTTCTGGCGTTGGGCGCGGCACTCAAGCTGGCTCCTGGTGCCGTATCTCGTGTGGGTATCGTTTGCGTCGGTGCTCAATGCCGCTATCGTCTCGCTGAATGCACCGTTTGTTGGGCGGGTTTGACGATGCATCGTATCAACTCGCTGCATGCGTCGTTGAAGGTTGTCTAGTGGACATGGTCGAGTCTTTGTTTCGCAGTGGTCGCATCGCCGATGTGGTGATCGCGGTCATGGCGCTCGAAGCGCTGGTCTTCGCAGTCGCAGCCCGGACACGCAGCAGAACCTGGTCGCTCAGCGCGCTGCTCGCGGGCTTGCTGCCTGGATTGTTTTTAGTGTTGGCGTTGAAAGCAGCGCTGGTACAGGCCCCTTCACTCTGGATTGCCGCTGCCTTGTCTGCTGCATTGGTCGCGCATCTGGTTGATGTGCGCCTCCGTCTTCGTTCACGCCAAACCGGCTAGTTCAGCCCTAGTCAAATTTGCAGTCCTCAAAGTTTCACCCGAATGTCTAACGCACCTTTTCCCTTTTCAGCCATCGTCGGTCAAGACGAAATGAAGCTCTCGCTGCTGATCGCGGCAGTCGACCCGAGCGTGGGTGGTGTTCTGGTGCTTGGCGATCGCGGCACGGGAAAGTCAACGGCGGTGCGCGCGCTCGCTGCCCTACTTCCCAAGATGCGCGTCACCACGGGCTGCCGCTACGGGTGTGACCCAGCGGCAACCGGTTCCAATTGCAGTGAGTGCGCCGCACTCAAAGCCAGTGGCGCGACAATCAAAAGCCATCTCACGCCCGTACCTGTTGTCGATCTGCCGCTCGGGGCGACGGAGGACCGCGTGATCGGCGCGCTCGATCTGGAGGCGGCGCTGACCAGCGGGGTGAAGTCTTTCGAGCCGGGCCTTCTTGCCAAATCGCATCGGGGCTTTTTGTACATCGACGAGGTGAATCTACTGGAGGATCACCTCGTAGATTTGCTGATTGACGTGGCAGCATCCGGCGAAAATGTGGTCGAACGCGAAGGCTTGAGCGTGCGCCATCCGGCGCGTTTTGTGCTGGTTGGCAGCGGCAATCCTGAGGAAGGCGAACTGCGCCCGCAGCTGCTCGATCGCTTTGGTTTGTCGGTCGATGTGACCACGCCAAAGACAGTGCCTGAACGCGTTGCCGTCATTCAGCGGCGTGATGCCTACGAGCGCCAGCCTGCGGAATTTGCAGCGCAATGGAAGCGCGCGGAAGACAAGTTGCGCAAGCAGTTGAGTGGGGCTCGCGAACGCGTTGGCTCGATGGCTATCCCCGATGCTGTGCTCGAACGCGCTGCCCAAATTTGCATCGCGCTCGGTACTGACGGGCTGCGTGGTGAGCTGACGCTGATGCGCGCCGGGCGTTCGTTGGCGGCACTCGAGAGCGCGACGACGGTGACTGATACCCACTTGCGACGCGTGGCTCCGATGGCGTTGCGTCATCGTCTGCGCCGCGATCCACTGGATGACGCCGGTTCCTCAAGCCGAGTTGAGCGCGTGTTGAATGAAGTGTTTGGTGACGAACTTTCGGCGCGCGTTACGGCGGTGGCCTGACCGAAGCGGCGGCTGGGCACTCTCGCGATGACCAACAGCGCCCCTGTCGATCTGACGCCTGATCAGCTGGCCGAGCAGGCGGCGTCACGCTGGATGCGTGCGTTGCAGGTGATTGACCTGCTCGCCGCGAATCCATTTGGACTGGGCGGTGTGTGCATCCGTGCGCGCTCTGGCCCAGTTCGCGACGAATGGGTTGCGCGACTTAAGTCTGCACTCGATGCGCGAGGATCAATGCGGTGGCATCGACTCCCGCTTGCGACAACAGATGACCGCTTGCTGGGCGGCCTTGATCTGCAAGCCACGCTCGCGGCGGGCCGCCCCATCTCCGAACAAGGGCTCCTCGCCCAAGCCAATAACGGTGTGCTTCAGGTCGCGATGGCGGAACGAGTCACGTCCTCGGTCGCCGCACGTCTCGCAGCTGCAATGGACGCGGGCTTAGTTCGCACCGAGCGCGATGGCGTTCAGCGCGTGGATCAAACCAAGTGGCTGCTAATCGTTTACGACGAAAGTCTCGATGACGACGAGCGCCCACCGGCAGCGTTGTTAGACCGTGTCGCATTCATGATCGATTTGACCCTTGTGTCCACGCGTTTGGCGGGTGTGTCGTCGCTCGATACCGCTCTGAATGTCGTTGCATCCTCGCGGCCATCAGCGGGCGCTTGTGCGCTCGAACGAAGCGTCGTCGTTGACGAAAATAGTGTCACGGCGATCTGCCAGACCGCCGATGCCATGGGCGTTGTAGCGCTGCGTGCGCAACAGCTCGCCGTCGCGGTCAGCTGCACTGCTGCCGCGATTGCGGAGCGCGAAACAATCGTCGACGAGGATCTCGCACTCGCCGCACAACTGGTGCTTGCGCCGCGTGCAACCCGCGTGCCTGAGCTGCACGAACAGCCAGCAGAGTCCGAACAGACTGAGGCCGACTCCGAGCCACAGCAATCATCAGAACCGACGCCTCCGCCACCTCAAGATGAGCAGCCCTCGCTCAACAGTGAAGGCGAAGACCCAAACCGCGATAACAGCCCCGACGCAGAAAATCAGCCTGATGATTCCGCCATGTCTGATCGCATGATTGAATCTTCGCGAGCTGCCCTCAGTGCAAATTTACTGCGGCAGCTTGCAGAGCAATTGGGTGGACACAGCGCGGCAACAGGCGCGCAGGGGCGCTACGGTCGTGAGCGTGAGTCGCAACAGCGTGGCAGGCCGTTAGCGCCTCGTCGCGGCGACGCGCGCCACGGGGGCAGGGTACATGTGCTCGCCACTGTTCGCGCGGCTGCACCGTGGCAACCGGTGCGGCGTGAATTGCGTGAGCGCCGCGCCTTGGTGGGCGCTGTGTTGTCGCCCAAGCTCTTGGTTGAGCGCGATGACTGGCATGTCGCACGAAGAGCCTTCCGCAGCGAAACGCTCACCGTATTTGCCGTCGACGCCTCGGGCTCGGCGGCCTTGCACCGACTGGCCGAGGCGAAGGGCGCAGTGGAGTTGTTGCTCGCTGAGTGCTACATCCGCCGCGATCAGGTCGCGCTGGTGAGCTTTCGCGGCAAGATCGCCGACGTTCTGCTGCCGCCCACGCGCTCGCTGGTGCGCGCCAAACGCTCGCTCACTGCGCTGCCCGGTGGCGGTGGCACGCCGCTCGCCTCCGGAATCGATCAGGCCGTAGCAATCGCCGAGGCCGCCCGCCGTCGTGGCATGACCACCACGATTGTTTTTTTGACCGATGGTCGCGCCAATGTCGCGCGCGACGGTACGCCCGGTCGCCCGCAGGCAGCGCTCGACGCGCTCGACGCGGCAAAGCGGCTTCGGGCCGGCGGATACACCACGCTCATGATCGACACCTCGCCGCAGCCGCAAGACTCGGCGAGACTGTTGGCTGAAGCGATGCGCGGTCGCTATCTGGGCCTGCCTTATGCCGCCGCGCCGGTGATCTCGGCGGCCGTTCGGGCCGAGCGCGCGAAGATGGCGAAAAACCCGTGAGCGCACCGCAGTGGCACGCAAGCGGGCTTTTGTGGCCGCACCGCAAGGCCAGTCGATTTGTCGAAGCTGGTGGCGTACGTTGGCATGTCCAGGTGATGGGCAGGGCGCAGGCCCCGGCTGTTTTGTTGTTGCACGGAACCGGCGCTGCGACCCATTCATGGCGCGGTCTCGCGCCGTTGCTGGCTGAGAATTTTCGAGTTATCGCGCCTGATTTGCCGGGTCATGGTTTTTCGAGCGCGCCGCCTGATGATGACCATTCGCTGCCGTCGTTTGCGGCTTTGATCACGCGGCTGTTGGCCGAATTGGCTGTCACTCCAAGTCTCCTGATTGGGCACTCTGCTGGTGCCGCGATTGCTGTGCGAATGAGTCTCGATGGCCTGGTTCAGCCAGAATCCATCGTGTCGATTAATGGTGCAATGCTTCCTTTGCAAGGATTGCCGGGTCAAATTTTTTCGCCGCTCGCGAAGCTGCTCGCTGCCAATTCGCTGGTGCCGCGACTGTTCTCATGGCGCGCAGGCGACCCGGCTGTCACCGAGCGATTGTTGCGCGGCACGGGTTCAAAGATTGATGAGGAAAGCATGGCCTGCTATGGCGAGTTGATGCGGCATTCCTCGCATGCGGCCGCAGCGCTGAAAATGATGGCGCACTGGAACTTGAACGCGCTGCAACCAGATTTGCCGCGATTAAAAACGCCGCTTCATCTCATCGTGGGCGGCAATGATCGTACCGTCCCGGCGTCTGAGGCTGATCGTGTGAAAGCGCTGTTGCCGCAAACGTCGATCACGCGCCTGCCCGGTCTCGGCCATCTGGCGCATGAGGAGGCACCTGAAGCTGTGTTTTCTGCAATTGAAAGAAGTTTGAAGTTTGATGCAATCGTTGAATAGCCACGGCCAGATGCAAAGACAAAACGCAGACGTGCGTCCCCACGCCGTTGTTATCGGTAGCGGATTCGGCGGCCTCGCCGCAGCCGTTCGGCTGGGCGCGCGCGGATATCGTGTGACAGTTTTGGAAAAGCTGGATGCGCCCGGTGGCCGCGCCTACGTTTATCGTCAGGACGGCTTCACTTTCGATGCCGGCCCCACGATTGTTACCGCGCCGTTTCTGTTTGAAGACTTGTGGAAACTATGCGGGAAAAATCTCGCCGATGACGTTGAGTTGCGCGCCGTCACGCCGTTCTATCGCATCCGCTTTGACGATGGCGTGACCTTCGATTACACCGGAGATGCAGCGCACATGCGCGCTGAAGTTGCGCGGCTTTCGCCTTCGGATGCTGATGGCTATGAGCGCTACATGAAGGCCTCAGAAGAGACTTTTCGTGTGGGCTTTGAGCAGCTCGGGCATGTTTCGTTTGATGACTGGACCACGATGGCGAAGATCGTGCCGCAGATGGTCAAGCTCAAAAGCTATCTCACGGTGTATGGGCTCGTCGCGAGCTACGTCAAGAATGAGCGGTTGCGCACGGTGCTCTCGTTTCATCCGTTGCTTGTCGGCGGAAATCCGTTTGCAACGACGTCAATTTATTGCCTGATCGCGCATTTGGAGCGACGTTGGGGCGTCCATTTTGCGATGGGCGGAACCGGCCAGCTCGTGCAGGGACTCGTTGGTTTGATTGAGTCGCAAGGCGGCAGCGTGCGCTGCAATTCTGAAGTCGATCACATCACCCTTGATGGACAAAAGGCCACCGGCGTAAAGCTCAAATCAGGTGAAGACATCGCAGCAAGCATTGTCGTTTCCAACGCGGACTCCGCCTGGACTTACAAGCATTTGTTGCCGACCAAAGCACGCAAACGCTGGACCGATGCGCGTCTGCAGAAAGCCCGCTATTCGATGAGCCTGTTCGTCTGGTACTTCGGCACTCGACGCCAATATGATGATGTCGCGCATCACACCATTTTGCTCGGGCCGCGCTATCGTGAGCTGCTTGAAGACATATTCAAACACAAAAAACTGGCTGACGATTTCAGCCTGTATTTGCATCGCCCCACCGCGACCGATCCGTCGCTCGCGCCGCCCGGGTGCGATGCGTTTTATGTGCTCTCACCAGTGCCGCATTTGGCCAGTGGCACCGATTGGTCGACCGAGGCGGCGCGCTATCAAAATGCCTTGTGCGAAGCACTTTCCGCCACGTTGTTGCCGGGCCTGAAAGATGAGATTGTTACGTCGCATTGCCTGACACCACAAGATTTTCAGGATCGGCTCAACAGCGTGCAGGGCGCTGCGTTTGGGCTGGAGCCGATCCTCACGCAAAGCGCATGGTTCCGTCCGCACAACAAGAGCGAAGACATCGAAAATTTGTTCCTGGTCGGCGCAGGTACGCATCCCGGCGCGGGGCTGCCGGGTGTGTTGTCCTCGGCGCGAGTGCTCGATTCGATTGTGCCTGACGCAAGTACGTTCACGAACAACGTTAGCGAGTTGGCGCACGATGTCTAGCGCCAAATACCAGCGACCGAACAGCGCCGAAGCCCGCAGCGAAGCGGCTCAGGACATCATTGCGTGCCGCGCTTTGTTGCAAGAGAATTCGCGCACCTTTTTCGCTGCGTCACTGTTGCTGCCGAAGGCCGTGCGCGAGCCGTCGCTCGCGCTGTATGCGTTTTGTCGGGTGGCTGACGACGCGGTTGATTTGCAGGCCGACAAGCATGGGGCAGTCGCAGATTTAACCGATCGCCTGACGCGTTTGTACAACGGCCAGCCGAGTGCGGCGTCTGCGGATCGAGCGTTTGCCGATGTTGCAACGCGCTTCGCGATTCCGCAGGAAATTCCTCAAGCGCTGATCGAAGGTTTCGCTTGGGACGCGGATTTTCGCCGCTACGAAACCTTGAATGATCTGTACGGCTACGCTGTGCGCGTGGCGGGCACAGTGGGCGTCATGATGGCGCTGTTGATGGGCGCGCGCAGCGCATCGGCTTTGGCCCGCGCCTGCGACCTCGGTGTCGCGATGCAGCTGTCAAATATCGCACGCGACGTCGGTGAGGACGCGGTTGAGAAGCGTCTCTTCCTGCCGCTGGAATGGCTGCGCGCGGAAGGCATTGACCCCGACGCGTGGCTCGATCAACCGTCATTCACGCCTGGGTTGGGACGTGTAGTGCAACGGCTGCTTGCCGCTGCGGACAAGCTCTACGAGCGGATTGGTCAGGGCATCGCGGAGTTGCCCGCGGCCTGCCGTCCGGGGATCGGCGCGGCGCGAACGCTGTATCAGGAAATCGGGCGACAGGTCGAGCGAAATGGACTTGACTCCGTGACGCAGCGCGCGGTCGTCAGCGGTCGTCGCAAGGCCGCGCTATTGAGTCGCGGGCTGGTGCTGCCGCTTGATCGATCCGGGTCGACAAGCCCCGCACCGCTGGAGGAGGCCGCATTCCTGATTCGTGCAGTCGTTGATGCGGATGCCGCGAGTTCAGCTATCGCCATCGCCACGGCCACCGCGACTGCAAACCGAAATCGCCCGTTGAACGTAGAGCCCAATGCGGCTGCGCCTTCGATGCCGTGGTGGAATATTCAGGATCGCGCGCTCTGGCTGGTTGATCTGTTCGAGCGACTTGAGCGACAGGACCAGAGTCGCGTATCCAGCTGATCGCGGGCGCGCTCTCGCTCTCGCACCCGCAAAAGGATTTACGAATGATGGATTCAAAGTACTACAGCCTCGTCGAAATCATCGCATTCGCCGCAATCGTGCTGGGTTTCTGTGCGTATCAAATCTGGACCGTGCGGCGCAAACCGGGCGATGGTCGCGACAAACCGGAAGATCCGAAACCATCCGATACTGACCGTCGCCGGTGACATTTTTCCGGCTGGACATCGGTGCGTAACGATACATCGGCGGTAGTGCAGCTTTTTGAGCTATGCCCTATTGCATGTGGGCTACAAGCGAAAAACGTTAATTATCGACTTTATCGATTTATCGCTTTCAGACCCAGTGTGCAAAGGCTTTTGTGGAAAAGCTGATATTTGCTACGCCAGCGGATTTCCGCAAAGCACGCCAGCGTCGCGCCGCAGCGCCCGAATCCACTACCAGCGTGGCATGCGAAACGGCAGCATCGCTTGCACCACGGGATTCGCGAATCGCGAAAGCGACAGACTCTCATGCATTGCGTGAACCCTTTCCCCGTTGATTTCCGTGGCGAGTAGCGAGCGGGCGTAGAACGGGCCGTTCTCCAGCGTATACACGATCATTGGCGAGACGCTGCTATCGACCCGCGTTGAGCGCGCGATACCCCAGCTCGTTGTGGCGAGCGCACAGGCCGCAGGGGCGGCAATTAGACTACGTTCGCCCGACGGGAAATAGTGATGCGAAAGCTGCAACCGTGTTCCCGCTGTGTGCTCGACGTCGTACAGCGCCACCGTGCTGCCATCAACGAGGCGTGCGCGTGACCATTGCCATGATGTAAATGCGCTCTCAAGCGGCGCATTGCCGCGATTACTGTCAAGGTAGCCGTGACCGTCCCATGCGAGCCCGGGGTGGTCTAAATCGAGCGATACGCGTGCTGACGGCGCGAGTGGTTGCCAGGCGTGATTGCCGTCGCAGTCGATGGCCACGGTGTAGTCGTTCGCTTCGAGCGCAACGGTGGGCGTGAGCTTGATGGTGCCGTGCAAACGCTTTGGTACGGGCGCGCAGCGTTCATCAATTTTTATGACGAGTTCGTCGCCCTGCCATTCGAGAGCGCTAGGCCCGACGCTGAAGGTCGTGGCGCTACGTCTGCACTTTTCCCTGGGCCGTTCGGTCATCGACCATGCGTTGACGCCGCGCTTGTTGTTCGACAGATCGTAGAGCGCGATGTTGATGGCGCAGTGATTTTCCGGATCGACGTTTTGCGCCCCGTGTTTGCGTCGTGCCCATGCGTAGTACGGGGAGAAAACGCTGCCGACAAACGCAATCAGCGTGAGCCCGTAATGGCCGTCGTCGCTGAGTGCGTCAACGTACCACCAGGCGTAGCCGCCGTTGGCAACCGGCGCGTCAAACCGGTGACTCACTGCTTCAAAACTTCGGCTGCGGCCATGCGGCCCGAAAGCGCGGACATCGCCACGCCCGGTCCCGGATGCACGCTGCCGCCTGCGAGGAACAGCCCCGGCAATGCGCTGCACACGCCGGGACGCTGAAAGCTTGCCATCGAGCCATGCGGCGCGCGACCGTAGAGCGCACCGCCGGTGCCGGGGAAGCGCGCGTTGAAGTGATTCGGGGTGCTGATGAGCGCCGGGTTTTGCGATTGATCGACGCTCAATCCGCAGCGTTGCAGCACGGTCAACGCGGCATCGGTGTGCCGCTTGATCTCATCATTATCAGGCGCGTAGGTGTCGCCATTGGACGGTGCGTTGACAATGCAAAACAGCCGCTCGGGTGTGCCCGCCGGGATTTCGTTGTCCGTGCGATCCTGCGCACAGACATAGACGGTGGACATATCGGGGATGCGTCGCTGTCCGGAGAGTTGCGCGAATTCTTGGGCGTAATCAGAGGAGAAAAATACGTTGTGACGACGCAGGGGAAAGCCCGATGTGGGGGCGTTGAGCGCGAGGGTCATGGCTGAAAGCGAGCGCTTGTTTGCGCTGACCTCGCGGATTCCGGAAGCGCTTGCAGCATTGCTGCCGAGCAGCCCCGAGGCGATGGCCGACACGTCGCAATTGGCGATGACCGCATCAGCATTCAGTATTTCGCCCGAAGCCAGAACAACGCCGCTTGCTCGGCCCCCGCTCACGATAATTTCCTGAACGTGTGCGTTGCACCTTAGCGTCACGCCGCTTGATTCAAGCCGCGAAGTCATCGCGCGGGCAATCTCCCGCATGCCGCCGCGCACGCTCCACACGCCTGACCGCTCGACGTGCGCGACGAGCATGAGCGTTGCGGGCGACTGCCACGGAGAGCCGCCGCAATAGGTGGCGTAGCGGCCAAAAAGTTGCTGCAAGCGCGGATCGTGAAAGTAGGTGCCGAGCACATTCCACAAACTCTTGAACGGCGTAATCGCCCATAAGTCGCCCGGTCGGCGCGGCAGTAAGTCGCGGACGAGCCGAACCAAGCTGGGCTCCGGTGCGCGGATGAAGGCGGGCTCCAGTGTGTCGTAAATCCGCTTCGCATGCGCACAAAACGCGAGGAACCGCGCGCCTTCCGCTGCGCCCGCAAAAGCGGCGATGGCGTCAGCCGATTGATGAATGTCTGCATGCAAATCCATCCGCGTGCCGTCGCACCATGCATGGCGCGCGAGGATTTCGAGTGGGTCGAGCGTGATCGCGTCCGCCAGCGACTCGCCGATAGCCGAGAAGATTTCCTCGAATACCCAGCGCATGGTGAATACGGTCGGGCCGACGTCCAGCACGCTGCCGCCGACCTCCGCCCCCGCCAGTTTGCCGCCGGGAGCTGCGGCCCGTTCCAGTACTGTGACTTCGCAGCCCGCGTGCGCCAGCAAAAGCGCGGAAGTGAGGCCACCGATGCCAGAGCCGATCACCACGACTTTTTTGCGTCGGGCGTTCATCCCCTGAAAAGCCCCGACTGTGTGCCCGTCAGCAAAGTATTTGACCTTTTGAGCGCAGGATGTATATGATTCGCAACATTGCAGTGTCAAGTTTACTTGACAGTTTGTGTTTTAGGCACGCAGAAGCGAAGGATAGGCGATGTACGCGATTGATCGTATTGAGTCAGCACTCACCCGGGCCCTGGAGCGCGCGACTCAGTCGCCAACCGAAGCAGGAGCGAAAAATGAGTGCCCGCCAAAGTTCGCCGCAGCGTTGAATTACTCGGTATTTCCGGGCGGCGGCCGCTTCCGACCCCGCTTGTGTCTGGCCGTTGCTGCTGCGTGTGGCGAGGATCATCCGGAATGCACCGATGCGGCTGCGGTCGCGATTGAATTGATGCACTGCGCGTCCCTGGTTCATGATGATTTGCCTTGTTTTGACAACGCGTCATCGCGTCGCGGCAAGCCCTCAGTGCACCGGGCACACGGTGAACGCCTTGCGGTGTTGAGCGGCGATGCGCTCATCGTGCTGGCGTTTCAGGAAATAGCACGCGCTGGCTTGGTCGCGCCACAGCGGCTTCCAGCCTTGCTTGCCATCGTGGCTGAGTCCGTCGGCGCGCCGCACGGGATCGCGGCGGGGCAGGCGTGGGAATGCGAATCAACGGTGTCGCTCGCGGCCTATCAACAGGCAAAAACCGGCGCGCTTTTTGTGGCCTCCACCATGGCGGGTGCGGCGGCGGCGGGGCACGATGCCAAGCCCTGGCGCGCGCTGGGTATGGCGCTGGGCGAGGCGTATCAAGTGGCTGACGATTTGCACGACGCGGTGGATACTGAGGAAGAATTGGGCAAGCCCGTAGGCCGCGATGCGGCGCTCGGCCGTCCGAGCGCGGCGATTGATCTTGGCATCGCAGGGGCGGTGCAGCGGTTGAATTTGCTGCTCGCGAATGCGGTGGACTCAATTCCCGAATGCGCTGGTGCGGTGCCGCTGCGCGCGATCATCGCGGCAGAGGCGGGTCGACTCATGCCCAAGCGTCTGCGTCTGCGCGCGGCGTAGCACGGTTTAGCCCGACGCACGCCTCATCGGCGCGGAGACCTCGTTGCTCCAAAAATTGCTGGAGGCCCGCGACCGGTTGCTGGTGAATCCACGGTTCACGCGCTTCGCCAGCAGCGTCCCCGGACTGCGATGGATTGCGCGCCGTCGAGCCCGCGCCGTGTTCGATCTGGTCGCTGGTTTCGTTTATTCACAAGTGCTTCGCACATGCGTTGAGCTGAAAATTTTCGCGCTTGTTTCGCAGCGGCGATTGACAGTGGCCGAGCTGGCTGGCGCAGTCAAATTGCCCATCGACGCGTGTGAGCGACTGGTAACGGCGGCAGTGGCGCTGCGCCTGCTTGAGCGGCGCTCGGGCGGCACGGTGGGCCTTGGCGCGTTGGGAGCCCCGCTTGTGGCCAACGAGGGCCTGCAAAATCTGGTTCTGCATCACGCCGCGCTGTACAGCGATCTGGACGACCCAGTGGCGCTGCTGCGGGGCGAACGCACGGGCACCAAGATGCGAGCCTATTGGCCGTACGCGAGCGTTGAACATCCTGACCAATTGCGCGGCGATCAATCGTCCACCTACAGCGCATTGATGTCGTCCACGCAGTCGTTGATCGCTGACGAAGTGCTGGCCGCCTATTCGTTCCGCGAGCACAGCTGCCTCATGGATGTGGGCGGCGGTGAGGGCGCGTTTCTGCGGGGCGTGGGCTCGCGCTGGCCCCACCTGCAGCTCCGGCTGTTTGATTTGCCGCCGGTGGTGGCGCGCGCGCAAGACCAATTTGCGCATTCAGGTTTCGCAAACCGGGCAAAAACATCAGGCGGTGATTTCTTCAACGATCCGTTGCCTCTACATACCGAAACTGGAGCTGACATCGTCAGCCTGGTGCGCGTGTTGCACGACCATGACGACGCGCGTGTTGCGCATTTGCTGCGCACTGTGGCGGCCGCATTACCCGTCGGCGGCACGCTACTGGTTGCAGAGCCGCTCGCCGAAATACCCGGCGCGGAGACCGTTGGCGGTGCGTACTTCGGTTTCTATTTCCTCGCCATGGGGCGTGGCGAGGCGCGCAGCTTTGCCCGCCTGTCCGAAATGATGCGCAGCGCGGGTTTTGACGAAATTCGACTGCTGCCGACCCGCATTCCACTCCAAACCAGCGTCATCGTTGCCACGAAGTCGTGAGGGCAATCGGTGTTTTGCTGCGATGCAGCTACGAAAGTTCAAATAAATGTGTAAATATCAGTTGACACATTGCAATGTCTTCATAGAATGACACTCAAGGGCTGCGGAAATGTCGACATTAATTGACACGCATCAACAGCCCGGATCAGAGGAAACAACTTGGATAGCGTCGCAGTCGTATTTCAGCAACCAGAGCAGCTAGCGCTTCAATCGCTACCGTTGTCTGCGATGGGTGACGACGACGTTCTGGTTAATGTGACCCGTAGTGCCATCAGCACGGGTACCGAGCGCTTGCTTTGGACCGGTCGCATGCCGCAATTCCCCGGAATGGGATATCCGCTGGTGCCCGGTTACGAATCGGTTGGCCGAATCGCTGACGCAGGTCGCAACGCTCAGGATCGCATCGGCGATCTCGTGTACGTTCCCGGCGCGAAGTGCTACGGCGAAGTGCGTGGCTTGTTCGGTGGATCAGCATCCAAAGTCATCATTCCCGCAGCTAAGGCCATGCAGTTGGCCGACAGCCTGGCCGAAGAGGGCGTGTTGCTCGCGCTCGCCGCCACCGCTTTCCACGTATCTGCCAATCAACAACAGCCCGACCTGATCATTGGTCACGGCGTGCTGGGCCGTCTGATCGCACGCATCGCAGTTGCTGCTGGCAAAAAGCCAGTCGTTTGGGAAACTAACCCAGCCCGAGCCACAGGTGCCGTCGGCTACACGGTGGTTAATCCCGCCGACGACAAAGACGCCCGCTATCACAGCATTTGCGACGTATCCGGCGACGCAGGCTTGCTCGATACATTGATCGGACGCCTCGCGCCCGGTGGCGAGGTTGTGCTCGCTGGTTTCTACGAAGGCAACGTGTCCTTCGCGTTCGCGCAAGCCTTCATGTGCGAAGCTCGTATTCGCATTGCCGCCCAGTGGCAGCCCGCCGATCTCGCAGCCGTCAAGGCCCTCGCAGAATCGGGCGCGCTCTCGCTCGCCGGTCTTATTACGCATCACGAGCAGGCCGATGACGCCGCTCGCGTTGACACGGCCTACCGCACCGCATTTGGTGACGCGTCTTGCCTAAAAATGGTTCTAAATTGGAGTAGTCGCGCATGAGTCAAGCCTGTAGTACGCCAACGGGCAGCTCACCTGTTTCCCCAGGAACGCCGATGACGTTCATGAAACAGAACCTGCGCGCGGAAGCGGCGATTGAGCCAGATAAGGTTTCGACCTCGGCGGTCACTAAAGAAACGCAGATCATCGCGATCTACGGCAAAGGCGGCATCGGCAAGAGCTTCACGCTGGCAAACCTCTCCTACATGATGGCGCAGCAGGGCAAAAAAGTTTTGCTGATCGGTTGCGATCCCAAGAGCGACACGACGTCGCTCCTGTTCGGTGGTCGCGCCTGCCCCACAATTATTGAAACGTCCGCCAAGAAAAAATTAGCCGGTGAACCTGTGCTGATTGGGGACGTCTGCTTCAAGCGCGACGGCGTGTTTGCGATGGAATTGGGTGGCCCCGAAGTCGGTCGCGGCTGTGGCGGTCGCGGAATCATTCACGGTTTTGAATTGCTCGAAAAGCTGGGCTTTCATGAATGGGGTTTTGACTACGTCTTGCTCGACTTTTTGGGCGACGTCGTGTGTGGAGGATTCGGTTTGCCGATTGCTCGCGATATGTGTCAAAAGGTGATCGTCGTTGCCTCGAACGACTTGCAATCTTTGTACGTCGCCAACAACGTCTGCTCCGCCGTTGAATATTTCCGGAACCTCGGCGGCAACGTCGGCGTCGCTGGCATGGTCATCAACAAGGACGACCACACCGGCGAGGCACAAGCCTTCGCCGAACGCGTAGGTATTCCTGTATTGGCCGCGATTCCTGCCGATGATGACATCCGCCGTAAGAGCGCGAACTACGAAATCATTGGACGCCCCGATACGCAGTGGGCCTCGTTATTTGAGACGCTTGCCGAAAACGTTGGCCTCGCGCCACCGGTGCGCCCGAAGCCACTGAATCAGGATCAATTGCTTGGCCTGTTTGCCAGCGATGTCGTCGGCCGCAACGTTGTGTTGGAGCCAGCTACACAGTTTGATATGTGCGGCAAAACCGATCTCACCAAACAGTCGCTCGAAGTCGTTTACGACACGGTTTGAACTAAGCATCAGCCCCATGACCACAGAAGTAATCAATCCCGAAATCGCAGCACTTGAGCCCACCGTGGCTGTGCCCGCTGCGTTGACGGGTGACGGCATGGGTTGCCATTCGGGCAAGGAGCAGATGCTTGCCGCTGCAAATGCAGCAGGCAAAAGCGCCGTGCTCAAACAGTACGCCAAAGACTATCCGCACAAGGCCGACGCTGGCCCCCATGATCAGCCGCAGTCAATGTGTCCCGCGTTTGGCAGCTTGCGCGTCGGGCTTCGCATGCGCCGCACCGCAACTGTGCTTTCAGGTTCGGCGTGCTGCGTTTACGGTTTGACGTTCACCTCGCATTTTTACGGCGCACGTCGCACCGTTGGTTACGTTCCGTTCAACTCGGAGAGCCTCGTCACTGGCAAGCTCTTCGAGGACATTCGCGAAGCGACCTACAAGCTGGCTGATCCCGCGCTGTACGACGCGATTGTTTTGATCAATTTGTGCGTGCCCACGGCGTCTGGCGTACCGCTTCAATTGCTGCCGAAAGAAATCAACGGCGTTCGCATCATCGGTATTGATGTGCCAGGATTCGGTGTGCCGACGCATGCCGAGGCGAAAGATGTGCTTGCCGGTGCGATGCTCAAATATGCTCGTACCGAAGCTGAAAATGGCCCGGTGCAAGCGCCAAAAAATGGTCGCAGCGAAAAGCCGACGGTGACCTTGCTCGGCGAAATGTTCCCGGTTGATCCGGTGCAAATCGGCATGATGCTGGCCCCGATGGGCCTGGCTGCCGGGCCGGTTGTTCCGACCCGCGAATGGCGCGAGCTTTATGCGGCGCTCGACTGCGCCGTCGTCGGTGCGATTCATCCTTTCTACACCGCGAGCGTTCGTGAGTTTCACGCGGCGGGTCGCACGGTTGTTGGCTCTGCGCCCGTTGGCGTGTCAGGTACTGAGGCGTGGTTGCAAGCTATTGGCGCTGCTGCAAACGTTGAACAGGCGAAGATTGACGCCGCGAAGAACGCATTGCTTCCGATGATCAAAGGCGCGATTGCGAAGTCGCCAATCAAGGGCCGCATCACGTTGTCCGGCTACGAAGGCTCTGAGCTCCTCGTCGCCCGCTTGCTGGTGGAAAGCGGCGCTGATGTTCGCTACGTCGGCACGGCCTGCCCGCGCACCGAATGGAGCGACCCAGATCGTGAATGGCTCGCTGCGCACAATGTGCATGTGCAGTTCCGCGCGTCGCTAGAGCAGGATCTTGCCGCGATGCGCGAGTTCGAGCCTGATCTTGCAATTGGCACAACGCCTGTCGTGCAGGCCGCCAAAGAAAAGATGATTCCCGCGCTGTATTTCACCAACCTCATTTCGGCTCGTCCGCTCATGGGTGTGGCTGGAGCGGGCTCGTTAGCAACGGTTATCAATTCAGCGCTCGGCAATAAATCCCGCTTTATCGAAATGCGTGAGTTCTTTGACGGCGTTGGTGTCGGTGCAACTGCTGGCATCTGGCAAGACCTGCCGAACGATCATCCTGAGTTCCGCGTGCACTACAAAAAGCAGATCGCCGCCCAGGCCAAAGCCCGCAAAGCAGAGGAGATGATCTGATGCTGGTGCTCGATCATGATCGTGCGGGTGGCTACTGGGGGGCGGTGTACGTGTTCACCGCCGTCAAGGGCTTGCAGGTCATCATTGACGGCCCGGTGGGTTGCGAGAATTTGCCGGTCACGTCCGTGTTGCATTACACAGACGCATTGCCACCGCATGAGTTACCGATTGTGGTCACAGGATTGGCAGAAGAGCAGCTCGGTCGCGAAGGTACCGAAGGCGCAATGAAAAAGGCGCATGCGGTGCTCGACCCTGACATGCCAGCCGTCGTCGTCACCGGCTCCATCGCGGAGATGATCGGCGGTGGCGTCACGCCGCAAGGCACCAACATTCAACGCTTCCTGCCACGCACGATTGACGAGGATCAATGGCAGAGCGCGAATCGCGCAATGCTGTGGGTGTTCGCGGAATACGGCTACAAACGCGGCGTGCCACCACCTCGTGAGCGTCCTGCCGGTACGAAGCCACTTGTGAACATCATTGGCCCGGCCTACGGCATGTTCAACATGCCGAGCGATCTCGCCGAGATTCGTCGCCTCGTTGAAGGCATCGGCGCTGAAATTAATTTGACGTTTCCGCTGGGAACGCATCTGGCCGAAGTGCGCAACCTGACCGATGCCAAGGTCAACATCTGCATGTACCGCGAGTTCGGTCGCTTGCTGTGCGAATCGATGGAGCGGCCGTATCTGCAAGCCCCGATCGGGCTGCACAGCACGACGAAATTTTTGCGCAGCCTCGGCGAATTGCTGGGCCTCGATCCCGAGCCGTTCATCGAGCGCGAACGTCACACCACGATCAAGCCCATTTGGGATTTGTGGCGCTCGGTGACACAGGACTTTTTCGGCACAGCGAGCTTCGCTGTGGTCGCGACCGAGACCTACACACGCGGTCTCCGCCACTTCCTTGAAGATGAATTGGGCTTGCCCTGCAACTTTGCGGTGTCGCGCATCCCCGGCGCAAAGACGGACAACGAAAGCATTCGCAAACTGATCAAAGAAAAGGCGCCGTTGATTCTCTTCGGCAGCTTTAACGAGCGTATGTATTCCGCAGAAACCGGCGGGCGCTGCGCCTATATCCCTGCGTCGTTTCCCGGTGCGGTCATTCGTCGCCACACCGGCACGCCGTTCATGGGGTACGGCGGCGCAACCTATGTGGTGCAGGAAGTTTGCAACGCATTGTTTGACGCGCTGTTTCACATCATTCCGCTTGCGACAGAAATGGATCGCATCGAGCCAACGCACGCCAAGCCGCATCGCGAAATGCTCTGGCTTGACGATGCGAAATCTGCGCTGGATGAGCTGGTCGATATGCAGCCAGTGCTAGTTCGCATCTCCGCTGCGAAGCGTTTGCGTGATCAAGCGGAGCGTCAGGCACGCGCCGCAGGTGTCGAGATCGTGACGGCCGAGCGTGTCGCTGCTGCGAAGCGCATCGTCCTCGAAGGGGCGCTGGCGTGAAACGCGCGGCCCACCTCATCACAACAATTTCTCAAGTCGTGCGCCGCAATGCGCGCGACCTGGTAATCCCGGCCGCGTGGGGTTCGCGCGGTAATGGCCGAGAGGCCTTTTTTGGAGAAGCTTAAATGGCAGACAACAGAAGTAATGGTTCGCTATCCGGCCTGACCGAGCATGAAGCCAAGGAGTTCCACGGGATCTTCATGAGCAGCATGTTGGGTTTTGTTGCAGCGACGGTGGTTGCTCACGTCCTCGTTTGGATGTGGCGTCCTTTCTATTGATTTAGTGCTGTTAGCGTTTTGAAACCAGTCGTAGTGCAGTCAAAGTAAATGGAGATAAATATGGTGAGAATTTCTGAAAGTACCAGTCACGGTTTCTCTGTGATTTTCTTGGCAGGTTTCGTCGTCATTTTCGCGATTGCACTCGTAGCGCAGCCGTTGCAATTGCACTGGCGAACTTGGTTTCCGGGCGCTGAAGGCAATAAATCAATCATCCACGCCGTAAGGGATTCTGTGTATTCCTTTATGTCGCACTTAACTTAGTAAGGAGAAATCCACATGTGGAAAATTTGGCTACTGTTCGATCCACGCCGCGCGTTGATCGCTGTTCTCATGTTCGCCTTCGGTATGGCTCTGCTGATTCACTTCATCGTGCTCAGCTCGCCACGCTATAGCGACCATCTCGGCTGGGGTGCAACCACCACCGCTGCGATGAAAGCCCCCGTACCAGCCAAGCCTTAACCGGTTTGACTGAATGCCGCGAGTCTCAACGACGCGTCGAGACTTGCGGCGCCCCTTACTTTTTACATACGGTTCATTGATGAGCTGTTTACTTGAATACAAAACGGGAGGATTCCGCCATGGCCTTATTAAGCTTTGAGAAAAAGTATCGTGTCCGGGGTGGCACTTTGCTCGGCGGGGATCTGTTCGACTTTTGGGTCGGGCCGTTCTATGTTGGATTTTTTGGAGTGACGAGCGCGTTCTTCGCGCTGCTCGGCACCGCACTGATTGTCTACGGCGCAGCCATCGGGCCGACGTGGAATATCTGGCAGATCAGCATCGCGCCACCGGACCTGAAATATGGTCTTTCGCTCGCGCCGCTGCGAGAGGGCGGACTCTGGCAAATCATCACGATTTGCGCGCTCGGTGCATTCGTCTCGTGGGCGTTGCGTGAGGTTGAAATCTGCCGCAAGCTTGGCATGGGATACCACGTGCCGTTTGCATTTGCATTCGCAATTCTTGCTTACTTCTCGCTGGTCATTGTCCGTCCGGTTCTGATGGGTGCATGGGGCCACGGTTTCCCGTACGGCATCTTCAGCCACCTCGACTGGGTGTCGAACGTTGGCTATCAGCACTTGCACTTTCACTACAACCCGGCACACATGCTGGCAGTGACAGGCTTCTTCACTACCACGATGGCGCTCTCGCTGCACGGTGGTCTGGTGCTCTCCGCGACCAACCCGAAAAAGGGTGAGGCCGTCAAAACCGCCGAAGACGAAAACGCATTCTTCCGTGACACCATTGGCTACTCCATCGGTACGCTTGGCATCCATCGCCTGGGACTGTTCCTCGCGCTGTCGGCCGTGGTTTGGGCAGCGATCTGCATCATCATCAGTGGCCCGTTCTGGACGCGCGGCTGGCCTGAATGGTGGACCTGGTGGCTCAACATGCCGGTTTGGGCTCGATAGGAAAAAGGGGGAATCACAACATGGCTATGGAATACCAAAACCTTTTCACCACCGTGCAAGTGCACGGTCCTGCCCAGCTCGGCACACCGCTGCCGTCGGGCGGCGCGTGGTCGCGTGGCAACGAGACGCTGATTAATCGCTGGTTGGGCAAGATCGGCGACGCGCAAATCGGGCCGGTCTATCTCGGAACAACGGGACTGGCTTCGCTGCTCTGCGGCCTGCTCGCGTTCGAGATCATCGGGCTCAACATGTGGGCCTCGGTCAACTGGAGCGTGATGGAATTTGTGCGCCAGCTGTTCTGGCTCGGTCTTGAGCCTCCACCGCCAGCCTACGGCTTGCGCATACCGCCAATGAATCAGGGCGGTTGGTGGATCGTGGCCGGCTTCTTTTTGACGCTATCGCTCTGCTTGTGGTGGGTGCGTACCTATCGTCGTGCTCGCGCACTCGGCATGGGGCTGCATATTCCAATCGCGTTCGGCGCTGCCATTTGGTTGTACCTTGTACTCGGTTTCATTCGTCCACTCGCAATGGGCAGCTGGTCTGAGGCTGTGCCGTTTGGCATCTTCCCGCACCTTGACTGGACGGCGGCGTTCTCGCTTCGCTACGGCAATTTGTTCTACAACCCGTTCCATTGTTTGTCGATTGCATTCCTGTATGGATCAGTGCTTCTGTTTGCGATGCACGGCGCAACGATTCTTGCCGTGAGCCGCTTTGGTGGCGAGCGCGAGATCGAGCAGATTGTTGATCGCGGTACGGCGTCGGAGCGCGCAGCGCTTTTCTGGCGCTGGACGATGGGCTTCAACGCCACGATGGAATCGATTCACCGTTGGGCGTGGTGGTTCGCCATCCTGACGCCAATCACGGGCGGCATCGGCATCCTGCTCACCGGGACGGTCGTCGACAACTGGTATTTGTGGGCAGTCAAGCATGGCGTAGCGCCGATGTACCCGGCGTTCAGCGTGCCAGTCGTTGATCCGAGCCTGCTGCCAGGAGCCATGAAATGAGCCGTCATATCAAACTCTCCTTAGGCGTCGCGTTCATGGCGCTGGCAATCCTGACGGGCTGCGAAAGACCGCGGCCCATCTCCGAGCAGACGGGCTACCGCGGCACCGGCATGGTCGAGCTCGCCAACAAGCGCGATAACGTCAAGCTCGCCGCGCTCAACGCGTTGCCCGAGGCAACGGCCAAGGCCGATCCGAACGGACCGACCGCCGGTAGCCTCTACAAAAACGTGCAAGTTCTTGGCAACCAGAGCGTGGGTGAATTCACCCGCACGATGGTGAACATGACCAACTGGGTCGCACCGACGGAAGGCTGTAACTATTGCCATAAAGCGGGCGAAGATTTCTCCGCCGACACGCTCTACACCAAAGTCGTCGCGCGCAAAATGCTCTCCATGACCGGCAAGATCAATGCCGACTGGAGCACTCACGTTGGCGCAACCGGCGTGACCTGTTACACCTGCCATCGCGGTAACAACATTCCGAAAGATATCTGGTTTTCTGCGGCAGATCCAGGCACGGTCAAGGGCTTCACCGGTTGGAAGTACGGCCAGAACACGCCAGTTGCGGCCAATGGCTATTCATCGTTGCCGCTTGACTCGCTGAGCTCTTATCTGGCCAACGACGGACAGGTTCGCATTCAAGGCACCACCGCGCTTCCCGCCAATTACGCATCACCTCCGATGGGTAACAAGGCGAGCATCGCCAACACCGAATGGAACTACAGCCTGATGATGCACATGTCCAATTCGTTGGGCGTGAACTGCACCTTCTGTCACAACAGCCGCGACTTCAGCAACTGGAGCGACAGCACGCCGCAACGCGCAACGGCTTGGTACGGTCTGCGCATGGTTCGCGACGTGAACAACGGCTACATGACACCGCTTGAAAGCACCTTCCCAGCGCATCGCAAAGGACCACTCGGTGACGTCGCCAAGGTCGGCTGCGCAACGTGCCATCAGGGCGTCAACAAGCCACTCAACGGCGCGCAAATGCTGGCTGACTACCCAGAGCTCAAGAAGATCGGTGCAACGGTGGCTGTTACGGCTCCAGCAGTTGCGGGCGCAGTCGCCGCTGCGCCAAACGTGCTCGGGAAGATTTACTTCACGACCGGCAAGAACGACATCGACGCAGCAGGCAAAGAAGCAATCGCGACCGCCGCCAAAGCATTGGCTGCGAACGCTGCCGCAACGATTGACATCTCCGGTTTCGCCGACAGCACGGGCAACCAGGATCAAAACATGGAACTGGGCAAACAGCGCGCTCTGGCTGTTCGTGATGCACTGAAGGCGGCAGGCGTCGCCGAAGCGCGCATCAACATGAAGAAGCCGGAGTTTGTGGTTGGCAGCGCCACCGCAGAGTCACGTCGGGTTGATCTGGTCGCCGTCGGGATGTAGCAGTTTCGCTACGGCACTCTGCAAAAAGGCGCTCGGTTGAGCGCCTTTTTTGTTTGGGAAGCACCGATCGCTTCGTCGTTCGGCCTGAGCTCGTCGAAGGGTCCGCCGCGAGCGCTG
Source organism: Burkholderiales bacterium (assembly GCA_025352105.1). Lineage (GTDB taxonomy): Bacteria > Pseudomonadota > Gammaproteobacteria > Burkholderiales > Casimicrobiaceae > Casimicrobium. The sequence continues at coordinate 9,633 of JANXUB010000093.1, read as the reverse complement.
CACTACATCGACAGGAACAACGGTGCGCTTCGACGGGCTCAGCGCGAACGGATGATTGACAGGTTCCGCCCTTGGCAGTTTGCGTCGCTGGTAGCTTTGGGCGCAAAGCGCTTGCGTATAGGGGCTAGAAGCACAAAAGCGGCGTAGTCGACTTGCCGAATTACGACGCTTTAGCCCAAGTGCAACCAAGGGTTACGGAAAAAGCCATACGCATCCCCATAAACAAAAAAGCCGGACTCAAACGAGCCCGGCTTTTCGCCTGACGCCACCCCTGGAGAAGCTACGCAGCAACCGCGAAGCGCTCCCGCTGGCTCGTGTGCACCAACGGCAGATCAAGCGTCTGGAACGACGCGACCAGCGCGGTCACCAGATCGTCAATCATCGGGTCCGTGTGCAGTGGGCCGGGCGTAATACGCAGTCGCTCTGTACCAATCGGCACCGTCGGATAATTGATCGGTTGCAGGTAAATTCCATGGCGCGTGAGCAGATGGTCGGACAGGCGCTTGGCCTTTACCGCGTCACCAATCAGCACCGGCACGATGTGACTCACGCTTGGCATGACGGGAATGCCTGCCGCCGTCAGCAAACGCTTGACGCGAGCCACACGATCCCGCTGCGCCAGCCGCTCAACCTGCGAATTCATCAAGTGCGAAACGCTGGCAATCGCGCCAGCAGCCAGCACCGGCGCGAGCGAGGTCGAAAAGATAAACGCCGCACCAAAACTGCGGATGCAATCCACCGCTTCAGCGCGCCCGGTGACGTAGCCGCCCTGCACGCCGTAAGCCTTGCCGAGCGTGCCCTGAATCACGTCAATTTGATCGGCGAAGCCCAGCTCTTCGGCCACGCCGCCGCCCTTCGCGCCGTACATGCCCACCGCGTGAACTTCGTCGATATATGTCAACGCGTTGTAGCGCTTGGCCAGCTCGACGACTTTGCCGATGGGCGAGATATTGCCGCTCATCGAGTACACGCTTTCGAACGCGATCAGCTTCGGCTGACCCGGTGGAATGGCGGCGAGCTTTGCCTCCAGATCCTTCATGCAGTTGTGTTTGAAGACCAGCTTGTCCGCGCCTGAGCGGCGGATGCCTTCAATCATCGAATTGTGGTTGTCGCCGTCGGACAGGATCACCGTGTTCGGCAGGATCGACCCTAGCACCGACAGGCAGGCCAGATTGGCTGTGTATCCCGATGCAAACGTCAGCGCCGCCTCTTTGCCATGCAGCTGGGCCAGCAAGCGCTCCAGCTCAATATGGCGGCTGTTGGTGCCGCCGATGTTTCGCGTGCCGCCCGCGCCCGTCGCGCCCTCATCAATGGCAGCCCGCATGCCGCGACGCACGCTCGGGTGATGCCCCATGCCCAGATAATCGTTGGAACACCAGACGACGACCTGACGGCTGCCGCTCTCGGAATGCCAGCGCACGCGCGGAAACTCGCCCGCAGGCCGCACCAACTCGGTGAAAACGCGGTAACGACCCTCGCGCTTTAGCGCTGCCAGCCGTTCACCAAATTGCCCGTTGTAGTCCAAAGTCTGTGGCATCGCGATCACCCTACCTTTGCTGCGACGTCTTTATGCCTGATTGGTCAGGGGGACGCCTTTCGAAGCATTGTACGAAGACGATGCCGACTGTCAAGAAAAGTTTACAGTTAATGTGTAAATTAAATCATTCACTCCGCGTGAAGCAGCAGAACAGCATGTCGCCGATGTCGCACACGAAGGGCGCGGGCACGGGCGGCGCTTCAGTCCCAATACTGTTTACTTCACACCGTTCGCGCTGAGCTCGTCGAAGCGTTGGTGGCGCGCCGCATCCTGTCGCAGCAACGTCAGCAGGCCATCGTCCGTGTGCTCGCCCACGCCATTCGGCGCGCCCATGTCGTCCGGCACCGGGCGGCTCGGGTACGGGGCACCTCTATAAATTCGTTGTTCGGGCGAACTGCCGCGTTGCCCGGTGCTCGCAATCCTCATGTACCAGGGCGTACATTCCGGTTGCTGCGCGCCGTGCGCCTTGAATTTCATCCCGAAAAATGAATTTCTAGAAGCGCCCGAGCGAAAAATGCGAAACAGAATCAGCGGATCGGCCGTGTACCCGGTGTAACGAAGGGCAAAATAATCCGGCGCAAGCCCCAACGACGCAGCAATCGCCGCGAGCACGCGATGCCCCAGCCGCGTCACCTGATCGATGTACTCAAGCACCGTGCGCCGAAAGTCCGGCAGCACATCGTCCCCGGGCGTCAGGTTCGCGCCATGCAGCGGCACGCTCGCTTTCACGCGCGGATGCTCATCCGGCAGCTCGGTGCCAAGGTACAACCCCTCCTTCCAGTCAGGCCGACCGGACGTCAACTCGCCCCCCAGCGGAAACCAGCCGCGCCAAGCCTGCCCACCCAGCGCCATCGCATACCGCGCCTTGGTTGCTTTGGTCACCTACGGCAGCGCAAAGAACTGGTGACTCAGCCACTCCAGCCGAAGCGCCAGCGACTCGTCAACCTCGTGACCAATCACATAGAAAAAACCATGCGCCTTGCACGCATCCGCGATCTGCTGCGCAATCTCGCGCTGCGGCGCACGCAAATCGATGATGGGTAGTTGCGTCATGAGGGTCTGCTCTGGATCAGTTAGGTATTCGCAGCTGATGATAAAGAACCGCGCAGCCTGGGCGCAGCGTTGTTCGCATGCAGAGGAGGGGCGGAGGGTTTGACTTGCAGCGCTGCTTCAAGACTGTCCCTCAGGTGGCACAGCGACGGCAACGGTTTTTGCACATAGCAGCTTTTTCGTCTTGCCCTTATTGCATAGGGGCTGAAAGGCGTTTTAGGCAAAATCCGACTTTTCGGTAAATCGCGGTCTAGCCTCTATGAAATGGTGGATGCGCGGGAAAGCTGCTGCCGCGTGGACGCGGTTTTCTTTCGTTTCGAGCAGAAAGCTAGCCGCCCTGCCATCGTGCAGATGAAGCACAACGCACGCGCAAACCTCACGCCCCCGATGTCAAATGGCAGCGAATTTTTGTACGTTCGCCGATGGGTTCGAATTTACGCTGGCAAGCGCGGAATCGAAACCGGTCATAAACCGTACTTCTGCTTTCGATTTTTGAAAGCAGGCTCGGTGCCTTCGAGAATCTCAATGACCGAGGCCTTGATTGCAGGCGACTCGATGCCACCCGAGACGTAGTTGAAGGTGTTCGTCGCCTTGTCGCATGTCGCGCAGATGATCTGCTCGGCGTCGCACACTACTGCAAGGTTGGGGTTGTGAGTCGCCATGATGACTTGGCGACGCTGCTTGGCCGCCTTGATGCACTTGACCAGCACTTTGAAGATGGTCTGGTTATCGAGGTTTTCTTCGGGCTGGTCGATGATGATCGGGATGTCGTCCTTGTCCACCAGCAGGTAGAACACGAGCAATAGCAATCCGCGCTCGCCTGGTGAAAGCTGGCTGATCTCCTGTTGGTCGAACGTGAGCGAATACCTGGGCGCGAGATAGCTCATGCCGTAGAGATAGTCGAAGATGTCCTGAGGGTCACCGCCTTTGCGAAGCTGATCGCTGATCTTGGTCTCGCGGGCGGTGCCGGACTCGCGACGGTCGAAATGCAGCATGTCGTCGATGGTGTCGAGGAATTTCAGCGTGGAATCCACGTCCGCGAAGTTGACCTCCTTCAACAGGCTGCGCATGAGTTGGTCACTTTCGTCTACCCCGGAAAAGCTCCCGCGCGACTGGCGATTGATGCGGGGGAAGAACTGCTCTTGGAATTTCGACTCTTCGATGCGCACGTCGAAGTCCAACGGCAAATGCATGTCCATTTGGGCGGCGGCCTTGACGAACGCCTGCACGGGCTCGTACAGGCGGCGATATTCTTCGACCGTTTTGCCGAGTTGCTCATGCACGGTCTTGGCCAGCTCCACTCGGCCTGCGCGCAGCTCGGCAAGCTTGGCGGGAAGCACGGCCAGCGACGCGATCTCTGCCTTGAACCATTCAATCGATTGGGCCTTGTCTTTGCTGCCCACCAGATCTTCCTTGGCGCTCTCCCACTTGGCGACCTGGTCCTTGAAGATGATGAACAGACGCTGCTTCTCGCCGAGTTTGCTCTTGATGTCCGCCATTGCGGCTTCGGCCATCTCGCGCCGCTTACTGAGGCCCGTAGGTTCTTGGTTGGTCAGCGCTGCGTCAACGGTCGCAATCGAGTCCTTCGCCGCCTTGCTCAGCGCCTCGATCTTTGTGGTGTCGATCTTCAGCTCCACCAACTCGGATGCCTTCAAGTCCGCGCCCGCCTCGGCCAGCATGGGGGTGAACTCGGCGACGAACAGGTCGTGAAACTTCTTGTGGTTGGCGATGGCCTGGGCGATGCGGCTCAGCACAGCTTGGCGCTTTGCGTCTGCGGCTTTCGTGTCTCGGAGCTGCTTTTCCTCATCCCGCAGCTTTTTGAGTTCGTCTTCGAGCCCTTGAATTTTCTCGGTCGCAGCCTTCGACTCTTCCTGAGCGGCATCCGAAGCCGTGGGGTCTTCAACCTGGGCGGGTTTGGAGCTTTCGAGGGAAGTCAACTCGGCGACTTTGGTATCAAGGTGCTCTTGTAATGACTGCTTGAACTCTGGCGTGAGGCGACGCTCTGTTTGCAAAATCTCGGCGTTGGCCTTCGAAATTTCTTTAATCACCTGCCCGCGCGCGCTGTCGATTTCGGCGACCTTGAAATTGAGCAGATCGTCCATGGAGCTATAGCCCAAGCGCGCCTCTTCAGGGACGTGCGTGTAGATGATCTTGCGTAGCTCGGTGTCGAACGTCGCCGAACCGCCGTCGCCGAGCTCGTTGCAAAGCGTCTCTAGATAGCTTTGCGGCAAATACTTGACCCGTTCCACGCTCGTCTCTGGTGGGTCTTGGTCGAGCTGCCGCTCGGATTCCGTGCTGTCGTGCCAGCCCAGTGCGCCGATGAAGTGCTGCGCGAGCTTGTTCCTCGGATTGCGGAAGCGCTTGTCGTTGAGAAACGAGAAGCTCTTGAAGTTCTTGGTGTCGCCAGCAAGCGCGGCAATGTCGGCCATGGCGCTCTTGCCGCTGCCCTTGTTGCCGATGATGGCGACCAAGTCGTAGCTCAGCGGCAAATCAACGTTGAACCACGGGTCGGCTAGGGTGGAGCCGGGTTTGCGGCTGATGCGGATTTTTGAAGCGTACTTGGTGCGATTGGCCTCGACCAGCAGCCGCTTCGGTGGGGTATCGCCGATGAACACGCGGCTTTCAAATTCAGTGATGGCCTGGACGAGCCCATCGAACGTGGGATCAGCCTTAATCCAAGTGAAGCAGTTGCCGACGCGGTCCTTGTCACCGGAGCCGCTCAGGGCGTGGGCATCGGAGCAGTCGAGCAGCGTGGCCTTGACGTTGGAGTCCGAAAGCTTTTTTCTCGCGGCATCGTAGGCCGCGGGGTTGGCAGCGGCCGTGAAGACCAAGTCGGCCTGGTTGATGATGTTGCGCTTCTCAGCGATAGACTGGTCATCCCATTTGAGGTTGTCCCACTCGGTCTTACCGACCGCGATCAAGAATTTGCCAGCGAAGTAGTGCTTGTCGAGAGCCTCGACGACTTTCTCCAAGCTCACGCACAGATTGTTGAAGCCCTCCTGTAGGTGAGGCGCGTAGTCCCCCTTCTTTTCGACCGGCGCCGCGTCCACGATCATCTGTCCGAGCTCAGTCAGGCTGTCGCGAGTGATGACGCCTTTCCACTTGCCTTTCCAGTCGCTGGAGTCGGGGATCAGTTGATAGCTGGGAGTCAGCGAATTGAGGAACTGCTGCTGGATGACCGCGGGATCCATCGCGTCGAAGATGACGTGCAGGTTGATGCGGTTCCAGCCGGACTGCGAGTAGGAGCCGTCCTTTTCCTTTTTGACCACTCCCGCGAACTTGTCCAGGCGCAACTCGATCACGGGCAGCAAGAGGTCGATGTTCTTGAGCCGACCCTGCTCGGCCTTGGCCTTGCGAGCCCGCTCGTAGCCATCAATGAAAATGTAGTCGTTGATGCCAATGACCTTGAAGTCCGCTGGCAGGGCTTCAAGGTCAAGCAGGAACGCCTCCCACGCCTCGTCCTCCGTTCCCTTATAGTTGTGAACGACCGATGAAGGCGTATGGACATGCAGGTCCCACTTTTTCCAGGTCGAGCCGATTCGATCACTGTTCATTTCGCCTCTTTTTCTCTCTTCTTGAGCAAGACCAACCGCATTTCGACCGCCTCGTAGCTATGACTGCAGCATCATCATAGCGATGTGCCCACTGCTAGACGATCGTTGCAGACTGCGGAGTTGGCGGACGCGAAGGCCATTTCTTGCGGAGAATCGTCGCATTAATCTCCGCATCGATGCTTGCCAATATCAGGCATCGTTAGGGGAGGCTGATTGGCTGCACGGACAGGCTCGGGTTCATCAACCAAAACGAGGCTGTGCTGGCGAGCTGATACTGGATGCCACGCAACATTTTGCCGATCCACTGACTCAGGTACGGCCCTTTGGTCGGCGTGCAGTCAAGTTGCCGGGTGAGGCGAGCGCACGAAGCACGCGAGCGGATCATCCAGGCGTAACCCGCCTTAGCTCTCCTCAAGCACCGCACGCACCCGCGCCAACACGTCGTTCACTATGTAGTCTGGTGCGCGTTCGATTTTTCTGGGTTCGCGTGCGTTGATGTTTTTGCTGGTGGTCTGGTGACACAGCACTACGCCTTGCGAGTCGAGGCCGGTGCCGGAAAGGGGTACGGTGAATCCCATGTCGCGTGCGTAGTCGCCGCCCTGGGTGATGGGTGCGATGAAGACGACGCCTGCGATACGATTGAATTCGCGAGGCGAGAGCACCAGCGCTCGACGGCGACCGCGTTGTTCACGACCGGCGGTCGGGTCCAGGGTCAACTCAATAATGTCGCCGCGATCAACTTGAATGGGTCGCGCCTTCGTTACGGTCCTCACACTTGCCCCACCTGTCATAAGGCCTCATTGCCGACGGGCGGCGCTGCGTCGAACTCGCGATCAATGGGCAGCCCTTCCGCGGGCACCCGTGCCAGCAGTTCCTTGAGGGTGTAGCGCGGGGTGGGTCGAAGATCGGCGAGCGCCGCTCGAATCTTGCCCTGCATGGCGAGCAACGCTGGGTCGTTGCGATGGGTCTTCATCTGCAATGCGGCTTCCTGATCGAGCTGTCGCAACGCATTTTCGCCAAGCTCAGCGCGTCGGGTGAGCGCATTGAAGCGTTCATGGCTCACCAGCACGGCGACTGGTTTGCCCTTTTCTGCCGATCCGCGCACGATGTGTACTTCGTTGTCCTGCGCCTGTTCCAGGGCGTCCGAGAAGCGTTGTCGAACAACGGAAGTGGGTATTCGGGTGGCGGTGGAATTCATGAGGGGCTCCAAGTGCAGACTAAATTGTAACGTGCAACTGTAGTAACTTGTACAACTAAGGCAACTTTTGCAAAGATGCTCGCTTTCGAGAAGCGTGTTTGCGGAGAATCGCCGCGTTAATCTCCGCAGACCGTGCAGAGAATGATGCGCATCCATGCGCTTTGACGTGCTGCGCTGTACGATATTTGCTAGTGTGCTCACCATCAGCGCACGCATCCGCCGAAATCATGAGAACCACCATGACCAGCAAAAACACAATCTGTCTCTGGTACGACGGCACGGCGCTGGATGCTGCGACGTTCTACGCGGCGACGTTCCCGGACAGCGCGGTGGGCGCGGTGCATCGTGCGCCGGGCGACTATCCTGCGGGCAAGGAACGCGATGTGCTGACCGTCGAGTTCACGGTGCTGGGTATCTCCTGTCTCGGCTTGAATGGCGGGCCGATGTTCAAGCACAGCGAGGCGTTTTCGTTTCAGGTCGCGACCGACGATCAGGCGGAGACGGATCGCTTGTGGGACGCGATCATTGGTAACGGCGGCGAGGCGAGCTCCTGCGGGTGGTGCAAGGACCGTTGGGGTCTGTCGTGGCAGATCACGCCGCGCGCGCTGATGGCCGCGATCAGCGATCCTGATCCGGCGGCGGCCAAGCGGTCATTTGAGGCGATGATGGAGATGGGAAAAATCGACATCGCTGCGATTGAGGCGGCGCGACTCGGCTGATAGTCAGCTTTTTGCTGAAAGTGCGCCTGTATAGGGGCTAGGCGTTGTTTTATGCAAAAGTCGATATTGAGCGAAACTCCGCTGTAGCCCTAGTAGGACTGGGCATTAAGCGAAAAGGTGATCAAGCCTGCGCGCCGTCAAAAACCCTCAATTGGCAATCCGACATAGTTCTCCGCCAGCGTCGTCCGGCCCGCGACTGAGCCGGTGTAATAGTCCAGCTCCGCAAGCTGCATCTGCTCATGAAACGGATCGTGCTCCGGGAAGGTATGCAGCATCGACGTCATGTGCCACGAGAAGCGCTCGCCTTTCCACACGCGGCGCAGCGCGATGTCGCTGTAGCGTTCCAGCCCGAGCGAGTTGCCTTTTTTGTAGAACATCTCCAGCGCGCGCGACAACACAATCACGTCGGACACGGCGAGGTTCATGCCCTTCGCGCCGGTCGGCGGCACGATGTGCGCGGCGTCGCCCGCGAGGAACATATGGCCGTGGCGCATCGGGGCGCAAACGTAGCTTCGCATCGGCGTGATGCTCTTTTGCAAGATTGGGCCGATGTTGGGCTTCCAGCCTTCTTTGGTGCCGAGGCGAATCGTGAGCTCGTTCCACAGCCGGTCGTCCGACCAGTTGTCGGCGCTGTCGTCCGGCGCGCATTGCACGTAAAGCCGTGTGACTTTGGGTGAGCGCATGGAGAACAGGGCAAAGCCGCGCTCATGGTGCGCATAAACCAGCTCGTGCTGCGACGGCGCGGCCTCGGCCAGCATGCCAAGCCACGAGAACGGATAAACGCGGTCATAGGTCTTCAAAATGCTCGCCGGAATTTGCCCGCGACAGATGCCGTGAAAGCCGTCGCAGCCCACCAGATAATCGCAGGCCAAATCGTAGGCGATGCCGCCGTGGGTGTAGTGAATGTGCGGTGCGTCGCTCTCTACGTCATGCACGCTCACATCGGTGCTATCAAACAGCACCTGACCGTTGTCCGCCAGCCGCCGCACGATCAAATCCTTCACGACTTCCTGCTGGCCGTACACGGTGATCGCTTTGCCGCCGGTCAATTCGTCGAGGGCGATGCGGTGACGCTGCCCGTGAAAGTGCATCTCGAAACCGGTGTGCCGCAAGCCCTCGCGCATCATGCGCTCGCCAACGCCAGAGTCATTCAGGATGTCGACCGAGCCTTGCTCTAGCACGCCCGCCCGCACACGGTTTTCGCAATATTCACGAGAACGCGCCTCGACGATGACACTCTCGATTCCCTGCAAGTGAAGCAGATGCGAGAGCAAAAGGCCGGACGGGCCTGCGCCAATGATGCCTACTTGGGTGCGGAGCGGTGTAGTCACAATTGTTCCTGTGAGTTCAAAAAGGGTTAGTGGGTTCGTCGTAGGGTGGGCAGCCTCTGCCCACCGTCACGCTGCGTTAAAGATGGGTCGCATGCCAGCGCTTGGTGGGCACGGGGTGCCCACCCTTGTATCTTTAAGTTTGTAGCAATCGCGCCTGCTACACGAGACGAGCATAGCGTGAGCCCACCCTTGAGGCATGACCTCGAAACGTAGATAACGCAGCTCCTCTCACCTCGCGCCGAAG
>JANXUB010000089.1 GCA_025352105.1 Burkholderiales bacterium | reverse complement strand
CGACCGGTCAGCTCGCACCCGGTGGCGACTCACACAGCATCCTGGAAATGTTCAAGGCCGAGGACGTCGCGCGTCTGGCGTCCGGAGCGAACAGTTCATCGGAAGAAGAAAAGAAAGTGCAGCAGGACGCCTACGGAATATAGCGTCTTCATTCCTCGCCATCGTGCAAATTCAATGCGTTATGCTCTGGACTCATATCTTGTGACGACAGCGCCTAGGTCACGCGATTGCACGGGTCAATTTTTTCAGTACCGTGTGTCGGTCTCTCAGTAATCAATAAATCTGCGCAAGTACACCGCCGTGGTCGTGGCTGGCAACGTTTACGTTTACGCTTGCGCCTGCTAAGCTGGTTGATTGATATTTAGAAGCGCAGAGGCGTCACTCATGGAGCCCAGTAGAGCCGCCCGCGTTGGCGTTTACCTCGCGTTATTGCAGCTCTTCTTCACGCTGACCTGGACGGTCTACGTGATCTTTCTGCCGAAGCTTGCGGCGCAGGTTGGAATTCGTCCGCAGGCGGTGATTGTTATCCTGATGCTCGATCAGGTGATATTCGCGTTCATGGATTGGCTCATGGGGCGACTCTCAGATCGCTGGACGCGCGTGATTGGCCGCCTCTCGCGCATCGTTGCCGTGACCACGGGCGTGTCCTGCGTCGCGTTTCTGTTGCTTCCATTTGTGGCCCCGACTGGCAGCGAAGCGTTGTTCCTCGCGCTCACCGTTTTGTGGTCGGCGAGCTCGTCGGTGCTGCGCGCGCCGCCGCTTGTGCTGCTCGGCAAGTACGCTTCGCGTAACGCCGTGCCGTGGCTCGCGTCGCTGTCGATGTTTGGCCTCGGCGTGGCTGGCGCGCTCGCGCCGTTGCTCACCGTCGCGCTACGAGAGACCGATCCGCGTTTGCCTTTTGCACTGGCGAGTATTGCGTTGCTCCTCGCTACGTTGGGCCTTGGCTGGGCTGAGCGCGCTCTTTCCGTAGTTCCACTGCAAGCTGCGCCCGCGCCGCTGCCGTCAGCTTCCGGCGATGCGCATGGCCACTCGGGACTCGTGCTGTTTCTGATCGCTATCACGTTGCTCGGACTCGGATTCCAGATTCACTTTTCACTTAACGCCGCGCCGATGTTTCTCAAGTTTGCGAAGCCGCCCGAACTCGAGCTACTGATGCCGATCTTCTGGCTTGGCTTCAGCTTTCTCATGTGGCCCGGCACGATGCTCACTAAGCGCTACGGCGGGCTCTGGGTCATGGCTGCAGGCGGGGCGGTCGGTGCGCTGGCTGCTTTTGCCACAGCAAATGCGGGCAATTTGGCAACCCTCGCCACTGCTCAATTCATCGCTGGAGGCGCGTGGGGCTGCGTGATGATGAGCGCGGTCACAGCAGCGCTCACTTTGGGGCACAGCCGAGGTGGCGACCGCAAAACCGGTAACGAAGGCAGCGTCAGCGGCGCGCTGTTTTCGCTATTCGCGGTTGCCGCTTTCGCCCGCATGCTGATCGTGTGGACCGAACTGAACAAGGACCCAACCTTCGCCACGATGCAGCCGTGGCTGCCGGTCGCCGCGTGGATACTGGCGGCCGGATTGTTGCTGGTGATTGTGCTGCGGACGGGCCAGGGCAGTGCGTTGCAGCGGGTTTGAAGCTTCGTTTATGGTGAGCCTGCGAAACGACCAAATCCTGGCACGCAAAGGTGGTCGCGATCGTCAACTTTTTCGTTAAAGTCTTTCTGTACTGAGAGTAGATGCAGTTTTTAACAAAAGTCGACTATTGCTAATAAAAGCGCTGAGCCCCAATGAAATGGTCATTTCGACAAAAAGCTGTAGCCTCACTATAGTTTCGTCCGCGAGCAGTCTGGCAACCGCCGCTCGCTAACGCTTGCTGAGCTTTTGCAGCAAACGTTCCTGGCGTGGGGGAAGCCAGCGTGCGCCGATCATCAACGGCGCGTCAAGCGAATCACGGCTTAAAGGTATCGCCGAGTGTCAAGCCCTCGCGTCTCGGATCAGCGCCGCCCTCAAGCACCGTCGCGCCGCTCTTCTGTGTCTTCACAATCGTGCCAATGCCGCTGCTTTGCGATGCCACGCTAACGGTGTGACCAAGGGCGCGCAGGCCGCTGACCAAAGGGTCGCTATCGCCAGCAATGCCGCCGACCGGAGCGACGATATTCACGTTAGGGTGCTCGCCACCGACGTTGGTGGTGACGCTGTTGGCGGCTCCGAAGTCAATCATTGAGGTCGCCTGTTGTGCGTTCAATCCCCAGTCGAGCACGCCCACCAGTGTCTTGGCCACATACTGGATGATGGTTGAGCCGCCCGGTGAGCCTGTGCCCATTACGAAGTCGCCCATGCTGCCGTCGTTGGCTTGAGCGAACACAAGTGTGGGGGCCATCGAGCTACGTGGCCGTTTGTTGCCTTGAACGCGATTGGCGATGGGGCCGATGGTATCGCTGGCCAGTACCGAGAAGTCGGTCAGCTGATTATTCAACAAGAAGCCGTTGGTCATGCGGAAGGAGCCCATGCCGCTCTCGATGGTGGTCGTCATCACAACAACATTGCCCGCTTTGTCCATGATCGTGATGTGCGTTGTGCCATGGCCCTCGGTGGCGCTCACGCCCAGCTTCGGGCCGGGGAAAACACCCGCCACCGCAGTGCCCATGCTCTTGTTGAAATCGATCAGATTGGCGCGATTACGCAGGTACGTTTTGCTTAACATCGCCTCGGGCGAGCCGCCGGGCAGGGGCACAAAATCCGTGTCTGCGATATAGACATTGCGGTCGGCGTAGGCAAGTCGCTCGGCCTCAGCCATCAAATGCACTCCGGCCACCGTCGGCTTGCCGCCGTTGCCATCAATGGCAGTTGGCTTGAGCCCGGTCATGTAGAAGTTTTCCAGCATGCCAAGCGTCTGCGCAACCGTTATGCCACCGGACGAAGGTGCGCCCATTCCGCAGACCCAATACGTGCGATACGTGGTGCACACCGGGTCGCGTTTGATCGCCTGATAGTTCGCGAGATCACTCATCTCGGTCAAGCCCGGCGTGATGGCGAAAGCGGGGTTACCACCGCTGGCCATCTTGATTTTGTTGACGATATTTTGTGCAATCGGGCCGGTGTAGAGCGCGTTCGCTCCCGTGGTTGCAATGGTCGCCAGCGTGACTGCATAGGCTGGATTTTTAATGACGGTGCCGAGCGTTTTTGCACTGCCATCCGCGTTCAAAAAATACGCAGCGGCCTCGGGGTCGGTCTGCAATAGCGTCCGGCTGCCCGCAATTGCGTCGGCCATGCGCCCGCTGATAGGGAAGCCATCGGTTGCCAGCGTGATGCCCGAGTTGAACAAGTCTTTCCACAGCAGGCTGCCGTAATCCTTATGCGCCAGCTCCAGCATGCGCACTGCGCCGGGCGTTCCGATGGAGCGTCCGCTTTGCCGCAAAAGGTTGAATGACGCGCCCGACTCGGGGGCGGTGACCACCGGCTTCGGCGGCGTCAGATCAGTCGCAGACACATAGCGCAAATACGTGTCTGTGGCGGCAGCCGGCGCTTTCTCGCGGCCATCATAGGACTGAACTTTCTTGGTCTTCGCGTCGTAGTGCAGCATGAAAGCGCCGCCGCCGAGTCCGGACGATTGCGGCTCTACCAGGCCCAGCACGGCTTGCACGGCCACCGCCGCATCAACCGCCGATCCACCATTTTTGAGCACCTCGCAACCGGCTTTGCTGGCGTACGGATTGGCTGCGACGACCATGTAGGTTTTGGCCGACGTCAGGTTCTTCGCGCGAAATCCGGACGAAGGTTCTGGCGCTGACGGGTCGCCCGGTACGCCGGAGCCTACGACCACACTGCCCGCGTCGGTGAGGACTGCGCAGGAGGTGTCCGGTGGAGCGACCACGACGGGCGGCGGTGTCGCCACGACCGCATCGTCGCTGCCGCAACCGTGCAGGCCCAACGCGGCGAGGGTCACTGCCAAAATGCTCAACGTGGGCAGCAGCCGAATCCGTTTGCGTGATTCTGCGGGGCGATTTGATTTCATCAGTGACTCCTCTGGGATTGTCTGGAATTGACCGCTTCAGATATTACGCCGCATTTGTCTCGTAGTCGTGCGCCGCATCAGCAAATGAAACCTGCGTCTTTCCTAGCCCTGCAACCAGCGCTTCAAATCCGCCTTGAGCTTTAGCAAATCGTCGGTGCGCGTGTACATCATGTGTCCCGCATCGTAGTAGTGGTGCGTGATGCGCGCCATGACTTCCGGCGTCAAGTCCAGCCGTGCCAGCGACCAGTCGCTCGCGGAGTAGGGCGTGCCAAGGTCGTAATAGCCGCTGGCAACCAGCACGCGCAAGTGCGGATTTCGGCGCAGCGCCCGAGCCAGCAAGTTGCTGGTCGTTGTGTAGCTGTTCCCTTTCGATTCGCCCTGTAGCCAGTTCCACTCCTTATGTGCAATGTCCGAGAACACGGCGTATTTTTGATCGCTCGCAATGCCCAGCGCGGACTGAAAATACGCGTTAGCGGCCATGGTGTAAGGCCCAACGAGCGCTTCGATACCGGGATCAAAGTCCCACGTGCGAGATTTTTTTGCGCCGAGTGGACCGGTCACACGACTTTCGAGTCGGCCGACAATCTTTCCTTCGTCGCGCAACAGCTCCGCAAAAAAAGTAGCGTCCGTGATGCGCAAATCATTGTCCAGAATGAGTTGCTCCGGCAAGCCGATCAACGCACTCAGCCGCTGCGCAATCTGTTTGCGCCGTGCACTCGGGAGACGTGCGCCCAGGTGCAGGGCCGCGAGGTACTCCGCTGTCACGAATTCTTCCGCCGCCGCCCGCGCCGCAGCGCCTGACTTGGCGTGCGGGCCCTTCAGCTTGCCGTGATACTGCGCGGCGGCGGCAAATCCAGGCACAAACAGGCCGTACGCCAGATCGTTCTTGCCTTCAAAATCCAGCGACTGGATGTCCATCGCGCAGCTGACCAGAATGACGCCAGCGAGCGCAATGCCCAGATCAAGGAGCTTGTCAGCCAACGCAGCACCGCGGGTAGTGCCATAACTCTCACCGGCCAGATAGATCGGCGAGCCCCAGCGCTTGGTGCGGGTCAAATGCGCACGGATGCATTCGGCGAGGGCCTCGACATCACCGTCCACACTGAACATTTTTTTGCGCGCAGCGTCGCTCGCGGTCAGCGAATAACCTGTGTGCGGCGGGTCGATAAACACCAGATCGAAATGCTCAAGCCATGTGTGCGGGTTGTCGTGCACGGCGTAGGGCGGCGGTGGCATGGTGCCGTCGTCATTGATCGCCAGTCGCTTCGGGCCGAGCGCTCCGAGATGAAGCCAGATCGAGGAGGAACCGGGGCCGCCGTTGAATGCGAACAACAGGGGCCGAGCTGCCGGATCGGGAGCAACCCCTTTCACTTGTTGGGTGTAGCTGGTCAGGAACAGCGCCGCGTCCGGCTCGCCCTTGTGGGTGTCGGACATATTGACGACGACGGGCACAAAACCGGCACTTACACCATACGACAAAGTTTTTTTGCCGATGCTGACGCTGCCAGTACTGGTGCTGGGCGGCAGCTTGAGAAGGCCCTCAACCCGCTCACGCATGCGCTTTTTTTCATCGTCGGTGGTGGTGACGGGCGTGGCGATTTTGTCCGCAGTTTCGGTCATGATTTTTTCCGTTGAAAAGTAATCCGCAGTCTAATGCGTGCCGCAGTCGGTATCCGACCGCTGCGCGACCTCGCGCATTCAACGAGCGTCACGCCAAAGTTTGGCGCCAAGCTATGGGCTCTGGAATCCCACACCACTCAAGCACTCTCCTGCCGAGTCGCGCTCGTTACCGGCGTCAATACCGGCATCCGTCTCGTCACCGTCGCGAGCCGCGCGCACACAGCAGTTTCCGGCGTCGACTTCGACGCTGTGAAAAAGCCCGCGATAGGCAAGGCGGGTCGGCCGGTGGTGGCGCGGATGCCAGCTGCCTGGTTGCTGCTGGTGATTGCGTTGCGGCGGGGCGAGGGCGGGGAGTTGTAGCGGATTTGACTCCCCGTTCGTGATTAGCCCGCCGAACGATGCAATTCGAGTTTGGAGAGCTTTTTCGGCAAGCAGCTTTTTCATTAAAGCACGGCCGAAAAAGGGCAAGAAGCGGTTTTTTAGAAAGTTGATATTCGACGTAAACGACGCTCAGTCCAGACTAGACGGGCTTTATGTGGAAAAGCTGTAAGTGTTATCTAACTGCAAACTCCTTGATCAGGCGCTATCCGATCAAACTAGAAACTGGTGCGCACGTTGACATGCCGCCTCACCGCCGCCCCTTATTTTTTAACGTCGGCAATGGGCTTTCTGTCTACGTACGCCAGCCAACTATCCCGGTTCTCATTCTCCGATAATGCGCCACCGACGAAGACTTCGCGAGAGTTAAATCCCTGAATTTCCCGTGGAATGGCCTTAACGTCTTTTGCTACGCAAACGATCATAAAAGATGCCAATTTAGGATCATCGCGAATCATCCGAACGTGTTTTAACCGCTCTTGATATCCGAGATTGCTCAGGTCATCCGCGAATACAGCATGGTGTGTCACACGGAAAGCTCTACCCTGTGTCTCGTCTTGCCAAACACGCAGCACGACCGCGCCGTCGGCGGGCCGCACCGCACCCCATGACCACCGCGTGTTGATGAGCGGTGCCCCTATCGCGATAAAAACGTCAGAAATAGCCATCGTGTTCTAACTCGCTTAATGTTCTTAGATCGTTATGTTTATCTGTTTCGAATCGTAATGTCTGGCAGCACTGCGCGCGGGAAGCCGTTGTTTGAGAGAACAGTCTCGCAGTCATCACGATTTGACCATGCGATAACTTGTTTATCTTTGAACAAGACTGTGTAGTAGTCCTTCAGCAATTTGTCTTGACGATTGAACTCATATTGCAAGCAGATGGTATTCTGGGTGCCATTGGTAAGCGCCGAGGGAGGTTCGCGAGTTGCAGCCTGAACATCGACCATTGACGCCCCGAGCTTAACGTTTCGTCTAAAGTTTTCGTATTCAGGATGCGTGACATCAACGGTCGTAGCGGATGACCCTGGAGTAGCGCCAGCGCCGCTGGCCGATACCCCAAGAGCGGTGCAAAACACGATAAATTTGTTCAAGTAGGCTTCTCCTAAAAAACCATAGTAAGTTAATTGATTACCCGATTCGACAATACCGTTGTCTTCTCAATGTCGTCGTTCTCGCTGAAGGCGGGAATCCAGAATGGTCGCTGTCGCAGTTCAGTCGACCAGTCCGCCCAAGCCATGTTTCTGGGTACCCGCCCGTGGCGAGTATGACGTCGGAGAGTGATTAACGCGCGTCGTCCAACGGATATCAGCGCGCCGCCAAAAAACCTTTCACCCGCCCCACCGTACTCACTGAACCACACATCTGCGCCACATACTGCAGCGCCATGCGGTGCTCGGGTTCGCTGTAGTCGCCGAGCGCCTCGCCGACCATGGTCATCTGGAAGTTGCGCATGTAGCCGTCGATGCAGCTCACCATCACGCCGTGGTGGGCGAACACGCCGCAGACGATGACCTGATCGCGGTTCATCTTGCGCAGTGTGGGCTCAAGTTCGGTTTGGAAGAATGCGCTGTGACGGGGTTTTTCGATGACGTATTCGTCGGCGCGTGGGGCGAGATCACTGATGATCTGGCAGTCCTCTTCGCGGACGTGCGCGGCGTTGAGGCCGTCGCCCCAGACGGTGAGCCCGAGGCCGCGTTCGAAGCGTGACTTGGCACGCTCGCCGCGACAGAAAAATACCGGCAGTCGTGCGTTGCGAAACGCATTCACCAGTGACGAAATATTCGCCACCAGCGGCGCACGATCCACAAACAAATCGACCCAGTAGTTCTGCATGTCATGCACCAAGAGCACGACGCGATCCGTACTCAGGTTCCACTGGATTTTGTTGTAGACAAGGCATTCCTCACCCGGCAGCGCATACGGCTCAATCGGGTTGCGGGCAAGGGTGCGTTGCGAATTGATAGCGGACATGATGAAGGCTCCAAATTTGCTCACACAATAGCCGAAGTTTGACGCTAAGCTATCGGCTATGGAATCCAACACTAGTCAAACACTCACCGGCCGCGTCGCGCTCATCACTGGTGCCAATACCGGCATCGGTCTCGTGACCGCACGCGAGCTCGCAGCGCGTGGCGCGCATGTGTTCATCGCTTGTCGCTCTGTTGAAAAAGGTCATGCTGCCGCAGACGAAATTCGCAAAGCAACGGCCAGCGTGCAAGTCGAAGTGCTCGCACTTGATCTGGGCGATTTCGAATCGGTGCGGCAATGCGCGAAGGCGTTTCTGGCGCGTGGTTTACCGCTTCATCTGCTGATTAACAACGCCGGTCTGGCGGGCGCGAAAGGCCTCACAAACTCTGGATTTGAGCTGGCGTTCGGGACAAATCATCTGGGGCCATTTTTGTTGACGCACTTGCTGCTGGATCGCATCAAGCAATCTGCGCCGGCGCGCATCGTCACGGTCGCGAGTCGCGCGCACACGCGAGTTTCTGGTATCGACTTCGACGCTGTCACGCAGCCCACGAAAGGCAAGGCGGGGCTGCCGGAATACGGCGTGTCCAAACTCGCGAACGTGCTCTTCAGCGCTGAACTCGCACGCCGACTTGCCGGTACGGGTGTGACGACTTACGCGTTGCATCCGGGCGTGGTGGCGTCTGACGTGTGGCGTGAACTGCCGCAGCCGTTTCGCGCTCTGGCGAAACTGTTCATGATTTCGGTAGAGGAAGGCGCGGCCACCACGCTGTATTGCGCAGCCTCACCCGAGGTGAGCGCGCAAAGCGGTTTGTACTACGACAAATGCAGCGTCAAGGAGCCGAGCAAGGTCGGGCAGGATGTGGCGCTGGCGGCGGAATTGTGGAAGCGCAGTGAAGCTTGGGTGGCGTGAGGCGTCAGTGCCAGCATCGCTGGTTGTAGCGAATCATGGACAATAGATTTTTACGCCGCATGCGGCTTATTTTCACTGGGTATTTATGCTTGTTCCCCAACACTTTCTTCGACTGACTATCACTGGTCTGTTGACCGCAATTTCAATCGCTTGCGCGTCAGCTGCGCCGCCCGTCGCTGCGATCAAGGATGTCAGCGACACGCTGCACGGTGTTGTCGTCAAAGACCCCTATCGTTACTTTGAAAACGTCAAGTCACCCGACGTGCAAACTTGGCTAAAAGCGCAGGGCGATGATGCGCGTGAAACACTCGACAAAATCGCAATTCGTGACGCGCTCGAAAAACGCATCACCGAGTTAACCGACGCAACGGGCGACTCGATTCGCGAAATCGTGCGCATGCCGGGCGATCGTTTGTATTACATGAAACGCACGAAGGGCGAGCGTCAGTTCAAGCTCGTGGTGCGCGTCGGCTTGAAGGGCGCGGAGCGCGTACTGGTGGATGCGGAAGTCGCCGCGAGGCAGACCGGTGTTCCGCATGCGGTCAACTATTTTGTGCCGTCGTGGGATGGCAAGTACGTGGCCTACGGCATGTCGGCGGGCGGGTCGGAAGACGCGTCGCTCTATGTGCTTGATGTGAAAACCGGAAAGACGATTGGTGCGCCGATTCCGCGTGTGTATGGACCTGTAGTGAATTGGTTGCCGGACAGCCGTTCATTGACCTTCAATCAGTTGAAACCGCCAACAAAAGGCGAGCCGGAATCAGAGGCCTATCTCGACACCAAAGTGCTGTGGCTCAAAGTCGGCGATCCGGAATCGAGGGCGAAGGCCGTTTTCGGGCCGACTGTGACGAAGAATCTCGGCCTCGCGCGGCTTGACGTTGGCGTGGTTTTCTTTGCTCTGGGCAGCCCGTGGATGATTGCGCGCACGACGGACACGACCCTGCAGGAAGGTTTTCTATTTGTCGCACCGGTCGCCGATTTGGGCAAACCGAAGGCGCAGTGGAAGAAGATTTCCGCATTCGCTGACGGCATTACGGACGCTGAATTGCGCGGTAATGATTTGTTCCTGCTGTCACACAAGAACGCACCTCGCAACAACGTTTTAAAGCTTGATTTGAGGAAGCCTGACTTGTCGCTCGCAGTGCAAGTGGCTATCGCGCCGAAGGATGCGGTGCTGCAAGGGTTTCAGCTCACACGTGATGCGCTCATCGCCTCGATTCGTGAGGGTACGCAGGTCGTTTTGCGTCGCTACAAGGCGGGCGACGTGACCGGCGAGGCCGTCGCCATGCCGTTCAAAGGCGCGGCGGAAACGCACGCTGATCCTGCTCATGCGTACGCGGATGTGCTCTACAGCTTGAGCGGCTGGACCGAATTGCCGCGCGCGTTTTTGCTCACGGGTAACACGTCGTCTGACTCCGGTTTGATCGTGAATCCAAAGGTGCCGAATCTGCCGGATGTAGAGGTGGTTGACGTGTCGCTCGCCAGCCACGACGGCGCAATGGTACCGATGACTTTGCTCTACAAAAAGGGGCTCAAGCGCGACGGTAGCAACCCAACGCTGCTCAACGCCTATGCGGCCTATGGCTTCTCCGAGACCGCGCGCTTTTCGCCCGCTGGCATGGTCTGGATTGAGCGGGGCGGCGTGCTTGCCTATGCCAACGTTCGCGGCAGCGGCGTTTACGGCAAGGACTGGTACCACGGTGGCTTCAAGGCGACCAAATCAAACACATGGAAAGACGGCGTTGCCTGTGCGAAATATTTGATCGCGGAAGGCTACGCGTCGCCGAAAACGCTCGCCGCGTCGGGCGGCAGCGCGGGTGGAATTTTCGTCGGTCGCACGATCACGACCGCCCCTGAATTGTTCGCCGCAGCGATCTTTAACGTCGGCGTGATGGACGCTGTGCGCGCCGAGGAAAGCGCCAACGGAATCACCAATATTTCTGAATTCGGCAGCGTAAAAAATGCCGCTGAATTTCCGGCGCTGCTCGACATGAGTACCTATCACCAGATCAAAGATGGTGTGGCTTATCCGGCGGTGATGCTGGTGCACGGCGTGAACGATCCACGGGTGGACGTCTGGCATAGCTCCAAAGCCGCTGCACGCTTGCAGGCCGCGACGACCAGCGGCAAGCCGATCCTGTTGAGGCTAGACATGCAGGCCGGTCATGGCATGGGAAGCACTGCTACGCAACGGAACGCGATGTCGGCCGATATTTACAGCTTTCTGCTGTGGCAGATGGGGAAGGCGACGCTTAAAAACTGACGTGATTTTTGGGCACGGCGGACACCGCCCGTCCCACGTCTGGAGGGATGTGCGTCTATAGCTTTAGGTGGAAATGACTGCTTCATGTGGGCTTGAGGCCTTTTTAACCATAAGTCGATAAGCTGATTAAATCGCTTATAGCCCAAGTGAAAAGGCGATTACAGCGATAAGTTGTCAAATAAATTCAACTGTCCGAAGTCACTTTGCCGCGTAGCGCCTTCGTCTGTCCATGAAGTGTTTTTCCTTCCAGCCGACGCTTTTTCGAGCCCAGCGTCGGACGTGTCGCATAGCGCTTCAACGGCGGCGTGGCGACGCTCTGCACCAGCTCGTGCAATCGCTCCAACGCCTCACGTTTGTTCGCCTCCTGTGTGCGCTGCGTTTGCGCTTTGATGATGAGCACGCCGTCGCCAGTGATGCGTGAATCGGCAAGCGCCAACAGCCGCGTCTTGACGCCGTGCGACAGGCTGCACGCGTTGATATCGAAGCGCAACTGCACCGCAGACGAGACTTTGTTGACATTCTGACCGCCCGCGCCTTGCGCGCGGATGGCGGTGATTTCCACTTCGGTGGCGGGGATGAGAATTCGCGGCATGTCGTGTAGTTGTGGGAGCGGTTCCACCGCGATTTTCCGCCAGAACGCATTTCGCGATGGAACGCATTTCGCGGTGGAACCGCTCCCACAAGAACCTACGCTCCATTTCCGGGCATTTACCCATCGACGTTGAGGGCCGGAACGCTAGACTTCTCACTATGCTCTCTGACATCCAAATCGCCCAAAAAGCCAAGTTGCAGCCGATCAACGTGATCGCGCAATCCTTGAACATCCCCGATGACCAGCTCGAACCGTACGGTCGCACCAAAGCGAAGCTCTCGTATGAGTTTTTAGCCTCGCTGGCGAACCGCCCGAACGGCAAGCTGGTGCTGGTCACCGCGATCAGCCCGACGCCCGCTGGTGAGGGGAAAACGACGACCACGGTCGGCCTCGGCGACGCGTTAAACCACGTGCTCGCGGGTACCGGCAAACGCGCCGTCGTCTGCCTGCGCGAACCCAGCCTCGGCCCTGTGTTCGGCATGAAGGGCGGCGCTGCGGGCGGTGGCTACGCGCAGATCGTCCCGATGGAGGACATCAATCTGCATTTCACGGGCGACTTCGCAGCGATTGCCGCTGCGCACAATCTCCTCGCCGCGATGCTCGATAACCACATCCATCACGGTAACGCCTTGGACATCGACGTGCGTCGCGTTGCATGGAAGCGCGTGGTCGACATGAATGATCGCGCGCTGCGTCGCGTGACCGTTGCGCTCGGTGGCCCGGCGAATGGCTTTCCGCGTGAGAGCAGCTACGACATCGTGGTCGCCTCCGAGGTCATGGCGATCCTGTGCCTCGCTGATTCGCTGAAGGAATTGAAGCGAAGGCTCGGCAACATCGTCGTTGGCTACACCCGCGACAAACGCCCCGTTACCGCGAGCGATCTTAAGGCGCAGGGCGCGATGGCTGTCC
The DNA here is from genome assembly GCA_025352105.1 of Burkholderiales bacterium. GTDB lineage: Bacteria > Pseudomonadota > Gammaproteobacteria > Burkholderiales > Casimicrobiaceae > Casimicrobium. Next base: position 8,952 of record JANXUB010000089.1, on the reverse strand, counting down.
TCTTGAAAGACGCGCTCAAACCCAATCTCGTGCAGACGCTGGAAGGCACGCCAGCCTTCGTGCATGGCGGCCCGTTCGCCAATATCGCGCACGGATGCAATACGTTGTTTGCGACGCAAACCGCGCTCAAGCTTGCGGACTATGTGGTGACCGAAGCAGGCTTTGGCGCTGACCTCGGCGCTGAAAAATTCATCGATATCAAGTGCCGAAAGAGTGGGCTCACGCCCGACGCCGTGGTGATCGTCGCGACCATTCGTGCGCTCAAATATCACGGCGGCGTGTCGCGCGAAAATCTATCTCAGGAAAACCTCGCGGCGCTGGACGCGGGCATGGCAAATCTTGAACGTCACGTTCGAAATTTGCGCGAAGTGTTCGGCGTTCACTGCGTCGTGTCGATCAATCGGTTTGACGCCGATACACCCGCAGAAATCGATTTACTTAAGCAACGCGTTTCCGCGATGGGCGTGCCGATTCATCTGGCAACGCACTGGGCCGATGGCGGCAAAGGCGCAGCGGATGTCGCGCGGGAGGTGCTTGCGCTCTGCGAGCAGCCAAGCGAGCTGGCGTTTGCGTACGTTGATGCCTTGCCGCTTTGGGACAAAGTGCGCGCTGTGGCACAAAAAGTTTACGGCGCAGCGGATGTGGACGCTGACGCATCGGTGCGAGCGGCCATTGAGCAATTGCAGACGAGCGGCTATGGCCACTTTCCGATTTGCATCGCCAAGACTCAGTATTCATTCTCCAGCGACGCAACGTTGCGTGGCGCGCCGTCGGGACACCGATTGACCGTGCGCGAAGTCAGATTGGCTGCGGGTGCTGAGTTCATCGTGATGGTTTGCGGCGACGTGATGACGATGCCGGGGCTTCCTAAAGTTCCCGGTGCAGAGCAGATTGATATTGACGATGATGGTCAGATCGTGGGATTGTTCTAAGTGATTCGCGTGGTGTCGGGTTTTTGATTGAAGCTTGAATCTGTCCCCATCGTATGGGCCCCGCGCGCAGCTGCCGCTGCGCCGCGCGACCTATGTACCGACTGCGGCGTCTCGCGGCTGCAAGACCCGAAACTCTGCGGCAGCGCCTGCCAATTTATTCAGCCGGATTACGAAGGTCTTGAGACAAAAGCCCATGGTCGCAGCCGCGACGAATCGCGTCCAGATGAGCTGTTCTTTGGCCCTTTTCAGCAAATGCTGCGCGCCTCCCTCGCCGTGCCAAGCGCGGGCGCACAGTGGAGCGGCATCACCACGCGCATCGCGGAGCGACTGCTTGAAACCGGCGCAGTCGATGCTGTGCTCACCATGGCCCCCGATCCTGACGATTCATGGCGACCGATGCCGGTGCTTGTCACCGAGGCCTCCGGTATGGCGCAATGTCGAGGCATGCGCATGGGCTACGCGCCGCTCCTCGCGCTGGTCGAACCGGCGCGCGCGCAGGGCTTCAAACGCCTCGCCGTAATCGGCATTCCGTGTCAGGTTTACGCCTTGCGCGCGCTGGAAAAATCGCTCGGTTTCGAGCGTCTGTTTGTCATCGGTACACCGTGTTCCGACAACACGACGACTGAGCGATTTCATCAATTTCTTGAGCTGATTTCCGAGCAGCCGGACGACATCACTTATCTCGAATTTCGCGCTGACTATCACGTCGAAATTCGCTACAAAGATGGCCGCAAAAAAGCGGTGCCATTCCTGATGTTGCCGCTGTCAAAACTACCGAACGATTTCTTCCCGCTGACCTGTCGCACCTGTGTGGATTACACCAATGTGCTCGCTGACATCACCGTCGGCTACATGGGCGGCGAGGGCGAGCAATGGCTCATTGTTCGCAACGAACGCGGCGCAGAATTGCTGTCCCTTTTAGGCAATGAAATTCGCACGCAAGTGCCCGGCAGCAAGGGCAAACGCTTTGGCCCGGTGAAGGGTTTTCTCGCCAATGTCGAGCGCGCTGCAGGCGGTCTGCCGCTGCGCAAAATGCCGCAGTGGTTGCGCCCCATCGTCGGCTGGCTCATGCCGAAGATCGGCCCGCGCGGCCTCGAGTTCGCACGCGCTCGCGTCGAGATGAAAGCTGTGGAAAGCATCGTTCATCTGCGCCGGGAAAAGCCCGGCCGCATGAAAAATATGGTGCCAGAACACGTGTGGAAACTGGCGGAGCCGTATGGGCTGAAGCCTACGGCAGAGGAACGAAAGTAGCGCCGATTTTTTGCAGCCACCGCTTGCGGTGTGGTGCTAAATTACACGCCAATTAAGGCATGCAACCGTTCTTGCTGCGATTGCAATTCCGCTGAATTTCCCGTGATCACGACGCGACCTTTTTCGAGCCCGGTGTGATGATCGGCCAGCGGTAGCAGCGCTTTCAAATCTTTATCGATCACCAGCATCGCGAGCTTCTCGGCTTTCAGCTTGCCGAGCGCGCGCCAAATGTCGGCGCGAACCAGCGGCGCGAGCCCCTCTGTCGCTTCATCGAGAATCAACAGGCGCGGATTGGTCATCAGCGCACGGCCAATCGCGAGCATTTGTTGCTCGCCGCCAGAGAGCGTGCCGCCGAGTTGGTTCATGCGCTCGCCCAGGCGCGGGAAGAAACTGACGACGCGGTCAAGGTTCCATGCTCTGCCGTTAACGGTGCTGGCCGTGGCAACGAGGTTTTCGCGCACGGTCAAGCTGGGGAAAACTTGACGACCCTCAGGCACAAGCCCAAGCCCAAGTTTTCCAATGACATGTGGCGCGGCTTTCGCGACTTCTGCCCCGGCGAAACGGATGCGACCCGCTGTCGGCGTAAGCCAGCCGCAGAGGCATTTCACCAAAGTGCTTTTTCCCATGCCGTTGCGTCCGAGGAGCGTTGCGACCTCGCCTTCACGAATGATGAGGTTGACGTCGAACAGCACGTTGCTCGCGCCGTAACCCGCGCAAAGTTTTTCTACCTTTAGAAGCTCACTCATGCGCCGTCTCCCAAATATGCCGCACGAACTTCAGCGTTTTCGCGAATACGATCTGGGGTGTCGGTCGCGATGATGCGACCGTAGACGAGCACGCTGACGCGATCTGCGAGCGCGAACACGGCGTCCATATCGTGCTCAACGAGCAGCATCGGGTAGCGACCTTTCAGCGATTTCAAGAGCGAGATGATGGCCGAGGATTCGCCCTGACTCATGCCCGCGAGCGGCTCATCAAGCAGCAACAATTTGGGTTCAGTGGCCAGCGCCATCGCGATTTCAAGCTGACGCTGTTCGCCATGCGCGAGCGTACCGACCTCGGCTTGATGCAGGTGACTCAGACCGACGGTTGCGAGAGCGGTGGTCGCTTTTTGCATCGCCCCCGCGTCGTGGTGGGCGTTGCCCCAGAAGCGGAAGTTGTGGGCGGCGCGCGCGTTCACCGCGAGCAGCACGTTGTCGAGCGCGGTGAACTCTTTAGCGAGCTGCGTCACCTGATACGTGCGCGCCAAGCCGAGCTGTGCACGCTTGTGCGTGGGCATGTGTGTAACGTCCGTTCCGAGGACGTGGACGCTGCCCTCATCGGATGCGATCTCGCCTGCGAGCTGGCCTATGAGCGTGCTTTTGCCTGCACCGTTGGGGCCAATGATTGCATGCAGTTCGCCGGGTTCGACGGTGAGCGAAACATGATCGGTGGCCAGCACGCCGCCGAAGCGTTTAACCAGTGAGCGGGTGACCAAGGCGCTCATCGCCTCTCCTTTGATCTGTCGCTCATGGTTTCAGCGATCCGAACACACCGCGCTTCAAAAGCAGCGCAACGAAGAAGATAAACAATCCCAGCAGCAGCATCCAGTTCGATTTGTAGTCGGGCAGCGTCGCCTCGATGAGCATCGGTAAGGCCTCTTCAAGCGCGAGCAAAATGATCGCGCCGACGACTGGGCCGAATACAGTGCCCAGTCCGCCCAAAATCACGATCACAATGAGCTCGCCCGACAGCGTCCATGCGCCGTAAGCGGGTGATGCGAAAAGCGTGAGATTGGCCAGCAGCACGCCTGCAATCGCACACACAACGGCCGACGCGACATAGGCAGTGAGCTGATAACGAAAGATCGGATGGCCCAACGCGGTCGCGCGACGTGGGTTCGACTTCGTCGCTCGCAGAACCAGTCCGAACGGGCTCAGCACGGCACGCCACGACAGATATAGCGCAACCAATACGGTGACGAAGGTGACGTAGTACAGCGTTGTGTTGTTTGACAAATCGAGGCCACCCAAAGTACTGCGCGCTCCCACCGTCAAGCCATCGTCGCCGCCGTAATCCTTGAGGCTCACCGCACCGAAGAACAGCATCTGCGCAAACGCCAATGTGATCATGATGAATGCGATTCCGGACGTACGCAACGCCACAGCGCCAAGGCACGCTGCGAGCGGTATGCACACCGCCACCGCGAGTGCCATATGGGCGAATCCCGAGGTCACGCCATGACTAGCCGGTATCGCCACTGCATACGCACCGAGCAGCACGTACATCGCGTGGCCCAAGCTCACCATGCCGCCAAAACCGAGAATGAAATTCAAGCCAATCGCGGCGAGCGCGTAGATCAGCACGCGCGTGGCGAAGCTGACGTAGTAACTCGATTCGAGCGCACCCGCGATCATCGGCAACACTGCGAGCAGCGCAATGACGACCACAGCGGTGATCGTGCGCGGCGCACTCCACCGAAGCGTGACGGGCCAAAGCGAGGAGGCTTTCATCTCGCTCATCGTGTCGCAGCCACATTAGCCGGGAACAGTCCCTGCGGCTTCACCGCAAGCACCACTGCCATGAACAGATAAATCAGCATCGACGCAAGCGCCGGACCCGCTGCATCGGCCGCATTGCGCTCCATGAGCGAGCGCATGAGAGTCGGCATGAACGCACGGCCCAACGTATCGACCACACCGACAATCAACGCCGCAAAAAAAGCTCCGCGAATCGAGCCAAGCCCGCCGATGATGATGACCACCAGCGTGAGGATCAACACCGGCTCACCCATGCCCGGCTGCACCGAAACAATCGGCCCCGCCATCACGCCCGCGAGCCCCGCCAGCGCCGCACCGAGCGCGAAGACCAGCGTGTTGAGCCATTTGATGTTGACGCCGAGCGCCGCGACCATATTGGCGTTGGTTGCGCCCGCGCGAATGAGCATGCCGACACGAGTTTTCTGGATGAGCACGTAGAGCCCGAACGCCACAGCGAGCCCGACGGCAATGATCGCGAGGCGATAGCTTGGGTACGTGATCCCCGCGATATCGATGGTGCTGTCGAGCGCTTTCGGCACCTGTATGAAGATGGACGAAGGCCCCCAGATAATGCGGATCAGCTCGTTAAAAAACAGAATCAAACCGAACGTGGCGAGCACCTGATCGAGGTGGTCGCGTGCATAGAGTTTGGTGAGCGCGAAGCGGTCAAGCAGCAATCCCACCAGACCTGCGCCGCCTACCGCGGCGATGATTGCCAGCAAAAACGAATCAGTGTTCGCAAAGGCCGCCGCGCCGAAATACGCGCCCAGCATGTAAAGCGAGCCGTGCGCGAGATTGACGAAGCTCATGATGCCGAAGACGAGCGTCAAACCCGCAGCGAGCAGGAACAGCAGCACACCAAGTTGCAGGCCGTTGAGTAAGTGGGAGAGAGCGAGTTGTGCGGTCATCATGATCCCCTCTCCCGCAGTGCGGGAGAGGGCTAGGGTGAGGGCGGTGGAATGATGCTCTACGTCTGAATGGGCAATTGAACTTTCTCGTCGTCGCTGCGGGGTGCTCGTGGCAGGTCGGACATTACGTTACGGCCCTCACCCCAACCCTCTCCCGCGCTGCGGGAGAGGGGGGCGAACGCCGGACCATTCGGTCGAGTGTGGTCAGACTAAAGCGCCTTCATCACACACTGCGCCGCATAAGCATCCACATGGTTCACCAGTGGCTTGGAAACGGTGCGCAAGCTCACGCGACCCTGGCTGTCCTTTGCGACGTCGAACATGTACATATCCTGCACCGGGAACTGGTTGGTGCCGAACTTGAAGTTGCCGCGAATCGATTTGAAGTCCGCTGCTTTAAGCGCCGCGTGGAAAGCCTTCTTATCGTCAACTTTACCCTTGGTTTTGCGCAGCGCGCTGTCGAGCAGCTGCGCTGCATCATAGCTCTGTGCGGCGTATTGCGACGGAATGCGGTTGTATTTTTTCTCAAAAGCAGCGACGAATTTTTGATTCGCTTCGTTCGGGAAATCCGGACCCCAGAAGGTGCCTGAGAGCATGCCGAGAGCGGCATCGCGGAGCGCTGGCAACGTTGAACCGTCCACCGTCGATGTGCTCATCACAGTGATGCTTTTGTTGAGACCCGCCTGCTGAAACTGCTTCACGAAATTCACGCCGAGACCGCCTGGGTAGAACACATACAACGCGTCCGGCTTCTTGCTCGCGACTTGCGCCAACTCGGCCGAAAAATCCTGCTGGTTCAGCGGCGTGTAAATTTCATCGGTCACGGTGCCGCCCTTGAACGAGCGCTTGAATCCCGCCACGAAATCCTTGCCCGCCTGATAGTTCGGGGCCATCGCGATGACGTTTTTGTAGCCCTTGTCGCTGGCGTATTTGCCGACGACTTCGGCCTGATTGTCGTTCTGCCATGAGGTGCTGAAAAAATACGGCGAGCACTGCGCGCCGGCGACGGGCGACGGACCCGCGTTGGAGCCGATCAGGAACACGCCTTTGTCGGTGATCTTTTTGTGCACCGCCATCATGATGTTCGAAAACGTCACGCCGGTGATGATCTGCACCTTGTCTTTTTCGAGCAGCTTGTCGACGACCTGATTGGCCACGTCGGGCTTCAACTGCGAGTCTTCCTTGATGACCTGCACCGGCACGCCGCCGAGCTTGCCGCCGTTTTGTTCGATCAGCATCATCAACGCATCGTACTGATCTTGCCCCAACGGCGCTTGCGGCCCGGAAAGCTCGGCGACGAAACCGATTTTCAGTGGCGATGTCTGCGCGAGCGCAGCGCTTGAAACGCAGCCTGCCGCAATAAGTGCAATGACTAGTTTATGCATGATATTTCCTCCGAAATGTTGTTTTGCTGATGAATTCATCAATTTTGATGGACTAAATGTAGTAGGAATTACCAATAAATGCAATATGTTGCATTTATGGGGTTTGGCTAGGCGGCGCGTCGCAGAAAGCTTTGCGCCTCAAAGCTGAAAAAAGCTTAGTGCATTTTCCGTCAAAACCTGCTGTCTGTGTATCTCGGTTAACCCCGGCTGATTGCGCACCAGATCGCCAATGTGCTCCTCACCCAATGGAAACGGCGCATCGCTTCCGACCATGATGTGGTCCGCCCCCATCGTATCGATCAGAAGCCGCAGCGCACGCGGGTCGAACACCGCGCTGTCGACGCTGAACCGGTTCAGGTAATAGCTTGGCGGATGCTGCGAAATGCCACGCACGATGTCGCGCCGATACCACGCGTTTTCCAGCCGCCCAAGCAGATACGGAAAGCCACCACCGCCATGCGCAAAGCAAATGCGCAGCTCAGCAGGCAACCGGTCAAACGCACCGCCCAGAATCATCGCCATGATGCCAAACTGCGTCTCCGCCGGCATCGCCACCGTCCACGCGCTCATCCAGCGCTTGAGCCGCTCGCCACCCAGCATGTCCCACGGATGCACCAGCACGGCAGCATCTTCGTCGACGCAATGCTGAAGGAAGGCAACGATGCCGTCATCGTCCATCTCACGTGGGCCGACGTGATTGCCTATCTGCACGCCCACGCAACCTGCTCGCATCGCTCTTGTGAGCTCCCTGCAAGCAAGCGCACTGTCCTGCAAAGGCACCTGCGCCAGCGCCCGCAAACGACCGCCGCTATCCGCGCACATCGCTAGTGCGAGGTCGTTGTAGGCGCTGGCAACGTACGCTGCTTGCTCAGCAGGCGCGTCGTACGCGAACATCACGGGCGTCGCGCAGAGGATCTGAGTTTCGACATGGTTGGCGTCGAGCTCCTTGATGCGGGCTTGCGCGTCCCACAACGCCGAGTGAACCGGGCGGAACGGCTTGTCGCCCAACATCATCATGCCGGTGCCGTTGCCGTGGTCTTGCAGTGTTACCCACGGGCCGGATTGTTCGCCGAATTTCTGCGCGAAATCAGGCGCGTTTTTTGGGAAGAAGTGGCTGTGGATGTCGATGCAGGGGAGGGGCATGGCGTTACTGTAACGCATGGCAGTGCGCGATTGCGTCAAGTCGCTTCGCTGTGTGCTCTGGGGTAGTAGCGGCGCACGAAAGCATCGGCGGCGAGTTCTGTCTTTGCACCTCTTGCAAATACTTCGATTCCACTGGCTGGCGTTTCACCAATCCAATACGCGTGCCACCAACCAACAGGTTCAATTCGAAAGTTGGCTGAGCGGTCAGGACAGCAGTAACTTTTGGCTTCGGCCTCGGCGAGATCAATCGCATCATCGAAGCTATTTGCCTCGAACAGTATTACTCGCTCTTCGATACGTTCGGTCGCTCCACCGTCATTCATGTACCAGCGGAACAATCCTTTGACTGAATACCATTCTTTAGGCATGAGCTGTTTCTCCAATGACGGCTGCTTTTTTTCCCCTCTCCCCTCGCGGGAGAGGGTTAGGGTGAGGGGGCGGTTAGCGCGGACAGGATTGTTTCCAGTACCGCGTCACGTTCCTCGAATACATGGTTATTCCAGAATCGAAGTACACGAAAATTTTGGCTTTCCAGCCATTTCGTTCTTTCCGTATCGTAGGTGGCTTGCTCGCCATGCTGACCACCGTCGAGTTCGACAATCAGGCGTGCGCTTAGGCATACGAAATCGGCGATGTAGGGGCCGAGTGGGACTTGTCTGCGGAATTTGTGTCCGGCTAGTCCAATAGGAGACCCCCCGGCTTTGCCGGGGAGGCAGTAGGAGTTTGACGTATACGGGGGTGTCCATCGCAGAAACTACCAATCGTGAGCCGCCAAGCACATGAAAGGAAGAACTGGATGGACAGAATCGAAAGC
>JANXUB010000085.1 GCA_025352105.1 Burkholderiales bacterium | reverse complement strand
GCTTTCGATTCTGTCCATCCAGTTCTTCCTTTCATGTGCTTGGCGGCTCACGATTGGTAGTTTCTGCGATGGACACCCCCGTATACGTCAAACTCCTACTGCCTCCCCGGCAAAGCCGGGGGGTCTCCTATTGGACTAGCCTCTATGCAGCAGCACTTTTACGAAAAAGCTGTAATCCGGGTTGCAAGCAAAAAAACACCTGCGCGCCACTTAAAAAAGAGCAGCCATTTGTTCACCGCAAGCAGATCACTTCACCATGCTCCCCGTCTACGCCGAACTCTATTGCCGCAGTAATTTCAGTTTTCAGGTGGGTGCTTCCCATCCGGAAGAACTTGTCGAAACTGCGTATGTCCTGGGCTATCGTGCGCTGGCCATTACCGATGAGTGTTCGCTGGCCGGCTCAGTGCGCGCCCTCGTCAAATGGCGCGAACTGTGCAGTACAAAAAACGACAAAGCCATCCATCAAAAGGGCTCGCCCAATTTCCACCTCATTACCGGTTCATGCTTTGACGTTGCTGGCAACACGCTGATCCTGCTCGCACAAACCCGCCACGGTTACGGCACACTAACGGCGCTGATTACCCGCGCAAGACAGCGCGAAAGCAAAGGCAAATATCAGCTGAAGTTGGGCGATCTCGCTGACGTTCGCGAGTGCTTCGCGATCATCATTCCCGCATTGCATGCAGCCAGCGGCGAAGCCCTCATCGCAGCCGTCGCCCATCTCCCACGCGCCCTCGGCTACTCACGCCTCTTGATCGCTACCGACGCCTTGCGCTTTGAGCACCTACACACGCTGTCGCAACTGCACCGCATTCCACTGACTGCCTGCGGTGACGTCCTGACGCACGACAAATCACGCCAACCATTGCAGGACATCCTCACCGCCGTGCGCAACAAAACGACCGTCGACGAGTTAGGTGCGCTCGCCGAGCAAAACGCCGAGCGCGTACTCCGCACGATCAATTCGCTCGCTCACCTCTACCCAGACGAATTGCTCATCGAGAGCGCACAAATCGCCGATACCTGCCGCTTCACGCTCGATGAGCTGCGCTACGAATACCCCGACGAAGTCGTGCCTGAGGGCCACACCGCAACCACGTACTTGCGCGAACAAACCTATCTCGGCGCTCATAAGCGTTACGGCAAACGCATCCCCAACAAAGTGCGCGCGCTCCTCGAAAAAGAACTCAAGCTGATTGCAGAGATCAAATACGAGCCGTACTTTCTGACCGTTTACGACATCGTGAAAGAAGCACGCAGGCTCGACATTTTGTGTCAGGGGCGCGGCTCGGCAGCCAATTCCGCCGTCTGCTATTGCCTCGGCATCACCGAGCTTGACCCCAAGCGAACGAGCGTTCTGTTCGAGCGATTTGTGTCCAAAGAGCGCAATGAACCACCCGACATTGATGTTGATTTTGAGCATCAGCGCCGCGAAGAAATCATTCAGTACATCTACACACGATACGGCCGCGAGCGCGCCGCCCTGTGTGCAGTTGTCACCGCCTACCGAACAAAAAGCGCCATTCGGGACGTCGGCAAAGCCCTAGGTTTCTCTCTCGATCAAATGGATCGACTCACCAAAAATTTAAGCGGGTGGGACAAGCGCTCGGAGCTGCCGCAACGACTCACCGAGATTGGATTCGATCCGGCCGTGCGCCGCGTGCGGCAACTGGTTGAGTACGCGCAAACGCTGTACGGTTTCCCACGTCATTTGTCGCAGCACCCAGGCGGTTTTGTCATTGCACGCCATCGCCTCGACCATCTCGTGCCCATTGAAAACGCCGCGATGCCAGATCGCACCGTCATTCAGTGGGACAAGGACGACGTAGAAGCATTGGGCCTCATGAAGGTAGACATCCTGGGCCTCGGCATGCTCTCGTGCATCCGCCGTGCGCTAGAACTCGTCAGCCAGCAACTGCAAAAGCCCTTCGTCATGCAGAACATTACAAAGGAAGACCCCGCCGTGTATCGCATGCTTTGCAAAGGCGAGAGCACGGGCGTTTTTCAGGTCGAATCTCGCGCGCAGATGAACATGCTGCCCCGGTTGAAGCCCGTCTGCTACTTCGATCTCGTGGTGCAAATCGCCATCGTGCGACCGGGACCGATTCAGGGCGGCATGGTGCATCCGTACCTCAAGCGTAGGCAAGGCATCGAGAAGGTCAGCTACCCGTCTGCCGCAGTGGAGAAAGTGCTCAAACGCACGCTAGGTATTCCGATTTTTCAGGAACAGGTCATGGAGTTGTCCATGGTCGCGGCGGGTTTCAGCGCTGGGGAGGCCGATCAACTACGCCGCTCCATGGCTGCATGGAAAAAAAAGGGCGGCATGGGTCATCTCGAACAAAAATTGACCAATGGCATGCTGGAGCGCGGCTACACGCTTGAGTTCGCGCATTCCATTTACAAACAGATCGAAGGCTTCGGCAGCTACGGCTTCCCCGAGTCACACGCCGCGAGCTTCGCCCTGCTCGCATACGCCTCGTCATGGCTCAAATTTCATTTCCCTGCCGCTTTCTGTTGCGCGCTGCTGAACAGTCAGCCGATGGGGTTTTACTCCGCATCACAACTGATACAGGACGCGACGAAAAATGACGTGAACGTGCTGCCCGTTGACATCAATGAGAGCGACTGGGACTGCACGCTGGTCTATGGCAATGCAGCCCATAAAAGCAGAACACGCGCCGCTACTTTTTTACGGCTGGGATTTCGAATGATTTCTGGCATGAGCAAAGAGGCTGCTCTGCACATCGTTGCCTGCCGTAGCTCGGGGCTGTACGTTGATATTCGCGATCTGGTGCAACGCACAGGCACTGACGCTAAAGCCATCAACGCACTCGCCGATTCCGATGCCTTCAAATCACTCACGGGCAACCGCATCCAGTCGCGCTGGATGGCCAGCGGATCGCGGATCGCCGATTTACCCCTTGCGCCAACGACGAACGATCCATCGGCAGCACCACTCACACCACTCACATTAGGCCAAGAAGTCATCGCCGATTTCCGCAGTACGGGGCTCACGCTACGTGTGCATCCGCTGAAGCTCCTGCGCGGTTTGCTCAACGGCATCTACCGCGCAGATGATCTAAAAAAAATCCCGACAAACCGCCACATCCGCGTTGCTGGTCTGGTGACATGCCGCCAGCGCCCCGGCACGGCAAGCGGCGTCACGTTTGTCACCCTCGAAGACGAAACCGGCAACACCAACGTCATTGTGTGGCGCGATCTAGCCGAGAAAGAACGTCGCCCACTCATCACATCGCGACTGATGATTGTGCATGGCCAATTGCAGCATCAAGGCCCGATCACGCATCTTGTCGCACATCACATGGAAGACGCCTCGCACCTGCTGGCTGATTTGATGGTGGCGTCGCACGACTTTCATTGACGACGCTCAGCTCACGTCGCACGATACCCCAAACGCCCTGAAATCGAGTTGGCTGTCGCCCTGACGTCTTGGGCAATCAGGCTCCCCCAAGCCACGTCAAACTCAGCCGCCGAACCCAGAGCCGTGAGCGCAAGAACGATCTCTCCAGCGTGATCAAACACGGGCGCCGAGAACGCGTTAACGCCGGGCACAGGATTGCCTTGCGCGCGCGCAAGCCCCCGCTTGCGAACAGCAGCGAACTCTGGCTCCAGCGACTGAAGCGCACGTTTGGCCGCTGCACGCTGCTTGATGTCCGGTGACGTCGCGGCGAGCGCCGCATCAATTTGAGCCGGAGTCACATGCGCCGCAAACACGTATCCAGTCGCCGTTTGGCCGAGCGCCATCACCGTGCCCGTGCGCATGTTGACGTGAATTGGCCGTACCGATTGCTCGAAGCGCACGATGGTCGGGCCGTAGTTGCCCCAAACGGCAATGGCTGTCGACTGACCGGTGCGCTGACTCAAACCGGCCATCTCTCGTGTGGCAATTTTGACTGCGTCAAGGCGATTTAGGCTAACGAGCCCGAGCTCAAGCGCCAGCGGACCGAGATCGTAGCGACCCGTCGCGGGATCTTGCTCCATCAGACCCAGCTTGCAGAAGCTCACGAGATAAGCGTGCGCCTTGGCGGCTGGCATGTCTGCCGCTTCAGCCAATTCTTTCAGCATCATCGAACCATCACTTCGACTCAAGGCGTGCAGCAGCCGACCGCCGACATCGATGGACTGGATTCCACGCTGGAGTTTTGCCATTTTTTATTATTTGCCATTAACGAACTCGTTTACTTTTAGCGAATCCTTGATTAACATGCAAGTCGCAACGCAAAAAGGAAGAGCCATGTCCGCTCAAAAAAAATTCGCCTCACACGCTGATCTCGAAGTCAAAAAAGTATCTTTTGACAAACTCTCCGACAACGCGTACGCCTACACGGCCGAGGGCGACCCAAACACCGGCATCATCATTGGCGACGATGCGGTGATGGTCATCGACACGCAGGCCACGCCGCTGATGGCGCAGGACGTCATTCGCCACATCCGTACCGTGACCGACAAGCCAATCAAGTACGTCGTGCTGTCGCACTATCACGCGGTGCGTGTACTCGGTGCCTCGGGCTACAAGGCCGAAGGTGCGGAGCACATCATCGCCAGTCAGGATACATATGACCTGATCGTTGAGCGCGGTGAACAGGACAAAGCGAGCGAGATCGGGCGCTTCCCCCGTCTCTTTCAAAACGTGGAATCCGTGCCGCCGGGTATGACGTGGCCAACGATGACCTTCAAGGGCGAAATGACGCTTTGGCTCGGCAAGCTTGAGGTCAAACTCATGCAGGTTGGACGTGGCCACACGAAAGGCGACACCATTGCATGGATCCCCTCGCAGAAAGTTTTGTTCTCGGGTGATCTGGTGGAGTTTGATGCAACGCCTTATGCGGGTGACGCGTACTTCGAGGATTGGCCCGCGACGCTCGACGCGCTCGCCGCAATGAATCCATCAAGCCTCGTTCCCGGTCGTGGTGCCGCGCTAAAAACGCCAGAACAAGTGGCTGCTGGATTGAAAGGCACGCGCGAGTTTGTAAGCGAGCTTTATGCATCGGTGAAAGCCGGTGCTGCCGCAGGCAAAGATTTGCGCAGCGTTTATCGCGAGACCTTCGACCGCCTGAAACAGAAGTACGGCCACTGGGTGATTTTTGATCACTGCATGCCGTTTGATGTGACGCGCGCCTACGACCTCGCCACCGGGCACGTCGATCCGCGCATCTGGACGGACAAGCGGGATCAGGAGATGTGGCTGGCGCTGGAGGGGTAGTCGTTTCAAAGCCAGCCGATGATGGATTATCAAGCCCTGCGCTTCGAGCATCGCCGCCATGCTGAATACGCGGCGGCAGTACCAACGCGCCACCCGGTCGTAATCGTAGGCGCAGGCCCTGTAGGCATGACGCTGGCACTCGACCTTGCCCAACAAGGTATTCGCGTGCTGCTGCTTGATGACGACGACAAGCTCTCGGCGGGATCACGCGCGATTTGCTTCGCCAAACGCACGCTGGAAATTTTTGATCGCCTCGGTGTGGGCGACGCGATGGTCGCGAAAGGCGTGTCGTGGAACGTCGGCAAAGTGTTCG
>JANXUB010000019.1 GCA_025352105.1 Burkholderiales bacterium | reverse complement strand
ATCAAGCAAGCGGCGCAAATGCTTCGCGACGGAGCGGTGATCGCGTATCCGACCGACAGCTCCTATGCGCTTGGGTGCAAGCTGGGCGACTTAAACGCTCTCAAATTGCTGCGCCAGTTGCGCGGCGTCGATGACAAGCATCATCTGACGCTCGTCTGCGCCGATCTGGCCGAGCTCGGCAAATATGCGCGCGTGGACAACGTCGCCTTTCGCCTCGTCAAGATGGGAACGCCGGGGCCGTACACCTTCATCTTGGAGGGCACCCGTGAAGTGCCCAAGCGATTGCTGCATCCCAAGCGCGCCACGCTTGGCCTTCGCGTGCCGGATCACCCGGTGGTGCTGGCCCTGTTGCAGGAACTGGGGGAGCCGATCCTGTCGGCCACGCTGATCCCGCCCGGCGCCGATCATCCTTTAAATGATCCCGACGAAATCATGCGGCAGATGCCAAAAAGCCTTGCCGCCGTTCTCGACGCCGGGCAAACCCCGGACGCGGCCACGACCGTGATCGACCTGACGGGCGATGCGCCAGAAGTGTTGCGCGTTGGCAACGGAGGACTCGCACGGCTCGGTCTCGGCAATTAGCAACAATTAACATTTGAGAATTGAGAACGATGTTGCGGCGCAGCAATGCCTACACTTCCGTCATTCTTAGGGCTGGCAATTTCGACTAGCCCAACTCAGGAGGCTCCGATGAACCAAAAATTTCTCAACAGCGTGCACAGCGTGTCTCATTCACACGTCATGCGTTTGATCCTGACCGTAGCGGGCTTGGTGGTCGCAACGTCGGCTTGTGCCCTCGACGTCGCAGGCGTCAAGGTCGACGAGCGAGTGAAGCTCGCCAATCAAGATCTGGTGTTAAACGGCGCTGGCATTCGCTACGCAGCGGCTGGATTTGTGCGCGTTTACGTCGCGGCGCTCTACCTGCCACAAAAGAAAAATACCAGCAACGACATCGGCGCGCTCAAGGGCGCGAAACGGATGCACCTGAGCGTCATGCGCGACATCAATTCGAACGACTTTTCAAAGGCGTTGCTTGCAGGCATGCGTGCCAATTTGTCGAACGCGGAACAACAAAAACATTTTGACAGCCTGCTCAAACTCGGCTCGATTTTCGGGCAGATTCCATCACTAAAAAAGGGCGAATCGATCACCATTGATTCGATTCCCGGCACCGGTGCCTTTATCCTGGTGAACAACAAGCGGGTCGGCGAGGTATTTCAGGACGACACATTTTTTCAGGCGCTCCTGCAAATCTGGATTGGTCCCAAGCCGATTGACGATAGTTTGAAACCCGTGCTGCTCGGCACCGTTGCCAGTAACGATAATTCGGTGGTCAACAACACTCGAGATCGTTTCTAGACCATGAGCAGCACAGCCCAGCCCCGCGTAGGATTGATCGGCATTGGCCTTATGGGCCACGGCATGGCAAAAAACATTGCGGCGAAAGGCTTTCCGCTGACTTTTTTGCGCCGACGCAGCATGCCTGACGCTGGCGACGATCTCGTGGCGCTCGGCGGCAAGGCTTACGAAACGCCGCAAGAAATTGCCGTCGCTAGCGACGTTGTCATCCTCTGCGTGACGGGTTCGCCCGACGTGGAGTCGGTGTGCTTTGGTGCGAACGGGATTGCCGAAGCTGCGCGCGCTGGCTTGATCGTGATTGACACGTCCACCGCCGAACCGACGTCGACTGCGTCGTTGCGCGAGCGCTTTGCGGCGCTGGGTGTTGAGTTCGTTGATTCGCCACTCGCGCGCACGCCGGTCGAGGCAGAGCTTGGCAAATTAAATACGATGGTCGGCGCGACCGACGAGATCTTTGCGAAGATTGAGCCCGTGCTAAAGGCGTATTGCGAGAACATTTTTCACGTTGGCCCGCCGGGCGCGGGGCACAAGATAAAGCTGATGAACAACTTCATCGCGCAGGCGATTTGCGCAGCGAGTGCCGAGGCGTTTGCGGCGGCGGTGAAGTCCGGGGTTGACCCGAAGCAGTTGGTTCGGGTGGTGAGTGCCGGTGGCGTCAATTCCGGCCTCTTTCAGGCGATGGCGAAGACGCTCGATGGTGACATGGGTGGCCTTAAATTTCAGCTCGACAATGCGCGTAAAGATTTGCGTTACTACACCCATTTCACCGAGAGCATGCCACTCACCAGCTGGATGGGCGAGGCGGTGCATCAAACGCTGGTGCAGGCGTGCGCGCTTGGCCTCGGCGACGGCATGGTGGCGGAGCTGGTGACGGCGGCTGAGCGCGTGAACGGCATAAAAATTACGCCTTAACGTCCCGGCTCAGCGGACGAGCGGGCTGATCCGCTCGGCCAATGGCAGTTGCACCGCATGCGCCAGTTGCAGCACCTCAAGCTCAGCGCCGAAGTGCCCCACAATTTGCATGCCGACCGGCATGCCGTTGGCCGCGAAAGCAACCGGCGCGCTTGCAGCAGGATGCGACGTCAGCGTGATGCGGCAGGCAGACTTCATCCAGTCGAGATAATTGGTCAGCGTGGTGCCGTCGATGCTCGTCGGATACGGCGTGTTGATATCAAAGGGTAGCACCTGATTTACGGGGCAGATGAAGTAATCGTATTTCGTCAAAAATCGCTGCATGCGTTCGAAACACTTGGACGCTTGCGCCTGCGCCTCAGCCACCCGTTCACCGCTGAGATTGAGGCCCTGCTCAATATTCCACACGGCGGTGTCTTTGAGCAGCGCCTTGTGATTTTTGTAGTGGCCACCCAGACTGTTGACGAGATGCAGTGCGCGCAGCACCTGAAACGCGTTATCGGCAATCGCCAGATCGGGTTCGGCCTCCTCAATAATCGCGCCGATTGCTTCGAATCGCTTGAGAGATTTTTCTAGCGCATCGCGCACGCCCGCCTCCACCGGCAAACCGCCGAGCGTCGGGCTCCATGCGATCCGCGTGCCCCTGAAATCTCGATCCAGCGGTTCGCGGAATACCGTCGGGTCGCCGCATCGGCCTATCGGGGCTCTGGGGTCGTCGCCAGCCTGAACCGACAGCAACCACGCTGCGTCCTCCGCCGTGCGCGCTATGGGGCCCAAAACGCCCAGCGTGCCCCATAAGTTGATCGACGGATGGGTCGGCACGCGACCGGGCGATGGGCGCAAGCCGACGACGCCGCAGAAGTTTGCAGGATTGCGCAAACTGCCGCCCATATCGGAGCCATCGGCAAACGGCAACATCCCTGACGCGACGGCCACTGCCGCGCCGCCCGACGAGCCGCCACAGGTTT
>JANXUB010000224.1 GCA_025352105.1 Burkholderiales bacterium | reverse complement strand
TAGGCGGAGTTTTAGACTTAGCACCACGAACAGCGCTCACATACCCGTTATCGAAACCTAGCGAAGTAGAGCCAGAGTTATAGGTGGAAAAAGCTTCAGACAAAGCTTGCTGGCCGTGGCCCCAACGATTGACGGCAGCTTGATATTTACGGTGAAGCAAAGCACCACCAATTTTGAGATTCACGCACGGATCGAAAGCGTTCTCCAAGGACGTAGAAAACTCGGCCAAATGCTGAGAACTCACTTGAACGAGCCCAATACTCACGGAATGACCATTAGCGATAAACCACCGCGCCCAAGAAATAGCCTCATCACGGGAGGACGGCTGTCGTGACAAATGGGCATAGCCCAAAGGAACGCCAGCTTTAGCAGCGGTTTTCTTCGGATAATTGATTGAAAGCGCATTGGGGTTGTAAGCACTTTCAACACGAGCAACCTCACGGATGGTTGCGACAGCGACCATTGGCGCGCAGCGCGAAGCTAACTCATCAAAAGACTGCAAGTCCATCAGGTATTCATCGCCACGAGATAAGGGATTGAAAACAGCCGAGCCCAGGCGCGCACAACGGCACGCGCTTGCGCGGTAACAGGCGTGCCGTTGGCCCAATAAATATTGGAAATGGCAACGATGACAGTTGGCCGGTCAAGGCTGGCGAAGACAACCGGCCACACAAGGCTGATTTCGTAGCAGATGAGCGGCGCGACGCGCTCGCCGCGAACTTCAATGACATGCGGGCCGGTGAAACGGGCCGGATTGTGTTGCGCTTCATCCCACGGTCGCCACATGGCGACCGGAATAGGCATACGCTGCGACCACACAGCGCTATCAACGCCGCGCGAGACGATGGAATTAACCCAATACGAGCCTGACTGAGTGTCCGCGCCGAAGAGGACGGTTTGATTGCGAGCGCGTAGCGCGTCAAAGTCAACTGAAAAAAAGTCTTCAGCCGTGGGCTGCACGGTCGGTACAGTGCTTTCGGGTAGCACGAGGACTTGCGCCGAGGATTTGCGCGCCAGCGCAAACATCGCTTGGTAATCATCGAATTCGCGTCCGCCCGTGAGTGAGGTCGCGCCGTAGCCGGTACCGCCCTTGGTCGTATCGACGCTTGACCAGCTCGACAAGGGCGCAACGGGAACGTTTACAGTCTGGGACACGATAGATGTCAGCATAACTAACAGAAGCGTGTGCACCGGGCGATAACTGACTGCTGCTGACATCACCATGAAGGCGATGAGTCCGACAAGCCCTGTCCCCGGCCACAGCTCGCCAGTCGCCGTTAGCGGCGAATACATTCCGATGACGCCGTAAGGCGGCAAGGCAGCGATAGCTAGTGCGAGTGGCGCTCGCCAGAGCGATGGTAGTGCGCTCCAGAGGAGCGCCCAAGGCAGCGTGAGTAGCACGATCAAGGCCGCATATACGAAGATAGCGAGCATGAGAGAATGAAAAAAGCCAGCCCCGCCCGTTGCAAACGGTAGCGCAGTGGTCGCGAAGTAGGACGCGATGGCAAGCACACTTGCGATCCGCGTCGGCGCGTGCCAGAGCCAGAGGAGTAGCGCGCATCCCGCAAGGGCGTACGGTATGCCAGACCAGGAGAAGTAAGCAATAGCCGCGCCGGCTGCTGCGCGAGCGATTAGCTCGATGAGGCGAGCGCTGGCCACGTCAGAAGTGGGCGAACGAATTCGCGGATGCGAATGTTGGACAGCGGGCCGTAATAGCGACTGTCAACGCTGCCAGGGTTGTAGGAGCTAATTGCCCAAAAAAATCCTGCAGGCACGCGATACATGCCTTGCGAATAGGTGGGCAGCTGTCGCCCGAGCGAGTCGACGGCGCGCGCGGTGCTGTTTGGGAGGATAACGCCGTTAACGGCGATGCCGTTTGCATCGATGACGACGGTATCGCCCGCTCTCGCGACAATTGGTTTCATGAGTGGCGCACCGCCATCGTCGCAGGAACCACGTGCGGCATAGCCGCGAGAAAAAGCCGTGTCACCCGGCGCTAGAGGCGGCGGACAGAACGTCACGAGCTGCGCGCGGTCGGCGCTTGAAACGACGTATAGGCCCATTGGTAGTGAAGGCGTGAGATTGAAGCGCACCCCGGCATAAACGGCGATGATCGCGAGCCAGGTCGCGATAGCGACCGTAGCAAGGATGGCTCGAAAAAAAAAGTCAAGGCGCTTCATGTCGGCCAGTGCTCATCGCGCCCGGAATCGTCGAGCGCTTCGGAATCTTCGGGCGTATCGCCGTGACGTGTTGCGGCGATAATGTGGCAGCGGTCGACGATGATTTCTTTAACGGTCCGTTTTGAGCCGGTGGCTGGCGTGAATTCGCGGTCTTGGATGTGGCCTTCGATATGCACGTTGTCACCTATCACGAACGTCTCCCCGGCGTCGGCCTGCGCGCCGTAAAACACGAGCGAATGCCAGGTAGTACTTTGTTGCTCAATCCCTTTGCCATCCGCGTAGTGGTAGCTAGTGGCGAGTCGCACATTAGCTACTTTCGTGCCGGTGCCGGTGTAGCGAACAACGGCGTCCGTGCCGATATAGCCTTGAAGCAAAACGAAGTTGCGTTGCATGCGTTATGCCCTTGTATTGAGTGTTGAAAGGAATTCGCGCTCCATCGCGGATGTGGCTTCAGTTGTTCTTTCGTGCATCGGATCGAAGTCGTCGGAACCGACGGCATCGACGGCACTGATATGGCGTTGTGTCAGCGTTACGGGTCTTTGTGGGACGATATCGCCGTCGCGGTCGACCTGGAACAAATCGGTAGGCGCGGGAATTGAAGCCCGCGACAGAAAAATTGGGTCTTGGAAGAAGAGCATTTGTCGACCATAGATCGGATAGCGACCGGCGACAAATACAAGCATGTCACCGCCAGCGACAATCTTCTCGGACTCCCCTGTTCCTTCCTTTCGGGGTGGGCGAAGTCGTAAGACTTCATCGGGCGTCATCAATTCGCGCTCAACATTATCGACGTTGGCGCTCATCTGACCAAGAATCGGCGAAAGGCGTGAGCCCGAGTAATTGAGTTGCGCACGCTGAATCGTGCGCTTGCCGGTCATGCGGGATATCAGCTCGGCGGTTTCGAGCTGGTTGGGGGCGAACGCAGCGCGCACATGACAATTCGTGATGATGCTTTCGTTGTCGCCGTAGGCGTCAACGATTTGGCGTACGTCCTGCGCGATCAGATAGGCGTGCAAGCCGTAACCGGCCATGTACGATAGCGCATCGGCGAAGATTTCCATGCGCTTGAGGGATGGAAATTCGTCAATCAAAAAAAGTAGTCGATGCCGATTTTTCGTTTGCGAGCCGTTATGGAAGTCCATCTTTTCCGTGAGCCGGTTCACAACCATCGTAAACATTAGGCGCACGATGGGCCGCAAGCGTACTTTGTCACTTGGCGGGACGACAATATACAAGCTGATGGGCCGCTCGTGATTTACGAGGTCGTCAATCCGAAAATCGCTAGCGCTCGTAGAGCGCGCGACCAGTGGGTCACTGAATAACGTGAGCGCTGTTTTAGCCGTGCTGAGCACGCCGGAGAAGTCCTTATCTTCCTTGTCCATCATTTCAGCGGCCTTCTCGCACACGACGGGATGTGTCTGCGTGCTCTCGCCAGTTGGCATGCGCCAATTGTGCTTACGGTCGGGATCGTGAGGAAACGAAAGGATTTCGTTTAGCGTGTCACGGAACGATTGTCCGGGCCTGGTGAAGACGGCCGATAGATCAGCGGGGGATGCCACGCGGCCCTCGAGGGCGGCTGCGTAGCAGACGTGAAGGATCATGCCCGTCATGATGGATTCCCCTGCATCCTGCCAGTAGCGCTCGCTCGCGCTATCCTCGCCATTGCGAACGATCATGCCAGCGACGTTCTGTGCGTCGCTGACATCGCGCGACGTGTAGAGGCGAATTTCCTGTAGGGGATTCCATCGCGAGCCGGTTTCTTCGACGGGCGAGAACTTCATGCACGTTTGGCCAATACTGGCACGATAACCGGCTGTCTTGGCCCAATTTTCACCTTTGATGTCGTACACGACAGTCGAGCCTGACCAGGCTAATAGCGTTGGGATCACAAGACTTACACCTTTGCCTGAGCGCGTCGGCGCGAAAACTAGAACATGCTCGGGGCCGTTGTGACGCAGATAGCGTAAGCGATTGGCCTTCACGTCCATCCAGCCGCCCACGAATACGCCATTGTTCTGGCCCAAGAGCCCGGAGGACGCAATTTCGGCGGTATTAGCGAATCGCGCTGATCCGTGGATGTCCTCATTGCCCTCGCCCAATTTGCGCGACCGGCGCAAATTTAGGACCAAAAAAAACGCTATCGCCACTATCGAGCCGGAACTGATGATGATGACACCAGTGAGGACGACTTGTCTCACGTAGCCGTCGTTTAGGGATGAATAGCGTAGTACCCATATCGCCCAATGAAACGGGGAGTAGAGATTGTGCGTCCTGCCCTCATAGAGTACACCGCCGAGTTCGGCGGCGTAGTTGAGTTTGTGCGCAACATATTGAGTGGCTACAACTTGGATCAGCACAAGGGCGATTAGCCCGAATATCATGGGCCGCCAGTTGTAGCCGCCTAGAAAGCCGGGGTTACTTGGCGTTCTGTAAACGGTTGACGACATAGGCTAGTGTTTCTTGGAACGAGTGGGAGGAAGGTCGGGGTTTATGTACCCTACTCCGTCGCGGTAAACAATGGCTCCGTGAGCCCCGGTGTGTATTTCGCCGGGGTCGAGCGCGTCTCTGCGGTGAGCGACACCGCTTCGAGGCGAAGTCTGCTGCATCACATGCTGTTCTGTGCCGCCAAGAAATTCACCTACGTAGCGGCCTTCCGGGGCCGCTACGTACGCACGTGAGTCGGGGCCCAGCTTGCGGGTCAAGAGTTCTTTTGCACGGCCCATAGAGCGATGTAGCCAACCCTTCGCTACGTCGCGCAGCCGTGCCGCTAGCGGCGTCGATAGTTCGCTGTTGGATTGAGGCGTTTGCGCGGCGGTGAAGACTGGATGTGTTTCGATTAGAGCTGCTTGCCGGATAGCTTTTTCGAGGATGTCGCTGAAACGTTTTTCAGTGATGGATGTGGGCAAGTAGCGGAAGGGGTTGACGTGATTCATCAACCAGGCTAAATCTTGCACATCTTGCGTGTCGCACAGAATGATGACCACGACGGACGGCAAGATGTTTTTGAACGCTTCGATTGCGGCTCGGTCGTCGGGCTCCTTGAGCCGTAAATCGCACACCATAACATCAGGGATGACGCGCTGTTCCTCGAGCGCGTCGAGTACGTCATCGATGGACGTGGAAATTTGCGGGTCGACGTTCATAGAGAGAGCCTTAAGCTCGTAGACATGCGCCGCAGAATGCGGCCCGACAAAAAAAACTTTCGGCGGCTTTGCTCTTTGTTGCTCCATTTTGCCCTCGCCGGCATCGCGGAGTGTTTGCGTGAAGTCGAGTCGTGTCGATTGGTACGCAGCGCGCGATAACCGACTGGCGTGTTCGGCTTTGGCGCGAAAGTCTTCGTTCACCCAAGGTTTTTGCACATAGGAGCTTATGCCAGCTTCGTTTTTAGCGTCAATAACAGCCTCAGCGGCAGTAAAACCGGTCACCAGTATCCGGCCACCGGTCGGGTCAATGTCGTGGGCGAAGCGCAGCAGTTGCACTCCAGTCATGCCAGGCATCTGCATGTCTGAAATGATGACATCGAAGTGCTGCTTGTCCGCTATGAGTCGCTTTGCTTGAAGGGGGTCGGTCGCGGTGGT
Source organism: Burkholderiales bacterium (assembly GCA_025352105.1). Lineage (GTDB taxonomy): Bacteria > Pseudomonadota > Gammaproteobacteria > Burkholderiales > Casimicrobiaceae > Casimicrobium. The sequence continues at coordinate 32,049 of JANXUB010000224.1, read as the reverse complement.
TACGTCGTAATCCTTGCGGAATAGCATTTCGAGTTGCCGCACCACTCGCGGGTGATCGTCGACGCATAGCATTGTCGGTAGCGGTGATGGTGGTGACGTTATAGCGGTCGAGGCGATCATGGTGAGTCTCCAGAGTATTTTGAATGTCGCGGAGCGGCGGCGGAACGGCGACGCTCGCGTGCCGCGCTAATTGACGGTGACGCCGACGCTTGCGCGCAACTCGTCGGTGTCCCAAGCTTTGCGTGGGTATTTACGATTTAGGTCATGCATGGGCGAGATCTCCGTGCGGCGGCGGAGCGCTGCGCTGCCCTGCGCGCTGCACGACAGGTTGAGCAATGGGTAGCGACACAGTGAAGGTCGCGCCGACTTCGACGGTCGTATATACGGTAATAGTCCCGTGGTGTTGATCGACTATTCGTTTAGAAATCGCAAGCCCTACGCCGCTACCTTTCTTCGTTGTGAAGTTGGCTTCAAAGATGCGCGGCAAAACGTCGGACGGTATGCCGTGGCCAGTGTCCGCCACGATAATTTGCACCTCTTGCGCAAGGCGTTGCGTTGTGATGGTGAGCGTCCCGCCATCCTTCATTGCATCGGCAGCATTGCGGCACAGGTTCACTAGCACTTGGCGTATTGCTGCGGGATTACACATGATATCGGGAGTCTGCGCGTAATGCGTTACCAGCTGTATTCCGCTGCCTTTCATTTGCGACGTCAGCATATTGAGGGATGTGGTTAGTAGTTTTTCAACGTTGACTTTCTCTGGCTCCTGACTGTCGCCGCGCACGAAGTCAAGCAGATTTAGGATGACGCCACTAATGTGTTCTAGGCCCTCTCTTCCGTCGTCGATGCAGTATTCAAAATCCTCGATGTCTCTTTCAGTCGCCGGACCCGTTGTCTTAGCTAGCGCTGGCTTCATGCGCGCGAATAGTTCCGCAAGGTTTTGCATTGCGCCTTGCGCCGAAGCTAGCGGCGTATTGATTTCGTGCGCGATATTTGCGCTTAATTGCCCGATGGTTGCATGGCGGTCTGCTTGGAACAGTTGTAGCTCTGCATCACCCAATCGCGCTTTAAGCGTTGCCTCGTTCGCAGCGAGTTTCATCCAGTTGCGAAGGATGAGCGTCGATGAGAAGATGAGCCCGAGTAAGAGTGCGCTGGCGTAGCCCTGTAACAAATGTTCATAGAACTTTTGCGATTTCGCCGTACTTACAAAACTGTCGTTGATTGCGGTTTTTAGTTTGTCGAGCGTGGGAGTGATCTGACTGTTGGCGATGCTCGTCAAGAGTCGGGTCACCTCCGGGCGCTCCTTAATTACCAAGTCGATATGCTTCGTGAGGTTTTCCGTCCCCTCGCGGAGTATGGGTGGAAGATTCGGAATGGCGTTTTTGAGCTCGTCGTTTTGCAGCCGGAGCGCTGCGAGCGTGCCCTCTTCCGGCGAAATGTTGAACCGTAGCGCACTGCTCACTAACGCGCTTGACGTGCCAGTTGTGACCGACATGGCAAGCGTGCTATGTAGCTGACCGCTTTTTGCGGTGGCCGCTCTTAGCGTTAGCAAAGCATTGCGCGCTTGCGCGGTACGACTGCTTTGCTCGCCATTGTCGGTGGCTAACGCGCGCAGCGTGGCATCTACGCGACCGGTCAATTCAGTGAAGTTTTTCGAATCCCTTACCGTTTGATCGGTTGCTGTGTCGGTTAATCCGCCGATTTCTGCCTGCGCGGTCGGAAGAAAGCGCAGCGAGTTTTTAAGAACGGCATTGCGCATTTTGAACTTGCTGACCAAAGCGGTTTTCTGGTCAAAGAGCGTTGCTAGTGATTCGATGTAGTTTTTCGACGTGGGCGCGTCGAGCACAAGGATCAAATCGTGCTCTAGCGTGGTCTTCAGAATAGGCCACGCTGTTAGCGGCGTCGTCAACGGGTCGTAATCGCGATTGATGTCGGCTGCGGATTTCATCACGTCGACATTCCATCGTGCATCGAGTTGCGCGATTTGGTCGGTCAGCCCTAACACGCGCTCATGTTTAGCCGCGTCGAGGTCGGTCGTACGTGAATAGAGCCAGACGAATAAGGCGACGGCTGCCGTTGCACCAACGGTCAGCGCTCCTACGCGCAAAATGATTTTGGCTTTCATAAATCACTTCTTTCCTTGCGCCACAATGGCATTGATTTGCTCAGGATCAGCGCTGAGCGTCCGCAGGAATGAGACGAGCGCGTCACGGTCTTTTTGAGCGACGGTACGACCCAACTGGTACTTAATCATTACGTCTACCGCATCAGGCAAGGTCTTCGCGCTGCCGTCATGGAAATACGGCGCTGTAAGCGCCACATTCCGCAGGGAGGGTACGCGGAAAACGCCGCGATCGGCTTCGTCCTTCGTAACATTGAATCGGCCCGCGTCGGCTTCCGTGAGCGGCCCGCGTTGCGTGAGGTAATCTCCCACGATGCCGAATTTCTGGTACATGTTTCCGCCTACATTGATGCCTTGATGGCAAGCGATGCAGCCAAGGTTTTTGAATCTGTCGTAGCCGTACTTCTCTTCATCGGTGATGGCTGTCATATCACCGCGCAAATACTTGTCGAATCGCGACGGCGTAACTAGCGTGCGTTCGAACGTCGCGATTGCATCGATGATGTTTGCTTCACTCGCGGCAGTTCCGTACGCTGTCTTGAACTGGTTTTTATATAGCTCGTCGCGCTCTAGTTTGGCGATGATGTCAGGGAAAGTCGTGGCGAACAGTTTGGGCCCTTTGACAACGCGCGAAACAACCGCCTCCAACGTCGGCTCGGCACCTGACCAGAGCTGTGCAAAGTTGAACTGTGAATTGAAAATGGTCGGGCTGTTGATCGCACCGATCGCGCCACCCGTGCCGATGCTGCGTGGCCGTGGATCAGCGCCGCCGTAGTTCGCGAAGTCGTGACAGCTAGCGCACGAAACGTCGCCGTTTTTCGATAGGCGCGGGTCGTTAAAGAGTCTTCGTCCTAGGTCAACTTTCTTAGCGTCAAGCACCGGTACGGGTGGCAGTGGCTTGATCGGTTCTTCGTCCAAATTAAGTGCATGCGCTTTCGCGGCGTAGAACGCGAACGCGGCAAGCGAAACTAGCGTCGAAAGGCCGATGGCGAGTGCGAGTTGACGCGAGCTACTGGTAGCGAGGGCGGTAGTGTGTTTCATTGGATGCCTTGGATTTATGCGTGAGACTGTTCGGGAGGAGGTGGGCTCTGATGTGGGTTTATCATCGACGCTATTCAGAGGTGGGCGAGCGGTGAGCTCGTGAGCGGCTCGCCCACGTCGGCAGCATGCGCGCTGCGTTCAGCAAGCGGTGTAGCGTGGCGATTTATCGTTGGGTTACGCGCGATTTCGCAGAAGCGTGCGTAACGGGCCCGGACATCGTATGCGCTGAGACCGACATGCGCGAGCACGTCGCGATACGCTGTCGGTCCGTCGATGGGATGCGTAATGGCCTGATCGGATGGTGTGCCGCGCGTGAGGAAAACTTCGGCGGCGGATGCTGTTGACATGGGTAGTCCTTTCGATTAATTAGCGGCCTAGCTCGCGACCACGGCCCCGCGAGTGGACGGGTTCCGCGAGCTGCTTGACTGTTGCTTTGTTGTTGGAATAATTTATTGCAACATTCGCACCGATGGATGGTGTTGCTGGGCCTAAGTTCTGGGCGATGTGGGCGACCGCGCTATTCGGTGATAGGCGCTGAATGACATGCGCGCCGGTCATGCCGATAATTTCACCCGCGTATTTGCCGCTGTCCTTATGCGCAATGAAAACTTTCGCGGCTTGGCCTAGATGTCCTTTGACGTGCTCTTTCGCCTCAATGAGAGAACGTTGGAGCATGTCTGGCGTGAGTTTCATTGGTGGCGAGCCGTCGAGTTGCCGATGGTCTGTAGCCGTGCCTTTGTCATGCACGCGTGTCGTGCCTGAGCCCGGTTCGTGCGCGACATGCGTGGTGCTGGATTCTCTGCGCAGTGGCTCTTTCGGTTGGCTGAGATATTCGATTGCCGCCTCGTAGCTCTTGCAAAAACGGAGCGCGCCGATGACATCGGCGATTTTGTGAGCGTCCTTCGCCGCTTTGAAAATCTCGTTCTTGTCATCTTTGAGCGCTGCGACCCAGGACGACATGTACGCTGCATGGTTCTTCACGTCATGCTTAATACCCTGCGATCCGAGCACGAACACACTTGCGAGTTCTGCGCGAAGCTCCTCTTTCGCGTAGGAAGGATCCCCAAAAATTTTTACATCCGTTAGAGTCTGGCGATTTTGACGGCTTGGGTGACCCGTCCAGTGCCCTAACTCATGGATCGCCGCGCCGTAGTAGGCGGGGGCATCCTTGAAACGCGATTTCGCCGGTAACGTGATTTTGTCGGATACTTTGTTGTATACGGGTTGCGTTCCGGCGTGCTTGATCGATGCGCCGCTGTTCTTGAGAATCGCTTCGGCGTTGATTTGATGGTTAAACCACGTTTTGCCTTCGGCCAGCGGCGACAGTCCGTCGATCTGATCGCCGTTGAAAACGTTGTAGGTGCGGTGAATAGGCTTCGTGCGAGCTGGATCGTCCGCAGCCTCAACCCCAGTGGCAGCGGTCGGCGTTGCCGCCGTAGTGCGTTTGACCTTCGGGTCTTCTTTGGGAAATTCCCAAAATTCAACTTGCTCGGCTTTCGCGCCCTTATGTACCTTGTAGCCTTCGGCTGCGGCTTGCTTGAACGTTAGCCAGCGGTTGTCGGTGAATCCCCGATCCATCTGTGCGATTAGCAGGTTGAGGGCGTTGCCGCCCCGATAGTCTCGGCCTGTATGCGGGTTGGTGGGCAGCTTGAATTGCTCGCCACCCGCATCCCAATCTCGCTGCCAAGGTGAAGTACCCTTCTCGATCATGGCGACTATCTTGTCGGTGACTTCCTGCCGGTAGTCGCGCTTTCCCGTGTTGGCTATCGAGGGCTGGCCTTCGGTGGGTTCAACCATGATTCACCGCCGCTTCGGTGAATTCAGCTGTAGGTTCCTCGCCCTCGAAGCCTGAACCCGTGAGCGGTTCTGCCCCTAGCGAATCGAGCATGGCTTGCTCGTCATTCATATTTGCATTCATAAAAAGCACTTTCTAGCCGCGTTCGCCGCGACCGGGTGAGGACTTAGTTTGATGCGTATGAGGATGCGCACGCGCGTAAGCCTGTACCGCTGCTGCGTGCCTGCCAAGCCAGCCGCCAAACTGGGTAACAGTTTCGGCGCTGGCTGTGCGCGCTGAATTCGCAGCGGCCCGCTTTAGATAGGCTTGGTTCGTGAGCATCTTCTCCGCGTCGCCCATGTCGTTGATGGTGATTCGCGGCTGCATTCGCTCTCCCTGACGCTCGAAAGTTTTTTTGATACTCACGAACGCGCCCGGTTGTAAAAGGCCCTGTTGCCGCGCGGAAACTATAGCAGAATCCTGCAACATGTAAACCACATTTCCGGGTAGTGCCTCAAGGATGGTATAGGGTTTGCCGGTGCCTTCGTCTAGGCCGTGCCCAATAATGCGGCCCAGAAGCAGCCGCAATTTGCGGGTGTCGGCGACCGTCAGTTGCAGCCGGTCATCAGAAAGCAAAGCCCGGTGAGCGTGCAAGGATCGTTGCCGGTCGGCGACGTTCTGCATTGTCCGCAAGACATGCGCTAGATCGGTACGCACCGCCCATAGGTCGGGGGCTGTGCGTTGCGCGAGCCCCATGATTGCGAGCTGCGTCAGCCGCTGCATTGACTGGGTCTTCGTTTGTTTGGGGAGCTTGGCCAGGTCAACTGGCGCGAACGCAGTGGCAGGGGAGGGCGTCGACGCGCGCATGAGCGATGCGTCCAGTCCGGTGAACCGCTGCGCCGTGATTTCGCGCGTAGCCGCGATGATTGCATCATGCTCGGTGCGCCAGCCAAGCTGCGCTGTCACGAGCGACGCCGCATGCTCTCTGAGCTGTTTTTTGATGTACTCAGGCGGGATACGCAAGGCGTTCCCCGCTTCGTCCCTGCCCCTGACGCTCAGATGTGTGTGCGGGTGGTCTGTATTGGTATGCGTCACTGCAACCCATTCCAACTGGGTTCGTAAATCGCGTTGCATCTGAGCGACCAGAGCGTGCGTGTGCTTTTCATGGTCTAAGTTGTGACCAAATTCGGCAGATACGATGATTTTGAACATGCGCTCATCACCTGCTTTCTGCCAGCTCGCGAGCGTTGCGCGTGCGTCGAGGTTGCGGCCCGCGCTCCCGAAGACAGCCGTTGCGTGGGCGGGGGCTACTCGTTGTTGAGCATCCGTTGAATTCGCTCCGACTGCGCTAGCGCCTCGCCGTCGCAGTGGGTCATCTCGTTCTGAGTGTCCTTCTCCCAAATGACCAGGTGCATCACTCGACAGTAGCACTTTAAGTCCTCGGGCGAAGCGAACCACAAGGACATCGGACAGCCTGCGCAGACCGTGAAGTTTTTTGGGCGCTTCCCTGCGGGAATCTGCTTCAAAGTCGGACTCACGTAGGGGGGCAGCCCCCCCGGTTCGTGAAGCAGATGCGTAACCGGGTTGTCGTTCGGGCTCGTCATTGTGGTGCTCCTGGTTGGATTGGTCGGGGTTTTCAATGTCTTTGGCGTACTGCGTAGCAGCTTCGCGTTCGATGTACGTGCCATGCGCGCCCCATTGGCCGGGCTTGTCGTTCGCGGCATACGTGACGCGCACGGCGCATCTTTGGTGATGCTGCGCGGGCTGGCGGACTGCGCCGCGCGGACCAGCACCGCCTGAGGCACCACGCGCACTATTGCGCGTGAATTGCATGATGCGGTTGTAGGCCGCTGAGTACGCCCGTTTTTCATCGCTTTTCGGGCCCCGCGAAGTGCCTCGGCCTAAGCGAAAATCCGGTTCGTCATTCCGCACGTTTGGCTAGCTCCGCCGCAACCCCGGCTACGTCACCCGTCATTTCTAGAGCGATGGCCTTCATGAGTCGCTCATAGCGCTTCTTGGCGCTCGCTGTGGCTGCTTTGATGGCATCGGGCGGCGGCTCGGGCAAACAGGAAAGCAGGAGCTTCGCGGTCGCATCCTGATAAGCCAGCATCATTTGACTCGCGTTTTCGAGCGCGCGAACGCGCTGGCGCATCGCATCGAACGATGCGGCCATGCGCGATTCGATGGCTGCGAGTTCGGTTACCTGGTCGTCGCGGCGTACGGCACGCAGAACCGACTCGCGCATGAATGCTGATGCGTTCGGATAACCCGCGCTCTTCGAGGCTCGCTCAATGTCGGCGCGTTGAGCTGGAGTGAGCCTCAAAGTGACCGGCTGGCCCGGTGAGACAGTGGATTTGGTGTTGCGTTTGGCGGACGGCATAGCGTATTGCAAATGTACTACGAAGACAACATAGTGTAATACAAGCGCAAGCCACACCAAGCGTCAGTTTGCGTGTCAAAAATAGAGCCAACGAAGTACGTTCTTTATGTTCCAGTAGAAATGTTTAGTGTGTATTTGTGTTGCGTTTTCGGGAAAGAACGTCTAGACTAAGACACAGAGAGAGCACAAAAACAGCACCACGATGCCACATGGAGCACACAAACGGTACAACAAAGGATACAAAAAGACACCATCAGTGCACAACAAGGCACAAGCAAAGCACAACACCGATACAAGGCAAGAGAAACACGCTACTATTCGTCATCGCACCACGGTTCAGGTACAGGAGATTCAAAAGTGACACCAGACTTTAAAAAAGATGTTGCGGCCCGCCTCGCTGCTAAGCGCGGAAAAAAAACACTTACAAAAGTTGGGCAAATGAGAGCGCTGTACACCGACATGAAGAACGCTCGTGAACAGGGCCTTTCCTGCGAGGAAATCGCCGAGAGCTTGTCGCTTGCGGGCCTTACAGTGGATCGGTTTCGTGTCAGCAAGTTTTTACGCGCCGAATCAGCGCGGTTGGCCGCTTCGGTAACGGAGAACCTAGCCGTACCAAATATCGTTCAATCCTACAAACCTGGCATGCCGACACCCAATATCGTGCGTACGGCCGTCCCGATTGATGCGTCTGCACGGGCGCCAACTGTACTCAGTTACAACCCCATTCCAGACCCAAAAAAATTAATTTAAGGCAATCAAATCGTGGCTAAATCAACAAACTCAGTCGGGTCCATTACTCACAGCACGCACATCGTTTTGCAAGGCAAAGGCGGCGTTGGCAAAAGCGTTTGCTCGTGGGTTCTCGCACAATATTTGAAGGATCAGGGCGTTAACGTTCGCTGCATTGATACCGACGCATCTAATCAAACGCTAACGCAATTCAAAGCGCTGAACGTCCAGCCGTTAAAGCTATCGGATGACGGCCTGAGCATCGAACCGCGACGGTTCGATGACATGATGGAAAGACTGCTTAGTGAAGAGCATTCGTTCGTAATCGACACCGGTTCTAATACTTTTTTGCCGCTTTGGAAATACATGGTGGAAAACAACGCTCTGGGCATGCTTGAAGCCGCAGGCCGCAAGGTGTATTTGCATTGTGTCATTACTGGCGGGCAAGGGTTGCTTGATACATTAAACGGGCTCGATTTCGTTACACAAGCCGCAAACGATAACAGCGTGGTGGTGTGGATTAACGAATACTTTGGCAAAGTCGAACAAGTGTCAACGGAAGGGGTGAAAACCTTCACTGATATGGCTGCTTACACCGAACGACAAAATACGATTATTGGTGCGGTGACGTTTAAGAAACGTAGTGCGGATACCTTCGGGCGCGACCTGGACGAAGTGACGAAAGCCAAACTCACCTTTCAGGAAGCTCTTGATTCCAATCACTTCACCTTGATGAGCAAACAGCGTCTCAGGACGATGCAACGGGATCTGAATGACCAACTAGACCAGCTCGGTTTGAAGTGAAAACACCAGACATAAGGGCGCTCATTGGTGAGGTTGCTGCACGGCACGGGATTCGTCTCGATGCCGACGATCCGGCATTCGCCATCGTAACGCTTAATGTGCTCATGCTTGAGGAGGTATTAACCGAAGCCTTCGACAAAATGGAAAAGCTACCGCGCGATTGGGAAGTCGCGGCGGCACGTGTGCAAGGGCAATCCGGCGAGCGTATCGCCGCCGATACAAGAACCGCGTTGCAGGCGATAGCGCAGGAAAAGGCTAAGGCGGCGGGAGCGATACCCGCATCGCGCGTAGCGGAAAAAAATAATTACGTAGTGTGGATTGCTGTTGGTGTGCTGAGCGGTTTGTTACTTTTGATTTTGGGTTACGTACTCGGTAAGGCGACATGAAAAGCTACGAGTTCAACAGCCTTGCCGGTTGCGTTATTCAACGACTTTCGCGTGAAACGGGCACGCTCTGCGGGCTCTATCATGGCGAACAATCAGGGATTGAGACCGACAAAATTACGCCCTGGCTCACTGTGTGCGAGGCCCATTCAACATTGGTGTGTCACGGAACACTAGCCTTAGCACGCCGTCATTTACCCTTCCCGTCGTCATGGTGCGATGAGTGCCGCACGAGAACTGAACAAAAAGACAGCTAAACGGTCAACAGGTGACCCACTTAAACGTTAATAGGTAGCGAAGGAAATAGGTAACGATGATGCTGAAAACTTTAGTCACTTTAGCGGTTCTGCGTAGCAATGGCGGCGCTGCCGCATTGCTCATGTGGGGGTTGATCGCGCTCGCTGGCGTCCTTTGGGCCATGAGTAAGGGATAAACCATTGAGCGGAGATGAATTGGTAGCACTGGAAAGGTTGAGTTGATATTAATGACGTGGTTCGTCGTGGTCGCCCGAAAGGCTCCAAATCGCTAGACACGGCGACAGCGGCTGTGTTTGGAGTGATGGTGCGGGAGCGACGCGTAAGCCGTGGTATTGCTCAGGAGGAGCTTGCGTTGCTGGCGGGGATTGATCGCAGCTTTATTGGGAAAGTCGAGCGTGGTGAAAATCAGCCCAGCCTTTCGCTTATTTTGCGATTGGCGAAGGCGCTGGGATGCTCGGGCGCGGAGCTCCTGTCCTTGCTTGAATCACGATTGCAGGCTCGATGAAGTTTCATTATCGAGTCGGGCCGTTACCTTGTATGTGCCGAACAGCCTTCTCCATTGTTCGCTCAACGTATTGAGCTCGTCGCGCTTCATTGCCCTTGTGACTTAGATCACGAGCTGCAAGCTCGTTGTAAACCGTAGACGGAGCCACGTTCTTCGCAAGGGCGTAGGTGGCGTAGGCAAGGTCAGCGCGCGTTAGATCGCCGCCGTAGCGCGCGTCTGCGTGGAATGTGGCTAATGTTTTCAAGTTGCCGGGCTCGGGTGTTCGCTGCGGCATCGAAGCGATAACTTTGCGGCGTTGCTCTTCTTCCGCTTTCTCGGTCGCGATGACTTGCTCCGCGCGCATGACGAGCGCATCAGCCGACAAGTAACCGTTGCCGGTTGCCTCAATGAGCTTTACGTAGGGATAGAGCCCTTTTTCATTCTGGTATTTGGGTTTGCGATTCGTGAAGCCAGCCAGACGTCCGAAGTGACGCCAATCAGCGGAGCCCGGGTCACCTTCGAATTTTTCAGCGCATAAGCGCGCTGCGGTCGTGGAAACTTCCTTGGGGAGCGTGCGACCGTGCTGTAACCAGGCTTGGAAATTATTTGGCGATGTCTCCGTAACGCAAGCAGGCTGAAAACCTTCCGTCTTCATCCTGTCAATTTTTTTTGCAGTCAAGTCGTCGACCAGCGTTAACGAGTGTTCGCCTGTCGGGCGTATGTAAATATGGTTACCTTTGGCGTTCTGCGAGCGCAACCACCTGATTGATTTGAGCAGCGTTTCCCGGTCGTACGTGCGCAGCAACATGCGACCGACAACCTCGCCGCTGTTGTCTTTGTGATTCGGGTCGAACGAGCCGATATCGAAGACTTTCGCGCGCATCGCGTCGATTTGCTTGGTGACTAAAAGAGTCGTCATATCCGTCATAACACAGCCCCTATCTCATGCCAGCGTGTCAGTTTGACAAATGTAAGTTGTGCGCACACAATAGCATTAAGTGCAATAAATATAGCAGTCAAAGCGATGGCAATCGAAGGGGAACAGGCTAGTCGGTACGAAACGAAGCTGAAACGCGAGCTAGGCGACATCGTGCTCGGAGCCCTAGCGGAGGTGGCTACAGAGGATATCTTGCTTAACCCTGACGGGCGTCTGTGGGTTAACGCTCGCGGAGGGTTTCGTGAAATAGGACGCATGAGCGCGTCATCGGCGTTAGCGGCTATCGGGACAATTGCTGCGTGGCGCGGCACGACGATTAACCACGACAATCCGGTTCTTGAAACTGAGCTGCCGTTGGATGGTTCACGCTTTGAGGGGCTTGTGCCGCCCATTGTCCGCGCTCCTTCATTCGCGATTCGCGTGCGACCTCGAAGCATCTTCACTCTTGACCAGTACGAAGAGGCTGGAATCATTACAAGTAAAGATGATCTAGGCAATACGTCGACGCGCAATCCGCGTGCCTTTATTGATTCGGTCGCAGGGATGAGCCATACCGAAATCATTCGCGAAGCCGTGAGGAACAAAAAAAATATTCTCTTGGTCGGTGCGACCGGCTCGGGAAAAACCACACTTGCAAACGCCGTGCTTCATTGCATGGGGCAAGTGGCTCCCGATGATCGTATCGTGATTATTGAAGACACCACGGAGCTTCAATGTTTTCAGACGAATTACGTTGATTTGCGAGCGTTCGGTAACGTTTCGATGCTCACGTGCTTGCGTGTCGCTATGCGCATGAAGCCGAAGCGAATCGTTGTCGGTGAGGTTCGCGGGCCGGAAGCGCACGCGCTCATGAAAGCGTGGAACACGGGACACCCAGGCGGCGCAGCGACTGTGCACGCGAATGACGCGATGGGTGGATTGTATCGCGTCGAATCGTTGCTCTCGGAAACGGTTGCAGCGCCGCAGCAGACATTAATTGCAGAGGCTGTGGATTTGGCGGTTTTTATTGATGAGGACGACCGGGTGCGCGCCGGTCGCAAAGTGCGTGAAGTGCTCGCGGTGACGGGCTTTGACGCGGAGCGACAAAAGTATTTGACGACGTACCTGTAAATGAAAGAGGGGCGAGCAATGAAGGGCTAAGCGAACAATTGCTATTTTCGACTCAAGAAATGGGGGTGTGCTTCGGGCGTCGGCCCCGGCATCAAAAAAAAGGCGAGCAGCGCGCGGTGCGCGGGACTTGCGTTGCGTTCACATACTAAGGATCAACATCATGAAAGTTACTAATTGGAAGTCGGCAGCAGGGGCCGTACTTACTGCCCTTTTGTTTTGTGGCGAAGCGTTTGCCACCTCAAGCAGCAGCGGGTTGCCCTGGGAAGGGCCTTTATCTCTCGTTGCGAAGTCGTTGACAGGCCCGGTTGCGTTGTCGATATCGCTTATTGCTTTGATGGCCGCTGGCGGAATGCTGGTGTTTGGTGGCGAGCTTTCCGAGTTTGCGCGCCGGGCGTGTTTGATTGTGCTTGCGATTGCATTCCTTGTGGGCGGATCTGGATTCATGACCCTGCTATTTGGCGTATCGGCAGCGACAGTCGCTATTGCTAACGCTGTGGTTTGGGTTGTTTGATATGGACGGTGCTCAAGAGACTGCGAGGCTGCGGGCGTCGCGGTTTACACCACTGCTGGTCGAGGGTCAGCGGGCATCGAAAGTAGTGTTTGCGGTCGTGGTTATGGTGCTATGCGCGATGAGCGTCATCGCGTATGTCGCCGGTCACGTGGCTGCGGGTTTCTGATGGATAAACCTCGTGAAATTACGATTCATCAATCGGTGAATCGCCCACAATTGCTTCTCGGGTGCGATCGTGAATTGATCCTTTTCGCAGCGGTTATTGCCGCTGCGCTCGCCTTTTCGGTCGCGACGTGGTGGGGTGTCGTGGCGGGCGTGACACTGTGGCTTTGTTCGGTCGCTGTTTTATCGAGGGTCGCTAAAGCCGACCCTCTGATGAAGGCTGTTTATCTGCGCCACATCAAATATCAGCATTACTACCCGGCATGCGCTCGTTTTTGTGGGGCAACGTTGCAATGTCCTCCCCGGTGGATCGTATGAGAACCTTGCGGGAGTATCGGAGTAAAGAGATTTCGTTGAGCGATTTGCTGTTGTATGACAGCATGATCGACGATGGTGTAATGCTTATGCTTGACGGCGCGCTGATGGCTGCATGGACGTATCGCGGCCCAGACATGCAGTCGGCAACGTTCGCTGAAATGGCGGTTCTCGCCGCGCGGTTAAATAATTGCCTCAAACTCGGGTCGGGTTGGATGGTGCACTGCGATTGCGTGCGCTCTAAAGCGCCATCCTATCCTGATGTAGGGGCCTTCGCCGATACAACATCCTTGGTCATTGACGAAGAGCGCCGCCAGCAGTTTCTGGCCGAAGGAGCGCATTTCGAGAGCACTTATTTCGTGGCCCTAACCTACTTGCCGCCGCCTGAGTCAGAGGAAAAAGTAAGAGGGTGGATGTTCGAAGGGCGACGTGAAATCAAGTCGAATGCAGAGCGTGTGCTTGAGCGTTTTAAGGCGCGTATCGCTTCGTTCGAGGATCTGTTTGCTACATTGTTTCGGGTAGAGCGTCTGGCTCGGGTGGACGCGAATGATCCACAGGGCTACACAGTGATGATGGATCGGCTGTGTCGCTATGTGCGACAAACTGTAACTGGTAACGATCATCCGTTCGTGCTGCCTGATATACCGTCGTACCTTGCAAATGTTTTGGGAAGTCAGGATTTTGTCGGTGGCATAACACCTCGCGTGGGTAACAAGGAAATTCGCGTTGTTGCGATTACAGGGTTTCCGAAGCTGAGCTTCCCCGGCATTATTTCGGCGCTTGACGGATTGGCAATTGAGTTTCGCTGGAACACGCGAGCGATTTTGCTTGATCCTGAGCACGCTAAGAAGCTCCTCGACAAGCAACGTATCAAGTGGCAATCGCAGATGCGCGGCTGGAGCGATCAACTTTTCCGTACACAAACCGGCCCTATCAATCAGGATGCGGAAGCAATGAAGATTGACGCTGAAAGCGCGCTCGGAGTCGCTAGTGCTGGCGACGTTCAATTCGCGCTCTACAACAGTAACGTTGTGTTGCTTGATAGTGACGCGCGTCGCGTCGATGAGCATGCTGCCCTTGTTGAAAAGACGATTCGGAATCTGGGCTTTGATTGCCGTGTTGAAACGGTCAACGCGATTGAAGCTTGGCGTGGCACATTGCCCGGTGATGGCTACAGGAATGTACGGCGCGTGATGTTGCACACACTGAACATCGCCGATATGTTGCCAATTACCTCCGTCTGGGCGGGGTTGAAGTTCAACCCCTCGGCGTTGATGCCGCCTGGGTCGCCTGCGCTTTTCCACGCTGCCACTACAGGAGCGACCCCGTTTCGGTTCAATCTTCATGTGTCCGATCTAGGGCATGCAGTCGTGATGGGGCCGACCGGCGCGGGCAAGTCCACGATTCTTGGTTTGATCGCTGTTCAGTGGCGGCGCTACATGAACGCCCAAGTTTTCGCGTTCGATAAAGGGTATTCGATACAACTTGCAACGATGGCTTGCGGCGGAGATTTTTACGACATTAATGGTGATTCGTCAGAGGGTAGCCCGCTGTCATTTTGCCCGTTGCATGTACTTGAGTCAGCTGGTGATATTACGTGGGCGGTTGAATTTATAGAGGGCCTTTGCGCAATGCAAGGGGTTGCGGTAACGCCGAAACAGCGAATCAGCATCACGCTTACCATGAAGCTATTGGCGCAAGCACCATCGCGTACATTGACGGACTTTTGCGCGACTGTGCAGGATGAAGTTGTAAGAGAGGCGATGCAGTATTACACGCTGTCGGGCACGCTCGGCACGTTGCTTGATGCGGAGGAGGACCAATTAGGCGACGGCAAGTTTTTGGCGTTCGAAATGGAACACTTGATGGCCATGGGCGAAAAAGCCATCGTGCCGGTGCTCTTGTACCTGTTTCGCTGCATCGAGCGGCGATTGACGGGCGTACCTACGGTTGTGTTGCTTGATGAGTGCTGGATTTTCCTTCGGCATGAATTGTTTCGCGAGCGCATCAAAGAATGGCTTAAGACGCTTCGCAGAAAGAATGCGTGCGTAGTGCTCTTTACGCAAGGCGTGAGCGACGTGGCCAATAGTCCAATTCGCGACGTGATTATCGAGAGTTGCCAGACCAAGATTTATTTACCGAACTCGGAAGCGGGTAACGACTCGGTGAGAAATTACTACGAAGTGATGGGCTTGAATGAGCGCGAAATTGCGATCATTCAAGGCGCCACGCCGAAGCGTCACTACTACGTCACGTCGCCGCTTGGGCGGCGGCTTATCAACCTTGGACTAGGTCCTGTGGCACTAGCGTTTATTGGCGTCAATGGCGCGGAAGAGCGCGCGATGGCGCGTGTTGTCCGCGAAGCGAATCCGGGGAATTGGCAGGCCGCTTGGCTTCGTCATAAGGGCGTCCCCCAGTGGGGCCAATATTGGAATGACTGCAATAACCTAACAGGAGTTAGATCATGAATAGAAGAAAATTTTTAATAGCGTCGATTTTGACTACGAGCGCTTCAGTCACCATGTCTCCCAGCGTGAGTGTGGCTGGAGGCGTTACGGTCTGTCCGCTTTGTTCGAGCGAAATAACACAGATTTTGAACAACATTCAATTATTTGTGTCGTACTACGAGCAAACCCTTCAGTACGCCAAACAAATTCAGCAGTACGTTCAGCAATTAAAGGACTCTGTGGAAATGTTTCGCAATGGCAAAGCGCTTGTTGCGCAAGTTTTTGGAGATCTGATTAACCCAATACAAGACTTGGCGCGAGTAGTGCAACAAGGACGAGGGCTTGCTTATTCGATGGCAAACCTCGATACGAACTTTCGTAGGACATATCAGGGGTACACAACACCTCGTTCGTTCAGCGCCGATTACAAAGCTTGGTCAGCGACGGCATTTGACACTATTCAAGGCACCATGAAGGCTATGGGGTTGCAAGCGTCGCAAATGGACAGCGAAGCGTCAGCGATTAATTCGATGAAGTTGATAGCTATGAGGGCCGATGGCGCTGTGCAAGTGGCAATGGCTGGAAATCAGTTTGCTGCGGAGACGTCGCAACAGATGGTTAAGATGCGCGGCCTGATGCTTGCAGACATGCAATCGAAACAAGCTTACCAGGCGCATGTTTTGCAGGTTGACGCGGCGCAGAAAGCCGCAACCGAGGCGTTGTTTAGGTTCACGCCTCAGCCTTCGGACCACAGGGCATTTAAGGGCGGCACTCTGTGATGATCCCTTGCTACGCGCGAGCGCGTCAATTTGCGGTGCCAGCGCTTGCGGGCGTCTTTGTGTGTTTACTGTTTGTTGGCGCTGCGTGCGCCGACAACCCGTCTATTGCTGGTGTGACCGATCAGTATCTCGCAGCTACTCGCGGCTGGGCAACGGCGACGTTTCGGTATGCGCAACGATTGTTTGCCATTTTGGCGTTGATTCAATTTTCGTGGGGCGCTGCATTGCTGGTGCTGGAGCGCGCCGATCTGCAAGGGTGGATTAGCGGAGCGGTTCGGCAAATGATGTGGCTTGGTGCGTTCTACACGCTATTGCTTTACGGTTCAACGTGGCTCCCGGCGATCGTCAATTCCTTTATTACCTTGGGCGGCGTGTTGAGCGGAACGGGTGAGTTGTATCCGTCCGATGTGTTCGGGCGGGGCGTGGATTTGTCTGGTTTGATGTTTGGCGCTGCTGTTGATATGGCGCTATTCACAAATTTTGGAACAGCATTGACGCTGATTTTTGCGGCTTTCGGCGTGCTGATTTGTTTTTGCATGATTACCGTGCAGTTGGTTGTAGCGTTAGTTGAGTCTTACATCGTCGTAAGCGCCGGAATGATTTTTCTAGGCTTCGGCGGGTCCAAATGGACTGTTGAATATGTCCAGCGGTACGTGGGCTTGTGCATGAATGTTGGTATTAAATTGTTCGTCATTTATCTGCTTATCGGTATTGCTTACAGCATCAGTGGCGGATGGCTCGCTTTCGTCGGCGCTCTCGGCTCGCGGGCCTCGCCGATGTCTGATATTTCGAACATTTTGGGGTCGTCGCTTGTGCTGGCCGCAATCTGCTGGCAAGCGCCGAAATTGATTTCTACGATGATCGGCGGTTCGCCGCAATTTTCAGGCGGCGACCTCGTAGGGGCGACGGCGGGGGCCGGAACCGCCGTTGGTACGGCTGTAGGCGGCATGACGATGGGCGTTGCTGCGCTTGCGCGCATGGTTGGTGGCGGTGGTGGTGGTACTGGCGTTAAAAGCGTCAGCGATGCTACTGCGATGGCTAGCAGTCCGTCGTCCGGCGGCGGCAACGGAGGCGTCACTGGCGGCAGCGGCGGTGGCGGCGTCGGTGCGAGCGCCGGAGGTTCGTTCGCTGGTGTGGGCGGCGTCAGTAGCGGGGTTGGCTCGGCCAGCGGTGGTGCGACGGCTCCGCCGTCGACGGGTGCTGGCGTGGCTTCCGGTTCGGGTTCGGGAGGCGGCGCTGCGCGCAGCAGCACTGTTGGCGGTGTCAGTCCGAGCCCTGATCCGGTGCGCAGTGGCGGTCAGGGTGGCGCGCAAGCTTCGTCCGGCCCCGGCGCTTCCGCTGGGGCGCCCAGCGGTTCGGGCAACTCGGCGGCTACGGACGGCATTGCAGGCGTGATGATGGTCGGGGGTGGTAAATCGAACGCGCCGCCTTCGGCATCGCTTGGCACGGCTGGCGGCTTGGGGTCCGTTGGCGCGGCTGACAGCGCAGCGGTCAAGTCTGGCACTTCGGGCAGCGCGGTGGCTCAGTCTGACGCGAGCGGGGCATCGGTCGCGCCGCCCGTTAACGGGCCGCGCGCGGCTTTCGGGGCGCGAGTCGGTAGCGCAAGTAGCTGGAGCGGCGCCGGAAGCGCTGGCGGGGGCGCTAACCATCAGGACGCGGGAATTATTCAGGACGCGGCGGCACTAGCGGGGTCATTAGTTCCCGAGCGCAATCCCGCCTCGGTGTCGCCGCCTATGGGCGGTTCGTTGCCGCTTGACCCGAAGCGCGCTATGTCGTCATTGGCGGCTGATGGCGGCGGCGCGAGCGGTGGCGTTGTGCCGAAGCTGGATGTGGATCACGGGATTTGATGATGAGCGCTAGCAAAAATACAAATAGCGTAGCGGTTAGAAATACGAGGGGCGGGAGCGCGAATCCTTATCTGGATGGTCGTCGTGAGTGGGACGAGCGCTATGGCGGGCTCATTGCACGGGCAAAGAATTGGCGTTTGATCGCAGTTGTTGAGGCGTTCGCGCTCGTGCTGTGCATTGGGGGCATGATTAGGATTGCGAGTGAATCGCGCGTGCAACCGTATATCGTCGAAGTGGACAGTATTGGGCGACAAGTCGGGGGCGGCATGGCCTCACAAGCGACCCTCGCTGATGACAAATTGAAGCGCGCTGCGCTGTTTCGGTGGGTCGAGGATCTGCGAAGCGTTGCGTCCGATGGCGGCCTGCAGCGGCAAATGATTGACCGGGTTTATGCGTATGTCGCTCAAGGCTCGCTTGCTCAAACACAGGTTAGTGACTTTTATCGAAATGAACCGCCACAGACGAGGGCGCAATCGTTGATTGTGACCGTCGAGGTTGCGGCGGTTTTTCCTACGACAGCAAGCACCTTCGAAATTGAGTGGGTTGAAACGTCGCGTAATTTGCAAGGCGCGGTGCAGACGGTGCAACGCTGGAAGGGATCGGCAACGGTGGCGGTGCATGCTCCGACGGACGAGGCTTTGATGCGAGTCAACCCATTGGGTATTTACGTCACGGAAGTTAATTGGTCGAAAGTTCTTAAATAAAGTGAGGTGCATAATGAAAAAGTTACTTGTTCTAATCGCTGTGGTAGCGCAATGCGCGAGCGGTCAACCGGCGCAATCGCTGTCTACGGCTCCTGCGCCCGATAGAAAAGCCGCGAGCGACTTGTCGCGTGCTCCGCTTGGTGACGCGATTCGTTCGCTACAAGAAGTTGGGGCTCCATCAACGGAGCCTGTTCCTCCCCCGATCACGATCAAGCCGCCCACGAGCGCAGTACCTGCACTGCAACCGGTGCCGAGTGCGGTAGAAGTGCCGCGCGGGTATAAAGCTCCGGTAATTCCCTTGAGCCGTACGGCTCAAGGCGCGCTGAACACCGGGCGAGCTTGGGCGAGTGAGCCTAGCGCTGCGACACTTGGCGCGGACGGGCGTGTTCTGTACACGTTTGGACAAGGCTTGCCGGAAGTGGTTTGCGCGCCGTTTCGGGTGTGTGTCGTGGAGTTGCAAGCGGGTGAGCGCATCATCGGGCCCCCGCAAGCGGGCGACACTGTGCGTTGGGCAATTACACCAGCATCGATGGGCGAGGGCTTGGCTCAAACTGAATTGATTGTCATCAAACCGAACCAAGACGGTTTGGACACGAATTTAGTCGTGGCCACATCGCGCCGCATGTATTACTTGCGACTCGTTTCGCGCTCTGTTGACTACGTCGCGCGCGTGGCGTTCACTTACCCAGAAGATGCAAAAAACGCCTGGGCTGCACACGACGTCGCGCAGGCTCAAAAGGAGCGGCGCGCGGAAGCGAACAAGGGGGAAGAGATGGCCGCAGGCGGTATCGAGTCGCTTTTTTTCGATTACGTTTACGAGGGTAGCGACGACGAGTTAAAGCCCGCGAGAACGTTCGACGATGGTACGAAAACGTACGTGCAAATGTCGTCGCTGCTGCGTAATAAGGAATTGCCTAACCTGATTGTCATTGGCAGCAACGGTAAACCGGAAATCGTTAATTACCGCGTGAAAGGGACGCTCTACATTGTTGATCGCCTGTTTGATCGAGCGGCGTTATTGTTGGGAGTGGGTTCATCTCAACGGAAGATCGTGATTGTCCGTGCGACGGCTAAGCGTAGCTTCAAATGGCCGTGGCAGAAGGATGAATTTGAGAGCCTGCGTCTCGGGGAAGCACAATGAGCACGACACCTGATGGCATTGATTTGAAGCCTGACGCGCCAGCGTCGGAGCGGATGGGCAAGAGGGCAGGCATTCTTGCGGGTGGTGTGCTTGCCGTGATGGTGTCTTTAATCATCTATGGCGTGCTATCAAGGCAAGGGCCACAGATAACAAGCGCAGAGCCGCCAAAGGCGGTGACTGCGGCGAGTAGCGCTGCGAAAGCGATTAACAGCGAATTGCCGGATGGCAATTTTGCGTTGAAAGGCAAATCGGGCGCTTCGCCGTCCGCGAGTGGCGAGCTGAAAGCGGCTGAAAGCCCGAAGTTTGCCATTGATGATTCAAAGAAATCGCTGCCTGGTGAAGTCGCGTCAGCTATTGCGATTGATCCGGCTAGGCCAGTTGGCCCGCGCGAACCAACGTTCGAGGAGCGGATGTTAGCGGCGCGCTACGCTCAAGAAGTCGAGGCCATGAAAGCCGGTACGGAGATTCGCTCCGGGTCGGCTGGGGCTGCCACGGCGCGAAGCGGTGGCGGCGGCATGGAGCAACTATTAGCCGCTGCCGGTGGCGGCGGCGCTGGTGGTATTGAGGGCTTGCTTAAAGGGCTTAGCGGCGCTGGCTCTGGCGCTGGCAGCGCGTCGGGCGGGATAGAGGCGGCGTTGGCGTCGCGGATCAGCGCGCTTGGCGGTGGCGGAGCTGGCGCACCGTCGTTGGGCGGATCGTCCGGCGACTATGAGGGTCAGAACAAGCAAGGGCAAAAGGCAGAGTTTGCTCGCCAGACGGGCGCGCAAGGCATGGCTAATTACCTCAAGTCGCAACGTACCGCGCCACTCTCGAAATTCGAGATTAAGGCCGGGTGGGATTTGCCGGCTGCGATGGAGCATGGCATTAACTCCGATTTGCCAGGCGAGCTGCGCGCCATGATTACGCAAAACGTCTTTGACTCGGCCACGGGGAAGTATCTTCTGATTCCGCAAGGGACGCGCGTAATCGGGATGAGTAATTCGAATGTCAGCTACGCGCAAAGCGGCCTACAAGCGGTGTGGACGCGTCTCGTGTTCCCTGATAGCTCCTCGATGGATTTGGGTAGTATGGTAGGGCAAGATCAGGCCGGGTTTTCCGGGCTGCGTGACGAAGTGGATAACCATTGGATGCGTGTGATTGGCGCGGCGCTCTTGTCCTCGGTGTTCACTGCGGCTTATCAGATTTCGCAGGGCGTAGCCGGTGCGACGGCCCCTGGTGGCGCGCAATCAAGCCAGCAGATATTGTCTGCGGCGGCAGGCGCTGATGTGAGCCGGGTTGGGTCTGAAATCGTGCGTCGAAACCTGAATATTCAACCTACCATTGTGATTAACCCCGGCTACAAATTCAATATTCGTGTTAATCGCGACATGGGTTTTCAGGCCCCTTACCGCGTGATGATGGCCGGTGGTTGATTACTTCGGAGGGCCAGCAGCATGTTTAGAAGGTGTGGTGTCCATCGTAACAGTGCATGGCGTTCGCCATTACAATCGGCTCATTCTGAAGAAAGAAAAAGAGCGACACATAGTGATGGAACGTCAAGTTCTGATCGTCAGATTGCTACCGAAAGTAGACGAAAAGTTACGCGCCCTCGTAAGGTTTCACGGGGATTTATCAGTTGTGATCGAGGAGGCGATAGCCGCTGCGGAGCTGGAGACGTTACAACTTGTCCAGCTCGGGGGGCGTCCTTCGCGTCATGGAGTTGCCAAAGAAAAGGTTGTTGCAGCAACCTCCGCGTCCGTGTCGGTGGCCACCGTGGAAATCATCGAAAAAGCTGCGGCGAAGCGAGGCAAATCTAAAAATGTCATCGTTAATAGCGCGCTCCTTTGGTGGCTTGAGCATTCATCTCACGCAATGTTGCGACGGTAGCCATCATGAGTAGGTCGCTGGATACGAAGTATGTCGGCGACCTGTACGAAGGGTTCGGGATAGTGGTGGCAGAGACGCGGTTGCTCGATCCGCGGTTTGAGCTATTACCGCTGTCGCGGATATTTTCATGGGGGGAAAAAGACGAGGCAGGCGCGAAGCAATTGGCGTTCGCTCTCCTTTACGATTACACACAGTCCGAGGAGGAGGCCCGTCGTCACTACAACTCGTTTTTTCAGCGCTACGTCAGAAGCCTTCCGCTGAAATGGTCGTGTTGTGGCCGGGATGTCTCCGCGGAGCTGGGAGCCATTGACGCCCAGGGCGTATTAGCTTTGGCGAACGCAGCTTAGAGCGGCGCTCGCCGTGAGCTGGTTAATCCCGCTCGCGTTCCTCATGTAATCGAATTACGAGTTTGCCATCGAGCGGCAAGGCATGCAGGGTCACGTTGAACCCCTTGCCGTCTTTGTTGGCGAAAGCTACACCTACGTTCGTCCAAGACGTTTGTTCGTCGCCATCCTTGATGTAGGTGCGTGTCACGAGGACATCGTACCGCGCGTTGAGTGGTGTTTGTGCGGATGGTTGTGGTGCGGCTTTGGTCATGTGGTTCTCCTGATTAAGTGGTTTGAGGTGACAAGTCACGGTTTCGCAGCGAATGTGCGCATAAGCGCGACTTGCAAGGGTTAACACGGGAGGAACGCACACGCAGTGGCTTGACGAATGGAGCGGGCCGCCCTTGCAAGTTGTGCGCGCATATTCACGCTGAAACCCTCAATGACTTGTTGCTTCATACACACGCGATCAGACACACGCGAATTCGCGCCGAACCCTGCGGTGTGACGGCTTTGCAGCGCGGTAGTTCCGATGGCTGGCTGCTGTCATTAGGGTGGAAAAGAGTACAGGCGTTGGCGCGTGGTTAAGTCGCCAACATAAAAAGGTCGGAGACGCTCTATTCCCACGTGCTGCACTTGGTTCGTGCGTGGCATGAGGGGCGCGAGGGCGAATGATTGTGTTGCGGCTTACGCCGCAGTTGGTTCGCAGGGCTCGCATAAAGCGAAAGCCGTCGCTGTTGGGGGCGACGGTCATAACGTGGCCCGTTGGAGCGTCGTCATTCCTCGGCGATGTCACCGTGGTTCAAAGGGCTCGGAGCGAGCCCAAGGAACGGATGCAAGTGGTCATCGACCGGGGCGCTTGGCCGCTTTGGTTTTGGCCTTCTCTGCGGCCAATCGACGCGCCTCTAATTTCATCGCCAGTTCAAACACGGTTTCGATGTCCACAGAGAAACGCGCACGCGTGCCTTTGGGTCGTATCTCGATGACGTCACCGGGTAAAAGCGTGACCATCAGCGAGCGCCGCTCGCTCCGGTCGCGGATCGTCATCCGCGTTTCACGCGTGACGGGCTTCTTGAGTAAGGTTGCGGCTCCCATAGATCACCCCTTTTTGAGTTCACTGAGGCGCGTAGGCGTCCAATACAAGTCGAGCTCGACGCCATTCGCTATCAGCTCAATGATGCTGATGTACCCGGACTCCGGCTTGTTGCCCTGTAGGCATACAAGGCCGAAGGCTTGGTGTTGCTCGGGCAACACGTCGCGCTCGGTGATATACCAGTCGCGCCCGTGTTTGAAATAGTGCAGATGGGCGAAAGGGTTGGTTTCCTCTTGCTTTTGATACGTGACGGGCATTGCTTCGATGCGTTGCGCGTACTCCTCTAACTTGTCTATGAAGTACTGCGCCTCCTCGCCGGTCACGCACTCGCGGATTGCTGCGAGCTGCATCACTGTCATGTACTTCGTTAAGTCTGCGCCGATGACTGGTGTATCAATGATGATGGACATGATGTCCTCCCCTATGCAGTTAAAAAAAGGTCACGCTGAACAAGGCTTAAGTTCTTACGTTTCACGACGCGAACGCCTCCACAAATCCGCTTGCGATTGGTCACAGGCACAACCTTGAAGCGGTCGCCGCAACACTCCGCAACCACTTGCACCGCTTGCCCCCTGGACATGGAACCGTACACCCCGAAATAGCCGATTACGTAGCTCGCCAGTTCGCTTGGTTTTGTTCCCCAAAAAGCCCTACCTGTATCTGCATCCGTCCCCCGGAGGGAAGGTTTTCGGCCGTTGGCGACAGTGGCGGTGTTGAGTGAGCTTTTCATGCTGTTTTCTCCTAAAAAAAATTTCCTACCCGTAGAGCTTGCAGAACCGTATCGCGACGATGCAGCAGGGCATAAGGGAGCGCTGACA
Source organism: Burkholderiales bacterium (assembly GCA_025352105.1). Lineage (GTDB taxonomy): Bacteria > Pseudomonadota > Gammaproteobacteria > Burkholderiales > Casimicrobiaceae > Casimicrobium. Next base: position 8,019 of record JANXUB010000224.1, on the reverse strand, counting down.
AGGGAGTCGCACGGAAGCCGCAAGCGGATCGCGCGCAGCGCGACCGAACGGGTGAGTACGAGCCCTTGAGTGCCTAGCGGCGCGCGCCTGGCGTCCTACGGCGCCCGGACGCGATTAAGCCGCTCGGACACGACAGCGTTCACGCCCTGGTGCAGTCTTCGCAACTTGGGTTGTGCTTGCTTTCTCGCGGGTGGGCAGCAACTGAGAAAGCAGCATGAAAGGCTCTTGCGTGACCGGCGCTCTACACCTCAGTAAGAGAGTGACTTTATGTGATATAAAAGAATCACATAAATAACCAGTCCCGCCCAAGTAATTGAGTGAGAGCTCGCTTATGAAAATCAAAGAACCGTTTCACGAGCCCTTCGGTGTACGCGAACTTGCTTGGAAGGGGGACGGTGCTTACGATGCTGTGTCCGGTGGCTTTTATGGTGGTTTTCCAGAACGACCTTCGCTTGTGGCGATGTGTCACACCGATCAGGAGGTTAGAGACTGCCTAAAATGGGCCGTGACGACTAGCACGGCCTTTACGGTGCGTGGAAGAGGTCACAGTACAGCCGGGTTTTCGAGTTGCGACGGCCTGGTCATTGACGTCAGCGGTCTGAACGAAATCATTGTTTCTGTCTTTGGCGGCGTCGTGCATGTCGGCGGCGGCGCGTCCTTGGGCGAATTGAGCAAGCGCCTCGACGCGACCGGCATGCACGTTCCTCTAGGTGCGTGCTCCGGTGTTGGCATTAGTGGTTTTTTTCAAGGCGGTGGCTATGGCTACACCAGTCGCAGGTACGGCATGAATTGCGATAGCGTCATCGGCGCGACAATGCTTTTAGCCGATGGCCGCACGGTGCGTTGCGACCGGGTTGCGCTGCCGGATCTGTTTTGGGCTATTCGTGGCGGCACGGGCGGCAACTTTGGTATTGTGCTTGAGCTGTCGTACGCAGCGCATCGGCTCGAGGAAGTGTGGGGGTTTGCCGCAGAGTGGGACATCAAGCACGCCGCTAGTGCGTTGTACGAGTTGCAACGATTTTTGACTGGTACGGGGTACCGCGATTTGGGGTTCATGTGTAATTTGTGCGTCAAGGACAGCTTGCCGAAATTGCTGGTGCAGGGCGTCTTTTGCGGTGGCCGCGAACACGGCCTTAAAGTTCTTGGGGAGCTGAAAAGCTGGTCTAAAGCGCGGTTGCTCGTGGATGCGAGCGATCTCAATTACGGTGAGTTGGCCGATCTGCTCGACGAGAAGCCGTACCCAGTTCCGGCTTTCCCCATTAACTGGAACCACGTTCTCACAGTTACGAAAGGAGGTGGTTACGTTGAAGGGCTGGTAAGCGCTAGCGCGTGGCGCGATTTGATCGAGGTATTCTGTGCGACTGCTGGACGGTACGACACATGGATCATGGAGCCGTACGGCGGCACGATTCGCGCGATTGATCCGTTCGATTGCGCTTTTACGCATCGGACGGCCGACTTCAATTTTTACGTGAATGTTTTCGATGCGTCAGGCTGCTCCAGCATGGAAGAGCGCGAAGCACGCCTTGCACGAATTGTCGATCCGCTGCGACCGTCTATGACGGGTCGGAAGTATCAAAATTACCCGAAGCGCGGTGAGAAGGATTTCGCCGCTCAATTTTTCGGTGGAGCGTATCAAGGCTTGCAACGCGTCAAGCGGAAGTACGATCCAAACAATATTTTTAAGTTTGAACAGAGCATTAGTCTGAGCGATGAATTAGTACTGTGATGGGTCATCACGACGGCTTGAGCACTCGGGAAGTAACCGAGTTCATTATCGTTGCTACGTTGCTTGGCGCGTCCTATATGTTCATGCGCGTGGCCGTGCCCGAGTTCGGGCCGGTTCCGCTCATTTGCATTCGTGCGTGGATCGCTGCAGCGAGTCTGTCTGGTGTGCTTTGGGTGATGAAACCGAGCATTGGATTAGTTCTTGTAGTTGCTGCTAGGCCTGTTCTTGTGGTCAGCGTGTTCAACATCACAATTCCGCTGTGTTTACTGGCTTACGCATCATTACATCTATCGGCGGGGTTTACTGCGCTTGTCGTGGCTAGCACGCCGTGCGTCGGCGCTGTTGCGGGCCGGGTCTGGTTTTCGTCGCGGTTGAGTCGCCGCGCGATCATCGGGCTCGTTGTTTCTGCGGTCGGCATGGTTGTTTTAACCTGGGGGAAAGTTGGCTTTCGTCACGAGCCGACATCGCTTGCAGTGCTGGCCGGGTTCGGGGCTTCCGCGTCGTTCGGCTTCGCGACACATTACGCGAAGCGGCATTTGCAGCACGCAGGGGCGCTGTTCACGGCGTTTGGTACACAGCTCGCGGCTGGCGTACTGCTGCTGCCTTTAGGAGTGTGGGCTTGGCCATCGTCGACGCCCGGTGCTGGCGCTTGGATGTCTGCGCTTCTTCTCGGCGTGGCGTCGACCGCGCTAGCCCACACGTTGTACTTCCGATTGATCGCGTCGGCCGGGGCGCAGCGCGCTAGTGCTGTGGCGCTGCTGACGCCAGTATTCGCGTCGCTGTGGGGCTTTTGGTTCCTTGGCGAGGCATTGACACCATTGATGGTGTTTGGTGGCTCTGTCGTGCTTTGCGGCACGGGGCTGTGTGTGCTTAAGGCGGGCAATAGCGCTCGATAAGTGACGGGCACAACGTTGGTCTGCTGACTGCCGGCTTAATTGTAAAAAAAGTGTTTAAAAACAATTGAATAGCCCATGATTAAAAATGTAATCAGATCCTCGACGGGGGCCAATGCCTAGGCATCATCGATGACCCCGCCGTCGGCCATCCTGATACCCGACCGCGCGCGCGGGAGCATGCCAGTCGATACGCGTTAGGGTTTCGATTAGCGTTGTACGTTTGACGCCGAAGTTGCGGCACACGGCTGCCTTCGACATGCCACCATTCAACGCGGCAACAATTGTGTCGAGCTTTTCGCCAACGATGGCGGGAGGCCGACCACCGAACCGGCCGCGCCGCTTCGCTGCGGCCAGACCGGCGATGACCCGCTCCTGGATCAATGCGCGCTCATACTGCGCAAGCGCACCGAACACGTGAAACAACAACTCGCCTGATGCTGTACTGGTGTCCATGTTTTCGGTCAGCGACCGGAATGCCACCTGCTTGACTTTGAGCGTGTTTACAACGGCAAGTAAATGCGATAACGAGCGACCGAGCCGATCCAGCTTCCAGACGACCAACACATCTTCGGGCCGTACGAAATCCAACGCTTGAGCCAAACCGGGACGATCATCCTTGGCACCGGAAGCGTGGTCCTCGAACAAGTGCCGAACATCGACACCGGTGCTGAGCAGAGCATCACGTTGCAAGTCCGTGTTCTGCCGGTCCGAATCCGACGACACGCGCATGTAGCCAACCAACATAGGCGGATAACCATTGAAAAGATGTTTCCGTATCGTAGCGCATAACGACACGGTTTCCCGCACGCATTGTGAAGGCGATGGGTGTCCCGTGCGGATGATTGCAACAGGTCTGTCGCCAAACAGGTGTTTTACGACAGTCCAAACACTTGCAATGCGTAATAGGTCGTTTCTGTGGCTATTCTTGAGTAGCTTTATCCGTGACGCTTGCGCCACTCCCAGGGCGCTGTCGCTTTGCCATCGGCCCACAATCCTACTCGCGCCTTGCGAGCTAATAGCTCGGCGTCGCAGTACACACGGGTTTCAGTTAGTGGGCGTTCGTGCGCGTAGCGCTTGTAATGCCAAGCCAGGCCTAAGTCAAGCTGGCGTAGGTTGCAGTCAACGCCATCAACTTGCACCAAGCCAATTTGTCGGCCGTAGCGGTCTGTTTTCTCGGTGAGGACGGTCGCATATTTCCCGAAAGCGCAATCAGATAGCGCGCGTTTAGAGGCCCGCCCGAAAGGCTGAGAATTTTCGGGCGCGTCGATCCCAGAGAGGCGTATTTTGTGTTGGCGATTGCTGCCGTCTAAGAGTGTGATGGTGTCGCCGTCGGCCACACCGACGACCCGGCCAGAAAGTTCGTCGGCGTTCGCCTGGCGGATCGCCGCCAACAACAGGAAGACCAAAAAGGACCTGCGCAATGAAGTCATAGCGCTACCTATCGCGCGCCTTGGGCGAGCGGACCGTGCTTGCCTCGACGTAGGCGACATTGCTGCTGTAATTTATTCGTATGGCCTTACCAATAGGATGAGGGGAGTCACCTAGCGCATCCGTTCGGTGTATAACCGCGACGAATGGACTGAGCTGCTGTACTGTGTGTTCGCTTGTGTGGCCGAGTATTCGGCCTTGGTAGCGTCCGCTTTGTTCCTGCGCGGTGCGCACGGCCACTCGCCCGAAAAAAGCACCCCCGCCTAGCTTCTTCACTGCCATTGCGGTTGCTTCGTCGGCACTCGCGACGAAGCTGGGCGAATCTTCCTTCGGTGTGCGTAGAGACGGCAGCTTGAAATGCGTTCGCGGGAAGTGCTGCGCGAGCTTTGCACGTACAACATCTTTAGATGGCGCGCCAGGCGCATTAGCGGCATACATGGCGAAGACAGAAACTGCGTCCTCGCTTACGAGGAAGCGCGTAGTCGGGAAAGCTCGGCTTAGAACGTTCGAAACCGCTGGCGCGCCCCCTGCCACAGCAAGCGGCGATTTGTATCTCTCGATTGTGTCCGCTTGCGGACTTGAATGATCCACGTCGCTGAATTAGCGACGTGGATCGGGAGCACCGAGAAGCGTTACCGCCGCGGCCAAGGCTGAGAAAACAAGACGCGAAACGTACGGCTGCATTACCGTTGCAAAGGCGGCAAGGAGGAGTGTGATGACAACAACTTTGAATGCAGAATACTTCACGTTGACGCCTGATTTTGTTTCAGACGCGGTGTTAGGTGAATCTATGAACTGTACCAGATTTTGACGAGTGTTTGTCATGGTGTTGATTGACTAAGGGTCGTAGAAGACAGCGCGGGCACTCGTTCGGGGGAGGAGGGGTAAGCACCCGCGCTGATCATTGTTGCATTACTCGATGGCACGAAGCCCGTCGCATCGTGTTTCGGTCTCGGCGACTACTGCTTGCGCAATGCTTCCGACAAGCGCTCCACCGCGAAGCCCCCGCAGACAGCGAGAAAATAGCAATGATTCGCGTGCTCCAGTCGGCGCTGTACTCGGTGCAATGAAATTGAACCATCCCTGCTGGACAGCATTGGTAATTTCACCGTTAACCGTCTCTGGCGTTTTGTTTCCAGTGAGGGGTATTCCCGCCGTTACAGCCGTGCCACGGAAACCCATGAGATAGCGCGATAGCATGAGTCCTTCGCGATCTGCGGTCTGAAGTCCGTCACCATCCCAATCAAATAAAGGTGCTGGCGTGCTTCCCTGAATCGTTAAGTCGTTTTCGGCGAAGCCCGAACCAAAGGTCTGAGTGATGCCTGGCGCGAGCGTGACAACGTCGGTTGCGACACACGTTATGTATACCCCCGCAATCGTGCAGGGTGCTTCCGAAACGCCAACAGTCAACGGGAAAGCTACCGGCCCTGCTGTTGCCTTCATGACGCGGTAAGCTCCGAAGGCTTTGAGGCCGTCCGGGGACGGGGTCGTTGCCATAGCGGGCAGCAAACCAAATAAATAGTTTGAGCACTTTGTTTCGCCGGAGGTCAACAAGACACAATTCCATCGAATGATGAGCGGCGACCAAGGTACGAAAAATTCGTCCGCTGCAGCCGACATCGAGCCAAATAGCGCAAGGCAGAGCGCGAGAGTGTGTTTCAAAGTAGCCCCTTTTTTTCTACTAATCAAGAATATTTATATCACATTTTAACGGCGTTGTGTTTTTTTTGTTTTTTCCCTGCGCAGCGCGCAGCGCGGGTAGTTTGTTTCTTGTGAGCGAAGCGATCTCGATTTTTGGTGTAGACGGTTATCAAAGCTTGCGGAGATACCGTCTTCGTGAGCGATAGCGAACTATTAAAACGGTCGTTTTAATTCCAAAGTTTGCTAATTCGAGGTGGTTTCACACCTGTTAATTAAGTTAAAGAAGCTGCGCGCGCCCGCGTGCGCGCGTGTTAGGCTTTTTGAAAGCCGCATGCAGCAAGGCTTGCAGCCTCGATAGCGTGTCTGAAACGACGTGTAAAGCAACGCGCAAAGCGTGTCTGAAACGACGTGTTAGCGTGTCTGAAACGACGTGTCACAGCAACTTACCCACAAGCACAGCACGGCTCTCAAATACCAAAATAACATCATCACCGTGAGCGCTCGCTGCGATGGCATATTCCGGTAATTGATTTCGCTCGATGATGTTTTTCATGTAACGCCGAAAGTTCCGAATATCACCAGTGCTGCCGCTTTTTTCGTAGAGTGCAGTCATCGAGATTGACCAGGCTGATTGCCTGCCTACATGTTTGCGCGCCAACTCATAGATTCGTCTCTCCAGCGCTTTGCGCAACCCGAAATAATCCTCACTAATCGTAAGCACATCCATCGAAGTGATGGAGTTGTAGAGCCAATCACTCAAAGTGATTTCAACGCTGGCCGCTCTGCCCGTTGGGTCTTTCTCAACAGCCTCCCACGCATCGATAATGCCAAACGATTTAGTGATCGCGCGCCGTCCCGTTTGAATGTTGGTCTTCAAATGGGTACTCGCCAGCCGATCTAACGCCTCTTTGTGCCGCGCATACTCCTCACCGTCAACCTTTCGCCCCGTAGCAATCAAAAAGTCAAAAACAGCGTAGCGCACCGTTTTCGAGGGCTGACGCTTTGCGTTGATCGCTGCCACTAGTTGGCTTGCCGCGTACATCAAAATATCTTTATCGAAAATCGTCGCGCGACCAACACCGACGCCAGGCGTGATTTTGATTGAGCGCTTTTTGTCTTGGCTTGTCCACTCCCACACCTTTAAATCTGGCTTCGTCGATAACGAAAAGATAGGCGCATCCATCCCAGCCATGTCAGATTTAAACGAATAGTCGACAATGTTTGCAACGAAAAAATCTTGCGCGCGTGGGCGCGTATCCACCCCAGTACCACCACTACCCGCTTCGCGCCCTACGACCATAACCGCCAGTCTGCGTGCTCGTTCGGATGGCGTCAACGCCTCGACATACGGAGCCGCGTCCGGTGTGAAAAGCGATTGTTGCCCCGCTGAGGTTATTTCGATGGACATAGCGGCTCCTGCTTAATAATTGGGACGCGATTGAGAAGACGCTCAAGCACACGCATTCGATTGCGAACATCAGCCGAAACAGTTACCACCTCGCCCGCGCGGCCTTTTTCGTAATACCGCCACTGTCTAGCTGTGACACCCCCTATATATTTGTAAAGTTTACGCCAAGGGAAAAACGCCAGATCAACGATCAATTACGAATACCACTTTTTTTACAGCAGAAGTAAATATTTTTCCCAGCGCACAGCGCGCTGCGGGCATCAGCTTACGTGCTCGGTGTTCGCGCCGCCTTAAAACGTTGCTTTGCGATGCGCTCAACAATTTCCCGGTCGAGCAGAGCGAAGTACCTGGGGAATTGTTGAGCGCTTCGCTTTCTTCCCGCCGACTGAGCACGTCGCGTGCTTTGTCGTCTCGATAAACTGTCGACTTGAACTGCGTCATTAGGCTCAGTTTGAATGCGGCAGCGGCCATGCCAATAAAAATCATGGCCCAAGGCCATGACAGCAAGGGCGATCATCGCCCTTGCTGGAAAAAGAAAAAAGAGCGTGGAAAACCTCGGTTGCGGCAGGATGCCGCCAGCGCCGGGATTGAAGCCGATAGGCCGCGACATTGACGCGGTTCACGAAAGCCCGTCACGGCCCGTTTCCGGGCCATTGCGCACAGATTTAGATGCAGGCAAATATGGTCAGGATCGGACCGAAACAGGGTTTACCGATTCCAGGGCACAGAAGTAGGGGCGTTTTTGGCTTCGGATTCCTGCGGTGGTTTATAGGAAATAGGCGGAGTTTTAGACTTAGCACCACGAACAGCGCTCACATACCCGTTATCGAAACCTAGCGAAGTAGAGCCAGAGTTATAGGTGGAAAAAGCTTCAGACAAAGCTTGCTGGCCGTGGCCCCAACGATTGACGGCAGCTT
>JANXUB010000209.1 GCA_025352105.1 Burkholderiales bacterium | reverse complement strand
GTTCTACATCTTCAGCCACCCGAATGCACTCGGCAACGTCGCCACGCGCATGACGGACATCACCGAAATGCGCAATCCGACCGATCCATTCGCTGAGCGGCCGGAGATCAGCGCCTCGCTGAAAGCCAAGCTGCGCGCGGGCTAGCAGGCCGTGGCGGCATGTCCGTGTGGATCGGGAGCTGCGTATGAGGCCTGCTGTGGCCGTTTTCACGCGGGTTCGCTGCACTTGCTCGCCCCAACGCCTGAAGCGTTAATGCGCTCGCGCTACAGCGCTTACGCTTTGAACTTGCGGGACTACGTTCTGGACACGTGGCACGCGTCAACTCGCCCGGAGCGGATGGAGCGCTTCGATTCCGGTGTGAAGTGGCTTGGGCTTACGGTTAAGCGTGCGTGGATGGCGAGCGATGACGAAGGTTTCGTGGAGTTCGTGGCTCGCAACAAGCCGCCGGGGGGAGGGCCTGCCGAGCGAATGCAGGAGCTGAGCCGATTTGTGCGATGTGAGGGGCGCTGGCAGTACGTCGATGCGACCGAGAAGGTGCCGCCTTGAGGGATTGACTTTGCGCTGAAACGACGGCTATAACGGGGCTGGCAACGATATTTATTAATAGTCGACTTCTAATCAATTCGCGCTCTAACCCCTGATCAAAGGTCATTCGAACAAAAAGTTGATCGGTTAGAGCTACGGGGGCGCATACTTTTGCATCCATTCGCGATCAATCTTGTCTTTCCAGCGCCAGATCCAGTCGCCGCCCAGCGTGATGCCGTTGCGACTGGCGATGGCGCGCTTCTCGCCGAGCGAAAGCAACGCCAACGCATGCGGGTTGTGTTTGTAGTCCTCTAGCGGTTTATTGTTCAATTTAGCCACTAAATTAGCTGCGAGCAGCGGGCCTTGCCGCACCGCATAAACCCCCGATTTCGGCACCGCCGCGCCGCTCAGATGGGCGCAATCACCCGCTGCAAAAATGTGAGGATGATTTGAGCTTTGCAGCGTTGGCGTGACGTGCGCGCTGCCGTCGGTTGAGCGCGCTAAATCAGTGTTCTTCAACAGCGCGGCTGGGGCATAGCCGGTGGCCAGCACGGTCAATTGAGTGTCTATCGCCTGCCCATTGGACAAGCGAATTCGAGTGGGCTCAATCTGCTCGACGTGACTGTTCTCGAGCACCTCAACACCTTCCCTGCGACACGCACGAAGTGCCAGCGAGCGAACGCGGCGCGGGAACGTCTCCAGCAACCGGGCGGATGTGACGATTGAAACGCGCCGGTTTTTCGTGCCGCGCCATCGAAAGGCGAGCGCGAGCGCCACCTCAACAGCTGCCGCCCCGCCGCCGACGACGCGGACGACCAAACCGGATGCACGCACGCTGTCAAATTCAGTGATCGCAGCGAGCAGAGATTCAATCGGTTTCACTGTGACAACGTAGGCGCCAGGGGCCGTCGGGATCGGGTGTGACACGCTGCCGAGATCGAGCGAGGCGTAATCGAAACGATGGCGCTCGCCGTGCCCTGCCTCAAGCATGGCGTTGTCAGCATTGAGCCCGAGCACCGAGGTTTCAAAAAAGCGGACGCGTGCTCGTTGGCAGAGCGCCCAGAGGTTCACCTTGGCATCGTTGGCCGTGTAGTGTCCGGCGATGACGCCTGGAAGCATCCCGGAATACCAGACGCTTGGGCTCGGATTAAACAGCGCTACATCGACGTCAACCGGCGGATTTGCGGCCAGTTGCCGCAACACCTCGACATGCGCATGACCGCCGCCGATGAGCGCCAGCGTTCGCTTCAATTGAGCTCCTCAGCCCTAAGAACAAACACGCCAGCCTCAGCCGCAGAGGTTGCCAGCCACGTAAATGGCAAAGTCGGAAACGCGTCTTCAACCAAATCGCGGTTGTGCCCAATGTCGACCAGCAAAATTCCGCTCGGCGTGAGATGTGCTTTGGCTTCAGCGAGCAAGCGCCGCACCACATCATTGCCATCGGCACCAGCCGCGAGTGCGAGCTTGGGCTCACAGCGAAATTCACTCGGCAACGCAGCCATACTGGCATCGGTCACGTAAGGTGGATTGCTGATGATCACATCGTATTTTTGACCTTTCAGCGCGGCAAACAAATCGCTCTGCACGACAGTGATGTCGTCGACCAAACCGTGCAGCGCCACGTTTTCGCGCGCGACTGCCAGCGCTTCGGGCGAGATATCAGCAGCCGTCACATGCGCCCGCGCAAACGCATGCGCAGCAAGCACTGCGAGGCAGCCCGACCCGGTGCACAGATCGAGCACTTCCTTCACATCGTCGGGATTTTCGATCCAGTCGACGAGGCTTTCATCGAGTAACTCGCCGATAAACGAGCGCGGGATCAACACGCGCTCATCGACCTTGAAGCGCAATCCCATCTGCTCGACAAAACCCAGAATGTATGCGGCTGGCACGCGATCCAGCACGCGATGTTTGAGCGCATTAAAGACTTGCTTGCGCTCGAACCCTGTCAGCGAATAGCTGCTCATTTGTTCGAAGCTGTCGAGCGGCAAATCGAGCGCGCCAAGGATCAGGAAGAGGGCATCCTGTCCGGCGTCGGTTGTCCCCTGACCGAACTGTGCGTCGACGCGTGCGAGCGAGCTGACGCCAAAGCGCCACCAATCGCCGATGGTGGCCAGCTCTTGCGGAACGGCGTTGGGAAAAGTGAGGGGCGTTAAAAAACTCATGAATTGCTTTGCGACAGTAGTGACTTCAGGACTTGCAGATAAACCTCACGCAGGGGCTCGATTTCGTTTAACGCAACGCATTCGTTAATTTTGTGGATTGTGGCGTTGGTGGGGCCGAACTCAACCAGCTCGCGGCACCATGTGGCGATGAATCGGCCGTCAGATGTGCCGCCGGTGCACGACAGGGCGGGCGCAATGCCGGTGACTTTTTCAATGGCTGTTTTCATGGTCGCAACCAACGCGCCGCGCTCGGTTAAAAACGGCAAACCGAGGCCCGTCCATTCAATGTCGCAGGGCACATTGTGGCGACACATCATCGCAGTAAAGCGGGACTTCAGGCTCTCATGCGTGCTCTCGGTGGAATAGCGAAAGTTGAACAGCATTTCCAGCGCGCCGGGGATGACGTTGCCCGCGCCCGTGCCTGAGTTGATGTTTGATACCTGAAAGCTCGTAGGCGGAAAGTCCTGGTTGCCGTTATCCCACGTTTCGCGAGTGAGATCCATCAAGGCGGGGGACACCGCATGAATCGGGTTTGCCGCGAGGTGGGGATACGCGATGTGGCCCTGAATCCCGTTGACGCGCACCTTGCCGGACAGGGTTCCGCGCCGACCAATTTTGATCATGTCGCCGAGTGTGTCCACCGAACTCGGCTCACCGATGACGCAATAGTCAATCGCTTCTCCGCGTTCGCGCAGCATCTCGACCATCAGCCGGGTGCCGTCGACGGAAGGGCCTTCTTCGTCAGAGGTCAGGCAGAACGCGATTGATCCGTCCGGATTGGGATGACTGACTAGAAAATCTTCAACTGTCGTGGTGAAGGCGGCAATCGAGGTTTTCATGTCGGAGGCGCCGCGACCGTACAGCAGGCCGTCGCGAACAGTTGGCGTGAACGGATCGGCGAGCCACTGATCGCGCGGCCCGGTCGGCACGACGTCGGTGTGCCCCGCGAAGCAAACCAGCGGACGCGCGACCCCGCGCCGCGCCCACAAATTAGTCACACCGTTGCGACGCACCGTCTCCAGTCGAAACCCCATGCGCGACAACCGCTCACCGATGATGCGTTGACAATCGCGATCATCCGGTGTGACCGAGGGTTGCGCGATCAGCTGCGCGGCAAGCTCGACCGTTCGGGAAAGGCCAGTTAACGACGCTGACACAGCCAACTTCTAAAGCTATCTCGCATGTTCGGGTTGTTTGGCAAGCTCGAAATCGTCGAAATTCGTCGCAGAGGCTGCGCTTCGACGTTGACCGCCGGAGCTGACAGCTTGCTGTGATTGATTGATGAGCCAGGCTAAGTTAGTCGGCGAATCCGCCGCCGCCAAAGCCTCTTCGTAGGTGATCGTGCCGTTGAGATACAACTTGCCAAGCGCCTGCTCAAACGTGCAGGAGCCGGGGGTCAAACTTTGCTCCATCGCCTCTTTGATTTTGTGCATCTCGCCTGAGGTGATCATCTCCGCAATCAGCTTGGTGTTAATGAGCACTTCAACGGCCGGTTGCAAGTTGCCGTTCTTGGTCTTAACCAGACGCTGCCCGATGATCGCTTTGAGCCCATACGCCAGATCGGCCAACAGACCCGAGCGCGCGTCTTGCGGATACATATTGATGATGCGCGACAGCGCGTGGTAGCTGTTTGTTGCATGCAGCGTGGTCAGGCAGAGGTTGCCGGTGAGCGCGTGCGTGAGGGCGTGCTGCATCGTGGAGCGATCACGTACCTCACCGATCAACAGCAAATCGGGCGCTTCGCGCAGCGCGTTTTGCAGCGCGTTGTCGTAGCTTTTGGTGTCATGGCCGACCTCGCGCTGGTTCACCACGCAGCGCTTGTGCCGGATCAAATATTCAATCGGATCTTCAACGGTCAGGATGTGTCCCGTCGTATTGCTGTTGCGATGATCGATCATCGAGGCAAGCGTCGTGGATTTCCCGGAGCCGGTCGAGCCGACGACCAGAATCAGGCCGCGTCGTTCGACCGCCAGATCCAGCAGCACAGGCGGCAGATTTAGCGTGCCAAATGCTGGCACGCTGCTGCGGATGTAGCGCACTACCATCGACACCGTGCCGCGTTGGCGCAGCACGTTGATGCGGAAGTTGCCATATTCCGGTTCAACGTGCGACAGATTCATCTCCCAGTCGCGCTCGAAGCGGGCTATCTCTTCCTCATTCATCACCTCGTAGGCGATTTTCTGTGCGGTGTCCGCGTCAATAATCTGGGTGCTGACCGGCAACGTATCGTTGTTGATCTTTAGATGGATCGGCGCGCCGGCCGAGATGAACAAATCCGATGCTTCGCGCTCGGACATCAGTTGCAACAAACGGGTGAGATACATGGCAGAAGAGAGGGGTCGCGACACGGGGTCAATACTGCGAGAATAGCGTTTTAACTGATTTTGCGTAAGGGTCTCAAGCAAACATGCTCGCAGTAATTGGAGGCAGCGGCCTCGCCGGTCTCGGACAGATGAACGTGATCCGCAGAGAGATTGCCCGAACGCCGTTTGGCGAGCCTTCCGGCCCGCTGGTATTTGGCGAAATGAACGACGTTCCAATGTTGTTTATTGCCCGCCACGGGCCTGGCCATATTCACGCGCCGCACCGTATCAATTACCGGGCGAACGTCTGGGCGCTGAAGCAGGCTGGCGCGACCGATGTGCTGGCGGTGGCCGCTGTCGGCGGCATTGCAGACAACGTGGGTCCGGGCGTGATTGCCGTGCCCGATCAAATCATCGATTACACCTATGGACGCGAACACACGTTTTGTGACGGCAGTGATCGCAATGTTGTGCATGTCGATTTCACACGCCCGTACAGTGATGAGTTGCGTGATGCGATTGGGCGGGCGGCGGCGTCAGTAAGCGAACCCGTCGTCGCAACGGGCGTCTACGGCGCAACGCAGGGCCCGCGTCTGGAAACCGCTGCCGAGATCGCCCGTATGGCGCGTGACGGCGCGACGCTCGTCGGTATGACCGGCATGCCGGAAGCGGCACTGGCGCGTGAACTGACGCTGCGTTACGCGCATCTGTGTGTGGTGTCGAACTGGGCGGCCGGGTGCGGCAACAGCATCAACATGATCTCGCATGCGAATATCGACAGCACGCTGGACGGAAGCATTGGCCGCGTGCAGCGCATCATCGCCGCGCTGGCGCTGGTTTACAAGGACAGGCCCTGATCGTGGCGGTTCGCGACATCCTTAGGATGGGAGATGCGCGCCTGTTGCGCGTTGCGCAGCCGGTGCCGGAGTCAATGTTCGATTCCGACGAGATGCATGAGCTGATTGCTGATCTGCTCGACACCATGAAGGCCGCGTCGGGCGCGGGCATCGCAGCCCCGCAAATTGACGTTGATTTGCGCATTGTCATCTTTGGCGGCACGGGTAAAAATCCGCGCTATCCAGACGCGCCGGATATTCCCTTCACCGTTCTTTGTAATCCAGTGCTAGAGCCGCTTGACGACGAACGCAGTGCCGGTTGGGAAGGTTGCCTGTCGGTACCCGGACTGCGCGGCGAAGTTTCGCGCTTCGAACACCTGCGCTACTCGGGTTGCGACGCGGCAGGGGTGGCATTTGTGCGCACCGTCGACGGATTTCATGCGCGAGTGGTGCAACATGAGGTCGATCACCTCGACGGCGTGCTCTACCCGCGTCGCGTGGAAGACATGACGAAATTTGGGTTTACCGATGTGCTGTTTCCCGCTTTAGTAGCGTAGTTTTCCCGAGAACAGCTTTTCGACTTAAGGCTTGTTTTGACTGGGCTAAAGTCCGTAAATGACTTAAAGTCAATAAACTAGATTTTGTGGAGCTTCGCGCTGTTTTTACGCCATTCTTCACGATAAGTTGTTCGATTTTTTTGTCTTTTCATACCGCGGAAAACAGACCGAGGCGGCGGTGAACCCTCGTTCGAAATCGTCCAAACAAACTTTTTTATGCGCTGGACAACGATTCTCAAGATTACAAACTTGGTTATTCGATGCGTGGCGCAGGGCGTGTGCTGCCGTCTTGCGTAACCAACAAGCGCATTGCTTTGCCATGCTTCACGTCGTCAAAAACGATCTCCAGCGGCGGGACGCGAGCGAAAAAAGTAGTGTCTGATTTGCCGAGTATTTCAAACTCGCTTTGCCCGGTACCTTGGGCAAAAAGCTTACCGTCGCGCAGGCGAATCGTCACGTCGAGGTCGGGTTGCAAGCGATAGGTGCCGACATACTGCGCTAGCGTTTTAAATGTCGCTGGGACGGCCGCGCTGCTCCCTGCGGCAGCGCCCTTGGGCAGTATGCGCGGTTCAAGCAAATGCAGCGCAATATCGTCGGGCCCTGCGTTGGCATTTGAGAGCACGGCAGTGGCCTTTTTGGTTTCAGGATCGACCCAAAGGGCTGATGCGAAGCCGCCAGTCAAACCACGATGGCTTGCCACTGTGCGGTCATTGAGCGTTGCCAGCACCCACGCGAGCCCCTGCGGATTCTTGGGCTCGGCGCTTTCCGCATAGCGCTTTTGTGCGAGTGTAAAGGCAGCTGCCAACGGCGTGTCAATGGAGAGGCTCGCCGCTTGCGCATAGCGGCCGATGTCACGCGCGCTCATCACCAGCACACCTGCCGGGGCGAGCACGCCGAACGGCCAGTGTTTGGTTTTCTTAAATGTGTCAGTCCGATCAACGGTGTGGCCATCGCTGAAACGCGGCGACTCGCTGCTGGGTACGTCAACATACGTCGACGTTAGTCCGAGTGGCGCGAACACCCGCCTTTTCAGCAGTTCGGCATAAGGCATGTTTGCTGCGCGGGCAAGAGCGTAGCCGAGCAATCCAAAGCCAAGGTTCGAGTATTCAAATGTTTCGTTGCGCTTGCGCGTGAATTTTCCGGTAAAGCTCTCGACCTTGGCTGCACGATTCATCAGAAACGTCAGCAGGTGCTGTTCGCCAAAGTCGGCGTAAGGACTCAACGGATCACCACGCGGCATATTGTCTGGCATGCGCGGCAGGCCGGAGCGATGGGTCGCCAGATCGATCAGGCGAATCGGCGCGCCGGAGGCGTCGCGCACTTCGATTCCGCGCAATTCCGCAGGCGTGGTTGCCGCGTTGTCCTGTGGCAGGTAGCGCTCTACCGGGTCGTCCAGCTTCACCTCACCTTTGAGCACCATGTCGGCCAGCAACAGGGCGGTGAACGTTTTGGTGACGGAGCCGATTTCGAACAGCGTGTCTGCGGTGACGGGATCGGTGCGATCAAGGCCCAGCGTTCCATGGGTCACGATGCGTACCTCGCTACCTTGCACGATCACTGCGGCCATTCCAACCGCTCTTTTGTCAGCGCTGACCCGCAGGGCGAGTATTTCCTTGACGCGAGCATCGGTCGGCTGGGCCTCAGCCAGGGCAGCGAGCGCGCCGAGCAGGCCCGCGAAACAGCGCAGAAGCAGCGTTGGGCTGTATGACACAAGAAATTTCATGATTTCGCTCGGATGTGACGGTGACGCGAATGCTAGGGCGAGGCTGTTATTCGGTGGAGGCCCTCGTGACGAAAGACGGAATTAGCAGCCTGAATGCGCGAATTTACTGTGGGGTTGGACACCGCACGTTGCGCCGGAGTAATTTCTATTTTTGTGACAAACCCATTAAGCAGGTTAGCCATGCTGAAAACTGTCGAGGCGAGTCCGAACGTCGCATGGGTGCGGGTGCTTCTAGAGCAATGACGCTCGGCACGCTACGCAATGTTCACTCGCTCTGGCGTCAACTCGCGGAACGCGCTGGCCGAGCCTAACGCGGTCATGAGTTTGTTTGCCGGTAAAGTGAATCAACTGCTGCCAGGATTCGCCAAAGGGGGGGGGGGGCGCTGATCGGTTTCTCAGGGCTGCAGCTTCGGCGGGGCGCTCGAAACGTGCGCTAGGCAATCGCCTCAGCCAATTCTGTTTCTAGCGTAATTCGCGTCGTCTCTTCAGCGAGTCGTCCGCCGGAAACAACGAACACGTCTTCCGCCCGGGCGCCCAACGTGTTCACGCGCGCGGTCTGAATTGAAATGCCACGCTTTGACAGCACTTCGGAGATGCGCGCCAAAAGTCCTGTGCGATCAGCGGCAACGATTTCGAGCACGAAGCGCTGCCCTTGTTCGTCGCCTGAGATTTCAATCACCGGGGTGATGGGGAAGTGGCGCTGCTGACGGGTCGGCTTGCCCAGCAGTGTTTTTGGCAGCGCCTTGTCTTCGGTCAGAACCTCAATCAGCGAATGTTCGACCAGCTGAGTTACGTCGCGGTAGGCAACACTCACCGAGCCGGGGTTGACCACGGTGAAAGTGTCGAGCGCGTAGCCGGTCTTTGACGTGTGAACGCGGGCATCGAGCACCGAGAAGTTGAGACGTGCGAAGACATTCATGATGCGCGCAAACAATTCTGCGCGGTCTTTGACATAGACCATGATTTGCAGCCCCTCGCCCGACGGCATGAGGCGCGTACGAACGACGGGCTTTTCGGTATCAAGACGGAAGAAGAGGTTCCTCGCATGCCATGCGATCTCATCGGCGCTGTGGCGTTGCAGGTAGACTGAATCGAGCGTGCGCCAGAATTTTTCGGCCCGCTCCACATCAATGGCGTAGAGCGCCAGCAGCCGCCGCGCCTCGACCAGGCGATCTGCGAGTACGTCGAACACGCTGGACTCGCCCGCCGCATTAAAGTGCCAGCGCGTTGAGCGGAAAAGTTGCTCCAGTAAGCGCGCCTTCCAGTTGTTCCAGACCTTGGGGCTGGTGCCACGAATGTCGGCGACGGTGAGCAGGTAAAGCGCAAGCAGGTGTTTTTCGTTGCCCACCAATTGGGCGAATTCGCGCACGACGCTTGGGTCTGCGATATCGCGTTTCTGCGCGAAGGTGGACATCGTGAGGTGATGCTCGACCAGCCAAGCCACGAACTCCACGTTCTCGGGCGACAGGCCAATCAACGCGCAGTATTCGCGCGCATCAATCATGCCGAGCTGCGAGTGATCGCCGCCACGCCCCTTGGCGATGTCGTGGAACACGCAGGCCAGATATAGCACTTCGCGCTCGGGGAATTCCTGCATGAGCTGGCTGCACAGCGGGTACTCATGCGAGTGCACGGGATCAGCAAACCGGCGCATGTTCCGCAGCACCATCAGGATGTGCTGATCGACCGTGTAGACATGGAAAAGATCGTGCTGCATCTGGCCGACGATGCGCGCCCACGGCGGCACCAACTCGCCGAGAACGCCGAGCTCGCTCATCGACTTTAGCGCGTGATACACACCATGCCCACCGCGCAAAAATTCAAGGCACAAGGCACGACACTGATCGGTGCCGAAAGCTCCTTCCGGCAGTGTGTCGACCGCGCGCAGGATGGCGCGTCGTAGCTCAGGTGTGAGGCCGTGATAGGTGCGGTCACGATGAAAAATCTGGAACGCCTGCAAGGTCTCAAGAGACGACAAATTCGAGCCACGAGCAGTCAAATCCAGCTTGCCATCGCAAGCGGAAAAAGGCGTGCCGGTTATCGGCGTCTGGCGCGCATTGCGATCACTGGTCAGCGCATCAATCAGAATATCGTTGAATAGTCGCAATTGCCGCGCCGACTGGTAATAGCGCTTCATCAAAACTTCGCTGGCGCGTAGACCTGCGGCAGCTGTGATGCCAAGCGTTTCCGCCAGTGAATTTTGCAATTCGAAAACCAGTCGATCCTCGCGGCGATGCGCGAGCAGATGCAGTCGCGCGCGCAGGAATTTGATCTGCCGATAAGCCTCAGCAAGGCCGTCGTACTCATGACGATTGATATAGCCCTGTGTGACCAGGGCTTCGAGTGAGGACGCACCGGTAATTGCGCGCGCCAGCCACAAAACCATCTGAACATCGCGCAAGCCGCCTGGACTTTCCTTGACGTTAGGCTCCAGGTTGTACGCGGTGTCTTCGAAACGAACGTAGCGCTGTTGCTGCTCGAAACGCTTGGCTTTGACGAAGTGATCGACGTCAAAGGTTTGCTGCCAGCGCTGGTCCAGCTTTTGTAGATTACCCTCTGCACCGACAATGGCACGACGCTCAAGAATTGACGTTGCGACGGTGATGTCAGCTTCGGCTTGAAGAATGCAATCCTCCACTGATCGCACGCTATGACCGATCTCGAAACCCAGATCCCACGCCTCACTCAGAAACGCCTCGATGCCAGCGATTGCGGCAACGTCCGCGCCATCGTGCAGCAGCAGAATATCTACATCTGAATGAGGAAACAGCTCGAACCGTCCATACCCGCCGACTGCCAATAGCGTCAGCGGCTGTTTGTGCAGTTCATGGCGATGCCATTGCTGGATGAGCACGTCATCGACCGCCAAAGCATGCGCCCGCAGCGCCGCGTCAATGTGCAAATTACTATCGAGCGCATCAAAAATCAGGGCGCAGTGTGATTGATAGGCTCGACGCAAATCGGCAAGCGCCGGGGTAACGGTAACTGTTGCCGTCGCGGGATCCTGAACGGTTGCGTCGAGCAAGTTACTCACCACGCGTAATGAGCCTCGACCAACGCGATCACGCGATCAAAGCGCCGGGGGCGGCGGCGTGCCGGCTGACACCGTCGTGACCTCAAAGCCTGTTTCAGTGACCAGAATTGTGTGCTCCCACTGCGCCGACAAACTGTGATCAGCCGTGACGGCGGTCCAGCCGTCCGCCAGTGTGCGGATTCCCGGACGACCGGCGTTAATCATGGGCTCGATGGTGAACATCATGCCTGGCAGCAAACGCATTCCGGTGCCCGGTTTACCGTAGTGCAGCACTTGTGGCTCTTCGTGATATTTTT
>JANXUB010000200.1 GCA_025352105.1 Burkholderiales bacterium | reverse complement strand
ATGTACTTTCCACCGGCTGCCGAGAATGCGATTGGGACGGCGTTTGTTCCCCGCGACGGCCAGATCTGGACTTCATCACCGGCGCGCACTTGACCATGGGCGATGCGACCCCACAGCGTGCGGAGTTGGTCGCCAGTGCCTTCGACGTCACGGGCCACGTATTGCACAGGGATCAGCAGATCGCCGGTTTTCCGTTCCTGGACGACCGGCAAACTTTCGAGAAGTTGCAGCAACGACGGGCCGTCGTACCAGTCGGCGTCCAGCGGTTGGGTGACGTTGTCGCCGCGCAAGGCCGACACCGGGATAACACCGGCCACCGACATGTTCGCGTGTTCGGCAAAGGCGAGCAGCGCAGTGCGCACTGTGTCGAAGGCCTGCGCCGGGTTGTCGACCGCGTCGATCTTGTTGATCGCAAAAACGATGCTCGGCACGCGCAACAACTGCGCCAGCAACGCATGGCGGCGGGTTTGGGCCAGCAGTTTCAAGGGCGCGGCTTCGGTGACCGACGCGGTGTCCAGCTTCGTGATGTCGACCAGTACGACGACAGCGTCGCTGCCGGCCGCTGCGGTGACCATGTTGCGGGTGTACTGCTCATGGCCCGGCGCGTCGGCGATGATGAACTTGCGCTTCGGTGTGGCGAAGTAGCGATAAGCGACGTCAATGGTGATGCCTTGTTCGCGTTCAGCCTCTAATCCGTCGGTGACGAGCGAGAGGTCAAGCTGGCCTTCCTTACTTTGCGAGCCACGCGCCTTGCCTAGCGATTCAAGCTGGTCAATCATCAAGGCTTTGCTGTCGTAGAGCAGGCGACCGATGAGCGTGCTTTTGCCATCGTCAACGCTGCCACAGGTGATGAAGCGAAGCGGGCGGGAGGCGGCGGAGTGAGGGGTGTTTGACATGTGTTTTTTACTATTCGACATCTTAGGGCGCGATGGTGCGTCCGAGGTAAGCGCAGATCAATTCAAATTTTTAGCCATACCGGCGGAGGCCGGTATCCACGCCCCCGGCCTCCGCTGGGGCAGGCTCTCAGCAAAATTAAGCACCAGCGTCGGGCGTGGGCCCCGGCCTTCGCCGGGGTGGCGATCTATTCGGCGCGGACTTAGAAATAACCTTCTTTTTTTCGCCGCTCCATCGCCGCGTCATTCGCGCGATCATCCATGCGCGTTGCGCCGCGCTCGCTAGCGGTGGCGGTGATGGTTTCCAGAATCACTTCGTCGGCATTCGATGCCGTGCTTGCAACCGGGCAGGTGCACGAAATGTCGCCCACCGTGCGGAATCGAACATCGCGCGCAATCACCTGTTCGCCAACACGCGGTGGCGTGATTTCGGTGACGGGCACGAGCAGTCCGTTGCGCTCGATCACTTTGCGTTGATGGGTGTAGTAAATCGACGGCAGCTCAATGTTTTCGCGCGCGATGTAATTCCAGATATCGAGCTCGGTCCAGTTCGAGATCGGGAACACGCGGAAGTTTTCGCCCTGCGCGATTCGTGTGTTGTAGAGGTTCCAGAGCTCGGGACGTTGTGCACGCGGTTGCCATTGACCAAAGCTGTCGCGATGCGAGAACACGCGCTCTTTGGCGCGGGCTTTTTCCTCGTCACGGCGCGCGCCGCCAACCATTGCATCAAAGCGATTGGCTTCAATCGTTTCGAGCAATGTGATGGTCTGATATGGGTTACGGCTTTCAAGCTCGTGTGCGAGGCGAATCGTGCCTTTTTTGATTGAATCATCGAGATGGCCGACTATCAGATTCAGGCCATGTTTTTTGACCAGATATTCGCGAAACGTGATGACTTCGGGGAAGTTGTGCCCGGTGTCAATGTGCACAATCGGCAGCGGCAATTTGCCCGGCGCGGCGGCCTTCATCGCCAGATGCAGCACCACCAGCGAATCCTTACCGCAGGAGCAGAGAATCGCAGGGCGCTCGAATCCACCGAACACTTCACGCAGGATGCTGATGGCTTCGTCTTCGAGCCAGTTGAGATGATCGTTGGTCACGGATTTTTCGGTGACGGTGGATAAGGAGGGGGCGCTTAAAAAAGCGTCGCGGGCTGTCATGCGATGACCTTGTTTTCTGGTTGCGTTGAATCTTTGTGCGCGACGACGTGAATGCCGCATTCAGTCGCGCTGCCGTTTGCGGTGGCCGCAGTTTCCCACCACCAGCGGCCCGCGCGCGGGTGCTCGTCAAAGCGGATTGGGCGCGTGCACGGGTCGCAGCCGATGCTGGCGTAACCCTTGTCGTAGAGCTTGCTGACCGGAATGTTTTCGCGGTCGATGAAGTACCACAGGCCCTCGTCGGACCAGTCGGCTAGGGGGTTGAATTTTTCCAGGCCAAAGCCCGCGTCCCATTCCTGATGCGGCACTTGCGCGCGGCCAGCGCTCTGGGCTTTGCGCAGGCCCGTGACCCATGCGGCTTTGCCTTCTAGCGTACGCCGAAGCGGCTCTGTCTTGCGCACCGTGCAGCAGAGTTCACGCGCCGATTTGCTCTCGAAGATCGCGCTGTTCGCTTGCGTTTCCGCCAAAGCCTGCAAGCGGTCTGCCGCCGGTCGGATGCGCTCGATTTCACGACCGTAATGAGCTTCAGCATCGAGCCACAAAGTCAGCGTGGCTTTGGGCAGACGCTCGGTGTCCAGTGCGAAAGTGTGAATCGGCAATTGCTCACGCGCTATTAAGTGGAACAGCACCATGTCCTCAGCAGACAGACTGCTCGCGAGGACGCAGGGCGCATGAACGGCAGCGGTGTTGAGCGTTGCCACAGTCGCGGTGAGTAGATCGGCGAATCCTGCAGGCTCGTTCGCGACGTGCGGTCGTTGATACCAGGGCTTGCTTTGGTTTCCCGAAATGGTGGAGTCCAACGCGAATTCTGTAGTCATGATCAGGCTACCAGCTTGACGCCGGCAAAAGAGAGGGCTGCGACCAGCAGGCTGCGGGTTGCGATTTCGGGCACGCGTTTCGATAGCCGTGCGCCAAGCAGAATGCCCGGAACCGAGCCCACGAGCAGACCGATTAAAAGATTGACATCAAGATGGCCGACGCTGGCGTGAGCAAGCCCCGCTGCGGCTGTCAGCGGCACGGCGTAGGCGATGTCGGTACCAACGATGCGAGAGATTGGCAGCGCAGGGTGCAGCAATAACAACGCGGTGACGCCGATAGCGCCGGCGCCCACAGAGGACAGTGTCACAACCCCACCGATCACCAAGCCGAGGACGACCGTTGGCCAAAGATTGTTTGAAACGTCATGAGTGGATCCTTGCGGCGGCTGACCGCGACGCAGACGCAGCAGCCAGGGTCGGATTAAAAGCGCGAACGCCGTCCCGAACAACGCCACGCCCAGCGAGAAGCGGATGACGCGATTGAGCGCGTCGATGTTGGGTTTCACTTCATGAATAACGGCGAAAGCCAATGCGGCACCGGTCAAACTTGACGTGATCAGAACCGTCAGCAAACGCTTCGCCACATTACCGACGCGCCAGTGCGCGACTGCGCCAAACGATTTGGTGATGGCGGCGAAAAGGAGGTCGGTTCCGACGGCAATTGCTGGTGGAATACCCAAGCCGCCAACCAGAATGGGCGTCATCAGCGACCCGCCGCCCACGCCGGTGAGCCCGACGATGACGCCAATAGCGAATCCGATGGCGGGCAGGTGAATGTTTGCAACAACTGAAAAAAATAGCTCTGACATGAATAGGATGCTAGGCACGCCGCACCATCGCCTAGCGACTCCAAATGAAATTACTTCATATGCTTTTTTGCATAATGAAGGGCTGACGTGGCGCGGTGGTCACGCGGCAAAAGAGGCAAACGCAGCAAATGCGCGCAGCACGCTAGAATTTGAATTGCTCACCGGAGGGTTGGATGAGTGGTTTAAGTCGCACGCCTGGAAAGCGTGTTTAGGTTAATAGCCTAACCGGGGTTCGAATCCCCGATCCTCCGCCACAGACATCTACCGATATCGCCGCGCATTGCGCAAAAAGGCAAACGCCGAGCCGCAGTAGCACGGGCTCACAATGATTGTCGTTGCCAAAACTCTGCGGGAGTCAGCACCGAGTACCTTGCAGCCAAGCGCAGTAGTGCTTTGTCGCCGGTGACGAGATAGTCCGCCTTTGCTGAAATCAGCGTGCCGAGAATCGCCTGATCGAATGGATCGGTGAGATCCGGGTCGGTTGACGCTGCGGGCACAACCATGTCGGCCTGCAACGCCAGCAGATCAACGAAGTCTGCCATCTCTACGTCACTCAAGCCGTGCCGATGTCTAAGCTTCGGCATCACGCGGCGCAACTCATCGAGGATGTATTCCGACAGCGAAACGCTCACGAGGCCCGAGCGCCAAGCCGCGACTACGCGCCCCGGCACACTGGTTGGAAACGCAATGCCCGAGAGCAGCACATTGGTGTCGAGCACCACATGCAATTGGGGCATCAGTCCCCGCGTGCTCGTGCGTTACGCACGCCTGCGCGACCCCGTTAACAGCCCATCGATCTCGGCCAGAGCCTCTGCCTCGGGCGTTTGCGCGTAGCCCGCGCTGATGCGATCCGCCAGCGCATCAAATCGCCCTTGCATCGCTCGAATCCGCGCCAGCAGGCGGGCGTCCACCAGCGCCGCCACGGGTTTGCCGTCCTTGTTGATCACGATCGTATCTCCGCGATACTGCACCTGATTAAGCATCTCGCCCAAGTTTTGGCGAAAGGTGACAGCGCTGGTTTGCGAAAGCATGAGGATTCCAATGATGGCCAAGGGTCAATATGACTATTATAATCGATATGGTCATACTGGCCGCGTGCGCCATGCACGACCGCACCAACAGCTTATCCGTCATTCAGCCGACGCGAATATCGGTTCTTATCGACCCCTCCCCGTCGGTGCGGGTAATGCGACCCCCGATAGCCGACGACTTTCTACTTGCTCCAGGGAGGGGGTTGCGTTGCATAGGCTTACGTCTGACGCATGAAATTCACTTTGGGAGTATGTTTTTGGGGTGCGCCGAAACAGGCGCGAACCGCACAACCACGCGCGAAATGGCTTCGCACGGATGATGTGAATGACCGATCCCCGCCACCGACATCTAGCGCGTCCTTGATCCAAGGTAGTCTCGCCGTGAACAGCGTTCACATCACGCAAGACCCACGACGTATGAGCGGCAAGCCCTGCTTTGTGGGTAACTGCGTGTCCGTGAAATTGCTTTTCAATTATCAGGAGGCGGGGACAGTCTGGAAACTTTTCTCGAACAGTTTCCGATAAAGCAACAAATTTTCTGTAATTTCGCGAAATTTCTTTCGTTACGTGGTGTCGGGGTTGTGGATAAGTTGTTGGTTTTGGCTTGACTATTTCGGTGTGCTTTCCGGTCTCATGGTGAGATAGATTTTTCCGCTGAG
>JANXUB010000191.1 GCA_025352105.1 Burkholderiales bacterium | reverse complement strand
ATGAGGTGGGCGACAAGCTTATGGATCTGCGTAAAACGGCAGGCCCGGACAGCGTGTTCTGGGTCGGCTCGTCGAAGCACAACAACGAGCAGGCGTACATGTTCCGCAAGTTTGTGAGCATGTTTGGCTCGAACAACTGCGACCATCAGGCGCGTATCTGCCACTCCACGACCGTTGCAGGTGTTGCCAACACGTGGGGCTATGGCGCGATGACCAATTCGTATAACGACATGCAGAACACCAAGTGTGCTTTGTACATCGGGTCGAATGCGGCTGAGGCGCATCCGGTGTCAATGTTGCACATGTTGCACGCCAAGGAGACCGGTGCCAAGTTGATCGTGGTGGACCCTCGGTTCACCCGCACTGCCGCCCGCGCCGACGAGTTTGTCCGCCTGCGCGCCGGTGCAGATATCCCGTTTCTGTTCGGAATGTTGCACCACATTTTCAAGAACGGTTGGGAGGACAAAAAGTACATCAATGATCGTGTCTACGGTATGGACAAGATCAAAGAAGAGGTGATGACGAAGTGGACGCCGGACAAGGTTGAGGAGGCCTGCGGTGTTCCCGAAGCACGCGTGCTGGAAATCACCAAAATGTTTGCGCTGAACAAGCCGTCCACCATCGTGTGGTGCATGGGGCAGACGCAGCATACGATTGGCAACGCGATGGTGCGCGCGAGCTGCATTTTGCAATTGGCGCTTGGCAACATCGGCGTGTCGGGCGGCGGTGCCAACATCTTCCGTGGTCACGACAATGTGCAGGGTGCGACCGACGTCGGCCCGAACCCGGATTCACTCCCCGGATATTACGGTCTGGCGACCGGTGCATGGAAGCATTGGTCTACCGTCTGGGGTGTGGATTACGAGTGGCTGAAGAAGCAATTTGCTTCGCAAGTCATGATGGAAAAACCGGGCATGACAGTGTCGCGCTGGATTGACGGTGTACTTGATCCCAACGAGACAATTGATCAGGATTCGAACCTTCGCGCCATCGTTTTCTGGGGACACGCACCGAACTCGCAAACGCGCGGGCCGGAGATGAAAAAGGCCATGGAAAAGGTCGATACGATGGTGATCATCGACCCCTATCCAACCGCGTCTGCCGCGATGCCGGATCGCAAGGATGGCGTTTACCTTTTGCCCGCTTGCACGCAGTTTGAAACCAGCGGTTCTGCCACGGCTTCGAACCGTTCGATCCAGTGGCGCGAGCGCGTCATCAGCCCGCTGTTCGAATCGCAGACCGATCACGCAATTATGTACGCGTTTGCGAAGAAATTCGGCTTCGATAAAGAGTTCGTCAAGAATTGCAAAATCGTTCGGCCAGACGGTGAAAAGAAATGGGAAGAGCCGGAACCGGAGGACATGCTCCGCGAGATCAACAAGGGAGCCTGGACGATTGGCTACACCGGTCAATCCCCCGAGCGTTTGAAGCTTCACATGAAGCATATGCAGACGTTCGATCCGAAGACGCTCAGGGCCAATGGTGGTCCTTGCAGCGGTGATTACTTCGGTCTGCCATGGCCCTGTTACGGGACGCCTGAGATGAAGCATCCGGGCTCGCCAAATCTTTACGACACATCCAAGCACGTCATGGACGGTGGCGGTAACTTCCGCGCTAACTTTGGCGTGGAGCGCGACGGCGTTTCTCTACTTGCCGAGGACGGCTCGCATTCGAAAGGAGCCGATCTGACGACCGGCTATCCAGAGCTGGATCATGTGCTGCTGAAGAAACTCGGCTGGTGGGATGAGCTGACCGATGCCGAGAAGAAAAAAGCGGAAGGCAAGAACTGGAAGACCGACCTTTCAGGCGGGCAGATGCGCGTGTTTATGAAGAACCACGGCTGCCATCCGTTCGGTAACGCCAAGGCTCGTGCGATCGTGTGGAACTTTCCGGACGCGATTCCGCAGCACCGCGAACCGCTGTACGGCACGAGTGCCGAACTCGCGAAAAAGTATCCAACGCATGCCGACAAAGGCGGCGCATTCTGGCGCGTCAAAACGCTCTACAAATCGGTGCAGGACAAAGCGATTGCCGACAAGGTTTACGAGAAGTTCCCGTTGGTGTTGACGTCCGGTCGCTTGGTCGAATACGAAGGTGGCGGCGAGGAGACTCGATCCAATCCGTGGCTCGCCGAGTTGCAGCAGGAGAACTTCATCGAGATCAACACCAAAGACGCGAATGATCGTCTGATTCGCAACAACGAGTATGTGTGGGTCAAGGCGGTATCCGGCGCACAAATCAAAGTAAAGGCGATGGTGACGGAGCGTGTTGGGCCGGGCGTCACCTTCATCCCATTCCACTTCTCGGGCTGGTGGCAAGGCAAAGACCTGCTGGAAAAATATCCGGACGGTTCGGCGCCGATTGTGCGTGGTGAGTCGGTCAACGTCGCAACCACGTATGGCTACGACTCGGTGACGATGATGCAAGAGACGAAGACTACGGTCTGTCAGGTCACTCGATTCGACGCGGCGTAATCACAAAGGGGACAAGGAGAACAATATGGCAAGAATGAAATTTATTTGCGATGCCGAGCGCTGCATCGAATGCAACGGCTGCGTTACTGCCTGCAAAAACGAACACGATGTGCCTTGGGGTGTGAATCGCCGCCGCGTGGTGACGTTGAACGACGGCATCGTCGGCGCGGAGCGCTCCATCTCGGTGGCATGCATGCATTGCTCGGACGCGCCGTGTCAGGCCGTATGCCCGGTCAACTGTTTCTACAAAACCGAAGACGGCGTTGTGCTGCACGACAAGGATTTGTGCATCGGTTGCGGTTACTGTTTCTACGCCTGCCCCTTCGGCGCACCACAGTTTCCGCAAGCAGGAGCCTTCGGTCTTCGCGGCAAGATGGACAAGTGCACCTTCTGCGCGGGTGGTCCTGAGAAAGACGGCTCAAAAGCAGAAATCGAAAAATACGGACGCAATCGCTTGTCCGAGGGCAAGCTACCGGCGTGCGCCGAAATGTGCTCCACCAAGGCGCTGCTGGCGGGCGACGGCGACGTGCTCTCCGACATCTATCGTGAACGCGTGATGCGTCGCGGTCGTGGTGGCGACCTGTGGGGCCACGCCACTGCCTATGGTCGGGCGGATTCGAAGCCTGCCGGTGCAGCTTTGCCAACCGCGCCTGCCGCAGCGCAACCAGCGGCGCAAAAATCATGAAGCACAACAGCTTGATTTTGATCGGTGTCGCAGCGACGTTGCTTGCGGCCTGTGGTGAGCAGCCACAGACCATCACCGCCAAGCCGGGGCAATCAGCAGCAAAGGCTGATGACAAACCCTTTGGGGCGGGCACCCAATACGCTGATCGGGCGTCGTGGGAGCGTCAGCTTCGTGCTCGTGCTGACAATCAGAACGAATACAAGCGTGTTAACTAGTCGTGGACACGCTTGTCCCAACGGCGGACAAGCGTGTCCCGTTCGCGGACAAGTGTGTCCATTGAGCGTGGACGCAAATTCAATCAGGAGCTGTCCATGAGACCCTTCTTGGCACTTCTTGTTGCATCATCGTTTGCTGTGGCGGCATGGGCTCAGCAGAGCAGCGGCCCCGTGTTGCCCCCCGCTGAACTTGCGAAACAGGAGCAGCTACGATCCGTACAGCAGCCCTACAACAACGCGCCGGTCTGGCAAAACGCTCGCGGTGGCGTTGCTGGGTACACCAGTATTCCCGCCCCTGAGGCTGGCGTTTTGATCCAGGACGGTGGTCAAAACTGGCGCGCACTCCGTAATGGCACGTTCTCGATCATCGGCGGCTGGTCGCTGGTCGCAATGATGGTGTTGATCGGTGGCTTCTACGCATGGAAGGGCACCATTCAGTTGCATGAAGCGCCGACCGGTCGCCTGATCGAGCGATTTACCTTGCTTGAGCGCATGGCGCACTGGGCAACGGCGATTTCATTCTCGGTGTTGGCGATTTCCGGGCTGATCCTTGCGTTCGGGAAAACGCTGCTGATCCCGGTGATCGGCTTCACCCTATTCTCGTGGCTGGCGATTATCGCGAAGAATTTGCACAACTTTTTGGGGCCACTGTTTATCATCAGCTGCTTCATTACGTTCTGCATCTTTGTGCGAGACAACTTGCCGAAAGCTGTCGACTTCAAATGGCTCGCGAGCTTTGGTGGGCTGATGAACGGCAAACATGTGCCCAGTGAAAAATTCAACGCCGGAGAAAAAATCTGGTTCTGGGGCGGACTGATGGTGCTTGGGCTCGTGGTTGGCGCGTCGGGCATGGTGCTTAATTTCCCCAACTTCGAACAAACTCGGGCGACGATGCAGTTGGCCAATCTGGTGCACCTGACGGGTTCAATGCTGTTCATGCTCGGCGCACTCGGCCACATCTACATGGGCACATTGGGTATGGCCGGCGCGCTGGATGCGATGAAGACAGGCGTTGTTGATGAAGCCTGGGCGAAAGAACATCACGAAATTTGGTACGACGACGTGAAGTCGGGCAAAGTGCCTGCAAATCGCACTGCCAGTGGCGGCAATGGTGGCCCGCAACAACCCGTAGCTGTTGGAGGAAATGATTGATGAAACTAAATCACTGGGTAGTTCTGGTGCTGGGCAGCACGCTGACGGCATTGGCCATAGCGAAGTTGCCGCCACCTGCGCCAATGAACGACGAGCAGAAGGCCAAAGCTGAAGAGACGAAAGCGAAAGCTGCTGAGACCGCGAAGAAAGCCGCTGCGGATGAGCTGCGATACCAAGACAGAGCCGCTGATCGTTATTTCAAGGAAATGAAAGCGGCCGGCAAGACTGTCCCGCCGTCGTCTTGGGTTCCACCAGCGCCACCGCCGGTGGCTGCCGCGCAGCCATCGTCATCGGAATCGCTGGGGCAGAAGCAGGCCGTAGCGCCGAAAACGCAAGACACCGCAAATCCCGGCGCGGCCAAAGCCAACTCGGGCGCAACCAACGCCAAACCGACACCCGCAAAGGGCTAAATCCTGCGCTCGCCGTAGATACTCTACGCCTGCGCTAGAATTCAAGAGTCGGAGAGGTGGCAGAGTGGTTGAATGTACCTGACTCGAAATCAGGCTTACCGCAAGGTAACGGGGGTTCGAATCCCCCCCTCTCCGCCACCATGCTACGCCACAAAGCCACCCACTGCGGTGGCTTTTTTGTTAGCTGCGGCTTGCGCGGCGGGTCTTATCATTGCCCCAACCCGTCCCAAACTACCGCAAGTTAATGACTGATTCTGTGTCCGACCCTATCGATTCCCCAAGCGACTTGCGCCGACTTTATGCGCCCGCTAAAGCCCGCTCTGTTGCCAAGCAGATCAATCACCTGGATGGGCATTGCAAGCGATTCATCGCCTTGTCGCCTTTTGTGGTGCTGGCGAGCGCGAACGCAGAAGGCGATCCAGATTCGTCGCCGCGTGGCGGTACGCCGGGATTTGTGCACGTGGTTGACGAACACACTTTGCTGATTCCCGATGCGCCGGGAAACAATCGGCTCGATTCGCTGTCCAATTTGGCTGAGACAGGAAAAATCGGGTTGCTGTTCATGATTCCGGGCGTCGACGAGACTTTGCGCGTCAACGGTCGGGTTCGGCTGGTTCAAGATGCGGTTTCGCTTGCGCCATTCGCCGCCGATGCTCGGGTTCGTCTGGTCATTGAGGTTACGGTGGTGGATGCCTATCTGCACTGCGCGAAGGCTTTCATGCGCTCGAAATTGTGGCAGCCGCAAACGTGGGTTGATCGCTCGTCGCTGCCAACGATGGGCGAAATGCTCAACGACCAGACGGGAGGGCAGTCGCCAGTCGAATCGCAAGAACAAATGGCCGCTCGCTACGCTGAAGATTTGTAAAACCTGTCCGGACCGAATTGCGTAGCTATCAGTCGCACGCAAGCATTTGCCGTAAATTGCTACTAACACGAACAATCGCATTAAAATTACGACTCAAGCTTTAAAGGAAACTGCCATGGATCGCCGCTCATTTGTCAAGGCCACGTCCGCGTTATCACTGACCTCTGCGCTGCCTGCGTTCGCGCAGACGCCCCCTTCGATGGGAGTGGCCGCCTCGCGTGTGTTCAATCCGCAGTCTGGCGACTGGCGCAGTTTCGAAATCGTCCATCGCGTCGAGCTGTTGAAGCCGATGGGCGCGACCAAGGTCTGGGTTCCGATTCCGGTTGTGGAAGACGGCTACCAGCGCAATCTGGTGACCAAGTGGACGTTGTCATCCGGTACCGCTGAGCGCATGTCTGACCCGAATTACGGTGCCGGTTTGCTCGCGGTTGACCTCGACGGCAAGGAGGCGAAGCCCGTCATCGAAATGACCACGCAATTGCAGACACAGTCGCGCTCGATCGATTTGTCAAAGCGCGGTGATGCCATGATTTCCGCCGCTGACGCGGCCAAATGGACAGCGGCGACCGCTTCCATGCCAACCGACGGCATCGTGTTGCAAAAGGCGCTTGAAGCGACCAAAGGCAAGACGACTGAAATCGATAAAGTCCGTGCACTGTACGACTGGACCATTGCCAACACCTACCGCAATGTTGACACGCGCGGCTGCGGCGTCGGCGACGTCAAGGCGGCGCTGGAAACGGCCAATTTCGGCGGCAAATGCGCTGACATCAACGCGATCTTCGTGGCGATGGCCCGCTCGCTTGGAATCCCGGCGCGCGACGTCTACGGCGTTCGCATCGCACCGTCCGTGTTCGGTTACAAAGAATTGGGTGCTGGCAGTGCCAACATCACCAAGGCGCAGCACTGCCGCGCTGAGGTCTTTCTCACGGGGTTTGGCTGGGTGCCGATGGATCCGGCCGATGTGACCAAAGTGCAGCGCCTGGAGACCGCGGACTGGGTCAAGTCGACGCAGCATCCCATCGTGGCCCCAGTCAACAAAGCGCTGTTCGGTGCGTGGGAAGGTAACTGGCTCGCCTACAACGTCGCACATGATGTCGCGTTGCCGGGGGCTAAAGGGCCAAAGCTGCCGTTTTTGATGTACCCGCAGGCGGAGACGTCCGATGGTCGTCTGGATCCGTACGATCCAGACAACTTCAAGTACACGATCACGACCAAAGAGATCAAGGCTTAGGGCGACGTCAGTTGTTCGCGCTCCTGAATCGGAAAGCCGCAGCCTGCTGCGGCTTTTTTCTTTTGCTCTGTGTTTCCGCCTGGACGGAAACGGCGTACGCCCAGAAGGGGAAGTGGTATCCCGACGACGGCGCGGCCCCGGCCCTTAAATTAAAGACGGTTGACAATCAGGAGATCGATCTCTCGGCGCTCAAAGGCCGTCTGGTGATCGTCAATTTCTGGGCGACCTGGTGCGGGCCCTGCGTTGCCGAGATGCCGTCTCTGCAGGCGCTTGGCACACGCTTAGGCGCAAAAAACGCGGTGGTGCTCGGCGTGAATTACCACGAGTCACCACAAAAAATCAGCGATTTTCAACTGAGGCATCCTGTCACTTTTCCGCTCTTGCGCGACCCGTGGCAAGAGGCATCAGGCGAATGGAAAGTACGCGTGTTGCCGACAACCTTTATTGTGGATGCGGCGGGCGTGCTGCGTTACCGCGTGGTCGGTGAAGTGGACTGGGGCAGCAAAGAGGTTGCGGACCGGCTGAAAAAGATTTTGGATGCCGATTCGAAAAACAAGGTCATTCCAACGTCCCGATCAGTGAAAGCAGAGTTGCCTGGATCAGTTTCTCAGGGCGGGTAGCTGGTCAATAGCTTTCTTGTGAAAGCATTCTGGTTTATGGGCTAGAGCGCGATTTGCTCGCTTATCGACTTGTCGATATTAGTGGCGCGAGCCCACGATATTTGGGGCTTCCACGGAAAAAGCTGCTGTTTGCGCTCACGCTTGCGACAACCACTTTTGCCGCCGCAGGGCTGCAACCGAATCCGTGCCTTCCAACGGTAGCCACACGCTGTCGCGCAGCGTTTGCTGCGCCGTTGGCACGTTCACCGTCGTCTCCCGCAACTGATCGTGGCGGAAGTACGAAAGCGGGACGGCGGTGCCGGCTTTGAAGCGCGCCAGATGTTTGCTGAGCGTGGTCGCGCTGGCGCGCAGACCATCGACAGCGACCAGCGTGTCGCCAGCGCTGAGCCCCGCTTGCCACGCGCTGCCGCCCGATAAAACGACCTTGATCACCGGTAGACCCGCGCCCGAATCGCCCATCACGAGGCCAAGCGTGCGCGTGTTCGTCTCAATTGTGGCCTCATCGCGACCGCCGCGATCTGCCGCATTGGCGCTGGCACGCGTGCGGTAGCTGACGCCGAACGGCGCAAAGAGCGCCGCCCAGTCGGGGTCAGTCGTGCTGTTCACCCAATTGGCCAGCAACGGCGCAACGTCCTGCCCGGCGTACCTGGAGATCACGGAAAACGGGTCTTCTGGCACACCGACGCCGGTCTTGCCGTAATCACGCCACAGACCGCGCATAACGTCATCGAGGGACGCCTCGGAATCATTCGCCCTGAGCGTCAAATCCAGCGCCAACGCCACAAAACTGCCGCGTAGGTAGTAACTGAACTGCGAGTTCGCGGCGTTCTCGTCAGCCCGGTAATACTTGATCCACGCGTCGAAACTGGCCTCAGCCGTCGATTGCAGTTTCGCGCCCGGCGCGCGCAGCAGCGAGGTCAGACGGCGACCGATGATCTTCAAGTAATCCGCCTCGGTGATGAGCCCGACGCGCGTCAACATCAGCTCGTCGTAATAGCTCGTGAAGCCCTCGAAAATCCACAGCAAACGTGTGTAGTTTTCGCGCGTCGTATCGTACGGCGTGAAAGCGGCGGGCTTGATGCGCTTGACATTCCACGCGTGGAAATATTCGTGGCTGATGAGACCGAGCAACTCACGATAACCCTCGGAAACGCTGGCGTCACCTACGGAGGGCAGGTCGTTGCGCGGACAAATCAGCGCCGTACTCGCGCGATGTTCGAGCCCGCCGTAGCCGTCGTCAACGACGTGAAGCTGAAAAACATATTGATCGAAAGGAGCCACCGAATCACCAAACAGATCGCAATGTCCCTGACAAATTTTCTGACTGTCAGCCTTCAATCGCTCCAGATCGCCGCGATGCTTTCCGGAAATCACAAAGCGATGCAGCACGCCGCCCGCCTCAAACGTGAACTCGTCGAAGTCAGCGCATTCGAGCGGATGATCGATCAGCTCGTCGTAATTTTCGGCGTGATAGTGACCGAAGCCGCGCGCGTCAATTTGCGTTGCCGTCATCGATGTGGCGACGCGCCACGCGTGGCCATCAGAAAACGCAGGGGCCTTAAGATCAAGCGTACATGCGGCTTGCGGGTTGCTGGCGTCCTGCAACAGCGCCGCCGCCGGATTAACAAAACCACGCGACGAATCGAAGTAACAACCACGCACCGAGCGATCCCACGCATACACGCGGTAACTCACAGTCACCGGCTCGCCGGGCGTGCAGCCCAGTTGCCACGTTGCCTTGTCGACTTTTTCCGCTCTGATCTCGCGGCCCGATTGGCTCGCCGACAGCGTCGCCACATGCCGCGCAAACTCGCGCATTAAATAGCTACCGGGAATCCATGATGGCATCGCGACACGCTCGCCCGCAGTAGGCGACGGCAGCGTCATTTCAACATCAAGCAGGTGGCCTGCGGGATCGGCAAACGTGAGTGTGTAGTGAGGCATGTCTGCTTGAAGTGGCAATCACCGCGAACCGCGCGGAGGAAAGGAAAAAACTTGGCGCCCCGAAGACGAATCGAACGTCCGACCTACCCCTTAGGAGGGGGTCGCTCTATCCACTGAGCTACCGGGGCACATTGTAATTGTTGCAAAAACGGCGTGCGCGGCGAAAAAAGCCGTCACACTACGAGTGATTCCGGTGGCTACACTAGCCGCATGACATCGACACGAACGTTTTTATGAGCAACCCGACCGCACCGTCGGAAGAGCGTACTGCCACCCCTGTTGCCGTAATCGGCGCGGGTTCTTTCGGCACAGCGCTCGCGATCCAGCTGGCCCGACGCGGCTCGCGCACACGGCTGTGGGGACGGAACGCGGCTGAGATGAACGACGCCGATCGCGTTCGTCACAACCC
Source organism: Burkholderiales bacterium (assembly GCA_025352105.1). GTDB lineage: Bacteria > Pseudomonadota > Gammaproteobacteria > Burkholderiales > Casimicrobiaceae > Casimicrobium. Next base: position 11,036 of record JANXUB010000191.1, on the reverse strand, counting down.
CCGCTACCTCCCCGATTGCGAGTTTCCGATGACGCTCGTCGCAACGGGCGACCTTGATGCTGCGCTGCGCGACGCCGAAGACATCGTGATCGCCACGCCGAGCCACGCGCTGCGGGCCACAGTCGAACTTCTCAAACCCCGGTTGAGCGCAGGGCGAGGCGTCGTGATCGCATGCAAAGGCTTCGAGCCCGGCAGCGGCAAACTCTCGCATGAGGTGGTTGCAGAGGTGCTGGACGCATCGCATCCGTACGCCGTGCTGTCCGGCCCAACGTTTGCGAACGAACTGGGGCGCGGCCTGCCGACGGCGGTCATCATTGCCTCGATTAACGACGCGTTCGCAAAGCGCGTGGCGCATCGGTTGAATGGCGGCGGTTTTCGTGCGTACACCGGGCATGATGTGATCGGTGTGGAATTAGGTGGGGCGGCAAAAAACGTGATCGCGATTGCAGCGGGAACGTCTGATGGACTGGGCTTCGGCTCCAACGCACGCAGCCTGCTGATCACACGAGGTTTGGCTGAAATTCGTCGTTTGGGAGAAAAAATGGGTGCAGAAAACGAAACACTTATGGGGCTGTCCGGCCTCGGCGATCTTGTGCTCACCTGCACCGACAATCAGTCACGCAATCGGCGCATGGGCTTGTTGCTGGCGACCGGAAAATCGCTTGCCGAAGCGACGGCAGAAATTCAGCAAGTGGTCGAGGGCGTGAAGGCCGCGCCCGAAGTGCATCGCCTCGCGCAGCGCTATCGTGTGGCCATGCCGATTACCGAAGTCGCCTGCGCGGTGATTGACGGTCGCATGACGCCGCGTGAAGCGTTCGCTACGCTGGCGTCGCGCTCGGTGCGGGCGGAGGCGAAATGAGCGCCGCGTGGACTGCGCTCGAATCGCATCACGCAGCTATCGCGAATTTGCGAATGGCGGATGAGTTTGCGAATGACTCAAAACGAGCTACAAATTTTTCGTTAGACGCGGCAGGACTCTTTCTCGATTACTCAAAAAATCGCATCACTACCGAGACGAAATCTCTGCTGATTGCGTTGGCGCGAGAGCACGGCCTTGAGGCGCGGCGTAACGCGATGTTTGCGGGAGAGCACATCAATACGACCGAGAATCGTGCGGTGATGCATGTCGCCCTGCGCGCGGGTGTAGGTCGCGGCGCGCGACGCTTTTCCGTTGACGGAAAGGACGTTGTGCCGGAGGTAAAGCGTGTGCTCGAACACATGCAGCGCTTCTCGCACCAGGTGCGCGATGGCGTGTGGAAGGGCTATACGGGCAGCGCGATCACGGACATTGTCAACATCGGCATTGGTGGTTCGGATCTCGGCCCACTGATGGTTTGTGAGGCACTACGAACCTATATTCCGCAGGGCCTCAATGTTCATTTCGTCTCGAACGTTGATGGCGCGGCGCTGGATTGCGTGCTCTCCAGCGTGGATGCTGAGACCACACTTTTTATCGTTGCGTCGAAGACGTTTACGACGCAGGAGACGCTCACTAACGCGACCTCCGCGCGCAGCTGGTTTCTCGAAAATGGCGGCACTCACGCCGATGTGGCGAAGCATTTCGTGGCGGTCTCAACCAACGCCGCAGCGGTGGCAAAGTTTGGCATCGACACCGCAAACATGTTCGAGTTCTGGGACTGGGTCGGGGGGCGCTATTCGTTGTGGTCGGCGATTGGGTTGTCGATTGCGATTGCGATTGGCATGGATGCTTTCGAGGAATTACTCGCGGGCGCGAACGAGATGGACGAGCATTTCGCCACCGCGCCACTTGAGAAAAATATGCCCGCGTTACTTGCGCTGGTTGGCGTGTGGAATGTGAATTTTTTGGGCGCGACGAGTCAGTGCGTCGCTCCGTATGCGCAGGATTTGCACCGCCTGCCTGCGTATTTGCAACAGCTCGAAATGGAGAGCAACGGCAAGTCAGTTGATCGCGACGGAAAGCCGCTGACGATGGCCAGTTGCCCAGTGATTTGGGGCGAGCCAGGAACCAACGGTCAGCACGCGTTTTTCCAGTTGCTGCATCAGGGCACGAGCACGATTCCAGTCGATTTCATCGCCGCGCTGCATGCCGATTCAGAGCACGAACTGGACGCGTCGCATCATCGCCTTTTACTGGCCAATTGCTTCGCACAGTCGGAGGCGCTGATGGTGGGTAAGAGTGCGGAGCAGGTGCGTGCGGAGCTGGTTGCGCAGCGGATGAGTGAGGCCGAAATAGCCGCCCTGACGCCACATAAAGTGTTCTCGGGAAACCGTCCGAGCAACACGCTTCTGATGTCTGAACTCACGCCCAAATCGCTAGGCGCGTTGATCGCGCTCTACGAACACAAAGTATTCGTGCAAGGCGTGATCTGGAACGTCAATTCGTTCGATCAGTGGGGCGTGGAGCTCGGCAAGCAGCTCGCGAAAACGATTGATGGCGAATTGAAATTGGGCGTGGTTTCGGGCGCGCATGATGGATCGACGGTTGCGCTTATGCGGCGTGCGCTGGGCAAGTAGGCGTAGGGCGCGCGTTTACGTCAAAGCGTGCCCGCTCTAACGATGCACTACGGTTCAATCAGCAACAGCGCCGCCACCTGCCGCCCCTCGCCTAGCAACACGTTGTACGTGCGACATGCCGCAGCTGTATCCATCACTTCAAAACCGATCCGTGCCTCGCGCAATGGGCGCAGCGCATCCGGCGGCGGAAAGCGCAACTTTTTGCCCGTGCCGATCAGAACGATTTCAGCGGCGACGGTGGCACCGTCAGCCACTGAGGCTGCCGTGATGTCGGCGAAGGTTGTGACAGCCCACGGAGCCGCCGCCGACGCATGCGCCACGCGCAAACTGTGCCCGTACTCAACCCCCGCCACGCTGATGCCAGCTGCTGTGTAACCCGTGATTGCGAATTCGCTGGTGGCTTCGCGCTGAAATTTCATGGCCATGAACGGTGATCCCTTACTGAGGTGTTCGTTGCTTCAGAATGAATTATCGGCGAGGTTGAAAAATGACGATTGTGGATATGGCTTTTGCCTGAAACAACCATTCAATCGGGGCTTGGCGTCAATTGCGCTAATAGTTGACTTACGGACAAAAGCGACCTTAGCCCCCTAACAGCGGTCGTTGTAGCCAAAAGCTGACGATCTGGGCGTCGCGTTACCCGCCCTTCTGCTGCGTTGCAGCAAATCGCATTCCCCGCTAACATCACTGGCTCAGGTGCCCCCTTCGTCTTGCAGAATTCTGTTGGATCGAGGAGGGGTTAATTCAATTCCTAGCACCAGGAATCACAAACAATGCAGACCGAGTTCTCGCGCATCAAGCGCCTTCCCCCGTACGTTTTCGCGATCACCACTGATCTCAAGATGGCTGCGCGCCGCAAAGGCGAAGACGTTATCGATTTCGGCATGGGCAATCCCGACGGCCCCACGCCCAAGCACATCGTCGACAAGCTGGTCGAGACCGCGCTGCGTGGCGACACGCACGGGTACAGCGTCTCCAAAGGCATTCCGCGCCTGCGCAAGGCCATCTGCAACTGGTACGCCCAGCGCTACGGCGCTTGGCTCGATCCGGATACTGAGGCCATCGTCACCATCGGCTCGAAAGAGGGCCTGGCGCATTTGATGCTCGCCACGCTGGATCGCGGCGATACGGCGTTGGTCCCAAACCCAAGCTACCCCATTCACATCTACGGCGCGATCATCGCGGGCGCGGACATCCGCAGCGTGCGCATGACCGAAGACGTGGATTTTTTCGAAGAAATTGAGCGCGCGATTCGCGAAAGTTTCCCGAAACCGAAGATGCTGATCCTCGGCTTCCCGTCGAATCCGACGTCGATGTGCGTTGACTTGCCGTTCTTTGAGAAAGTGGTTGCGCTGGCGCGTGAGCACGGCATCTGGGTGGTTCACGATCTAGCCTACGCCGACCTCGGTTTCGACGGTTACAAAGCGCCGAGCATCATGCAGGTCAAAGGCGCGAAGGACGTGGCGGTTGAGTTCTTCACGATGAGCAAGAGCTACAACATGGCTGGCTGGCGTGTGGGCTTCATGGTCGGCAACGCGCATCTGGTGAACGCGCTGGGCCGCATCAAGGGTTACAACGATTACGGCACCTTCACGCCGATTCAGGTCGCGTCGATTGCCGCGCTGGAAGGGCCACAAGATTGCGTGGAAGAAATTCGTTTGAAGTACGAAGGTCGCCGCAACGTGATGGTCAAGGGCCTGCACGAAGCGGGCTGGATGGTCGACAACCCGAAAGCCAGCATGTATATCTGGGCGAAAATTCCCGAGCCGTACATGAAAATGGGTTCGCTGGAATTCGCGAAAAAATTGTTGGCAGATGCGAAGGTCAGCGTCTCGCCGGGCATCGGATTTGGTCAGTACGGCGACACCCATGTGCGCTTTGCGTTGATCGAAAATGAAGCGCGCTCGCGGCAAGCCGTGCGCGGCATCAAGGACATGTTCAAGAAGGACGGACTGCTGTAACAAGCTCCCTCTCCCGCAGCGCGGGAGAGGGTTGGGGTGAGGGCGGTGGAAAGCGGAGGCAACGTTACTGCTCAAACCACCGCCCTCACCCGCCCTGTCGGGCACCCTCTCCCGCGCTGCGAGAGAGGGAAATAACGCAAATAGAAAGCTATGAAACCACTCAGAATCGGACTCCTCGGCATCGGTACAGTGGGCGGCGGCACGTTTGACGTGCTCACCCGCAACGCCGAAGAAATTTCACGTCGCGCCGGGCGTCCGATTACGGTGATTAAAGTTGCAGCCCGCAATGAGGCAAAGGCGCGAAGAGTCGTGCCAGCGTCCGTTCCGGTCACCCCCGACTTTCTCTCGGTTGCCCGCGATGCAGAGATCGACGTGATCGTCGAATCGCTCGGCGGCACTGAACCCGCGAAGTCGGTTATTCTCGAAGCGATTGCCCACGGCAAACACGTTGTCACGGCGAACAAAGCGCTGCTGGCGTTGCACGGCAACGAAATATTCGCCGCCGCGCGCGCAAAAGGTGTGATCGTCGCGTTCGAAGCAGCCGTAGCCGGCGGCATCCCGATTATCAAGGCGCTGCGCGAAGGCCTCGTGGCCAACCGCATCGAGTGGATCGCGGGCATCATCAACGGCACGACCAACTTCATCCTGTCTGAGATGCGCGGCAAGGGCCTGTCGTTTGCGGACGTCCTGACGACCGCGCAGGCAAAAGGTTACGCCGAAGCCGACCCAACGTTTGACATCGAAGGCGTTGACGCAGGCCACAAAATCAGCATCCTCGCGGCCATCGCGTTCGGCATTCCTTTGTCGTTCGAAAAAGCCCATGTCGAGGGCATCACGAAGATCGAAGCGAAGGACATTCGCTATGCCGAAGAGATGGGCTATCGCATCAAACTCCTCGGCATCGCACGTCGTCGTGAAGCAGGCATCGAGTTGCGCGTCCATCCCACGCTGATTCCCGCAAAGCGCCTGATCGCCAACGTGGAAGGCGTGATGAACGCGGTGCTCGTCAAGGGTGACGCCGTGGGCGCAACGCTTTACTACGGCGCTGGCGCGGGCGCTAACCCGACGGCTTCCGCCGTCATCGCGGATCTGGTTGACGTCGCCCGATTGATCGATGCCGACGCCAGCCATCGCGTGCCTTACCTCGCGTTCCAGCATGACCGTATCGGCACTGAGCCCGTGCTGTCGATGGATGACGTCGAGACCTCGTACTACCTGCGGCTTCGCGTCGACGACAAGCCGGGCGTGTTAGCCGACATCACGCGCGTGCTTGCCGACAACCACATCTCAATCGATGCCATGCTGCAAAAAGAGCCGGAAGAGGGCGAAGCGCAAGCCGACATTATTTTGCTCACACACGAAACGATTGAGAAAAACGTCAAGCGAGCGATTGCGGCGATTGAAGCGCAGGCGAGTACCAGCGGCAAAATTGTGTTGCTGCGGCTGGAAAATCTGGCTTAGTAAAAATCCCTCTCCCGCAGCGCGGGAGAGGGTGCCCGACAGGGCGGGTGAGGGCGGCTACCCGGAGCTTGACAGTTGCACACCTATGCAACCGCCCTCACCCCCGGCCTTCGCCGGGGCAGGTTCCAACCCTCTCCCGCGCTGCGGGCGAGGGGGCAATAATCGATAGCAGGCAGACTATGAAATACATCTCCACTCGCGGCCATCCACAGAAGCAATCCTTCAGCCAGGTTCTGCTCTCCGGCCTCGCCGAAGACGGCGGCCTGATGTTGCCGGAAACCTTGCCAAAAATCACCGATGCCGAGCTGACGGCGTGGCGCGCTTTGCCGTATCACGCACTGGCGCACGCCGTGCTCTCGAAGTTCGTCGCCACCGATGACATCGACTCGGCAACACTGGCTGGGCTGACAAAAGCGACGTACACCAAAGAAGTTTTCGACACCGACGAAATCACCCCACTGCGCAGCATCGACGGCTACGCGCCTGGCATGCAAATTCAGGCGTTGTCGAACGGCCCCACACTCGCTTTCAAAGACATGGCGATGCAACTCCTTGGTCGCCTGTTCGAGTTCGAGCTCGGTCGCCAAAACAAAACACTCAACATCCTCGGCGCCACCAGTGGCGACACTGGCAGCGCAGCTGAATACGCGATGCGTGGCCGCAAAGGCGTGAACGTCTTCATGCTCTCCCCCGCAGGCCGAATGAGTGCGTTTCAGCGCGCGCAGATGTACTCGTTGCAAGACGCGAATATTCACAACATTGCAGTCGAGGGCGTGTTTGACGATTGTCAGGACATCGTGAAAGCGGTGTCAAACGATCTCGAATTCAAGCGCAAGCACAATATCGGCACCGTGAATTCGATCAACTGGGGTCGCATCTCGGCGCAGATTGTTTACTACGTGCGCGGCTATCTCGCCGCCACCACTAGCAACTCGCAAAAGGTATCGTTCGCAGTCCCATCCGGCAACTTCGGCAACATTCTCGCAGGCCACATCGCGCGTGAAATGGGTGTTCCGATCGACACGCTGGTGCTCGCCACCAACGAGAACAACGTCCTTGCCGAGTTCTTCAACACCGGTGTTTATCGTCCACGTCCGAGTAAGAAAACGTTCGAAACATCCAGCCCGTCGATGGATATTTCTAAAGCGTCAAACTTTGAGCGCTTTGTGTTTCATCTCTTCAACGGCGACGCTGAGCGCATCGCATCGATGTGGCGCGAAGTCGATCAAGGCCGATCATTCGACGTGTCGCAAACACCCGAATTCAAAGGGTTGCGCGAACGCTTTGGCATTGTGGCGGGAACCAGCACGCACGCAGATCGCCTGACTACGATCCGCGAGGTTTACGAGAAAACGGGTAGCCTGATTGATACGCATACTGCGGATGCCGTGAAAGTCGCGCGTACGCTCGTGAAGCCCGGCGTGCCGATGATTGCGCTTGAAACTGCGCTGCCCGTGAAGTTTGCCGAAACGGTGAAATTGGCTGTTGGGTTCGAGCCGCCGCTAAGCGACGCGCAACAAGCCATGATGGCGCTGCCCCAGCACGTAACGCAGATCACGCCCTCCGTCGAGCGAGTGAAGGCGATTGTTGCCGCTGGTTGAATTGAAGAGAATTTGCCACTGTTTTTACGCCGAAGCTTCGAAGCAGTGCACGCGATAAAACTTCACGCTATAATTTAAAGATTAGCGGCTGTAGCTCAGTTGGATTAGAGTACTTGGCTACGAACCAAGGGGTCGTGGGTTCAATTCCTGCCAGCCGCGCCAAACACTACAAGGGTTAGATGGTTAACAGCCACTAACCCTTTTTCTTTTGCGCGCGAATATCGCGCCATTCGCGGGACTACTCGCCCGATTATTCGCCGTACGGCACCCAGATATTTTTGATCTGGGTCGCGCGTTGCAGAAATTCGCGGCCTTGACCGGCGGGTGATTGCCAGTCGCGCGGCACGCCTGCATCCACCCACGTAGCCTTCAGGTTGCCACTTGATGCGCGCTCGACTTTCGCGCTGCCTTGCTTGTCGCCGAAATACCAGACCGCAGCGATGTCATCATGCTCGGCGATAGTTTTGGCGAGTACGTCTCGCTCGCCGGTGACTAAGTTGATGACGCCGCCCGGAACGTCGCTGGTTTCCAGAACTTGATAGAAATCGGCGGCGATCAGCGCTCTGGCGGCTGACGGCACGGCGACGACTCGGTTGCCCATGGCGATTGCGGGCAAGATGAGTGAAATCATTGAGAGTAGCGGCGACTCATCCGGGCACACAATGCCCATGACGCCCCACGGCTCCGGCATGGCGAGCGTGACGTTGCGGCTGCGCGTTGAATGGACGGCGCCATCGTATTTGTCGGCGTGCGCCGCGTAGAACATGATGCGGGCGATGGATTGCGCGACTTCGGCTTTGGCCTGTGTGGCGCTTACCCCGAGCAGCGAACGCAGGCGCTTTTCGAATTCGTCAGCGCGTTGCTCAAGATTTTCCGCGAGGAAGAACAATACTTGCGCGCGATTGTGAGCGGTGTAGCCGGACCAAGCGCTTGCGGCGTTCGCGGCTTCGACGGCGTTGCGAATGTCCTTGCGGCTACCTAATCCTGCCTGTCCGGCAGCCTTTCCCTTCGCGTCGAACACGGTATAGCTGTTGCCGCCATCGGGGCGAACTTGTTTGCCGCCGATGTAGAGTTTTGTCGTGTGATCGAGCGACGGGACGCCTGCTGTAGGAGTGCCGACAGTGGGCGCAATTGAAAATGTGGCTGCCTTGACTAACGGCGCGCGCGACTTGGCCGCCACATCCGCGCGCGGTTTCAGGTACTCATACATCCCCTCGCGACCACCCTCGCGCCCGAAGCCGCTTTCCCGATACCCACCAAAGCCAGCGCCTGCGTCAAACAGGTTGGTGGAGTTGATCCAGACAACACCCGCCTTGACGCGTGCAGCCGCATCGAGTGCCACGTTGATGTTTTCCGACCAGATGGACGCCGCAAGGCCAAAGCGAGAATGATTGGCCAATTGCAGCGCTTCGTCCTGTCTACGAAATGTCGTGCTCACCAACACCGGGCCAAAGATCTCTTCCTGCGCAATCGTTGCGGCTGGAGCTACACCAGTGAACAGCGTTGGTGGGAAGAAAAAGCCGCGGCCCGGCATTGCGCCTTCCGGCTGCCAGCATTGCGCACCTTCAGCACGCCCCTGCTCAACGAGGCTCGTGATGCGTTGCAATTGAACTTCGGACACGATGGCACCGACGTCGGTTGACTTGTCGAGCGGGTCGCCGACGCGCAGCTTGCTGGCGCGCGCTTTGAGTTTGTCGTGGAAGCGATTGGCGATGGATTCATGCACCAATAGGCGCGATCCGGCGCAGCACACCTGACCCTGATTGAACCAGATGGCGTCGACGACCCCTTCAACGGCGCTATCCAGGTCGGCATCATCGAACACGATGAACGGCGACTTGCCGCCCAGTTCCAGCGAGAGTTTTTTTCCTGTACCCGCTGTGGCGTTGCGAATCGCGCGACCGACGTCGGTGGAGCCAGTGAAGGCGATCTTGTCGATGTCTTCGTGGGCGACCAACAGGGCACCCGTTTCGCCGTCGCCCGTAACAATATTCACAACACCCGGAGGCAGGCCCGCTTCCTGACAAAGCTCGGCGAAAGCAAGCGCAGTGAGCGGCGTGTATTCAGCTGGTTTGAGCACAACGGTATTGCCTGCAGCCAGCGCGGGCGCGATCTTCCACGCCAGCATTAGCAGCGGAAAATTCCACGGAATGATTTGTCCACAGACGCCGACGGGTGTGTGATCCGGGAACTCAGAATCGATCAGATCAGCCCATCCTGCATGATGGTAGAAATGGCGCGCGGCGAGCGGTATATCGATGTCGCGACTCTCGCGAATCGGTTTGCCGTTGTCCATTGACTCCAGCACGGAGAAAAAACGTTCGCGCTTTTGCAGCAGGCGGGCAAGGGCGTAGAGGTAGCGCGCGCGCGCGTTGCCGGGAAGCGCGGACCAGTGCTTGAATGCGTTGCGCGCTGCGGAGACTGCGGCATCGATTTCCTGCTTGCCGCCTTGTGCGACCAAGGCAAGTTTTTCACCCGTCGCCGGTGCGAGCACGTCGAACTGCGTGCCATCGACCGAGCCAACAAACTCGCCATTGATGAAGTGTTTGAACTGCCCCTGTTTGCCGTCCAGCCAGGCGAGAACCTGATCGTTCGCTTCGGGCGCGACGCCGTAGTCCATCGTTTTGAGAATTTCAGTGATTTTTGACATGGCGCTTATGCGATGGCGTGACGGTTGGCCGCAGAGTAGCGTCCCGTCACGTAGTGTTCAATTTGTCGCTCGATATCGCCGAGCATGGAGCTGGCCCCGAAGCGGAAGAGGGAGGGGTCGAGCCAGCGATTGCCAAGTTCCTCCTTGATGAGTGTGAGCCAGGCGAGCGCGTCCTTGGCGCTCTTCAGCCCACCGGCGGGTTTGAAGCCCACGGCAACGCCCGAAACCTCGCCGTAGTCACGCAAAGCGCGCACCATCGTCAGCCCGACGGGCAGGGTCGCGTTCACATCTTCTTTTCCGGTCGAGGTTTTTATGAAATCGGCGCCAGCCATCATCGCCACCCAACTGGCGCGATACACATTGCGCAGGCTCTTCAAATCGCCCGTTGCCAGAATCGCCTTAAGGTGCGCCTCGCCACATGCCTCGCGCATCGCAGAAATTTCGTCGTAAAGCGCCTGCCAGTCTCCGCTGAACACTGTGGCGCGACTGATGACAATATCGATCTCTTTCGCGCCTTCTTCCACCGCGTAGCGAATCTCGGCGAGGCGCAGTTTCAGCGGCATCAAACCGGTGGGGAAGCCCGTGGCGACTGAGGCTACCGGAATGCCACTGCCCTGCAAGGCCCTGACTGCGGTCGTCACCATCGTTGGATACACGCAGACCGCGCCCACTTTTGGCATGGCATCAAGGCCGAGCGCCTCCACCAGATCTGTGCGCAGTGGCATACGTGCTTTCGCGCACAGCCGGGCAACGCGATCCGGTGTGTCGTCTCCGGAAAGCGTGGTCAGATCAATGCAGGTCAGTGCCTTGATGAGCCACGCTGCTTGCCATTCTTTCTTTACGGAGCGGCGCGTTGTCAGCGTTGCA
>JANXUB010000186.1 GCA_025352105.1 Burkholderiales bacterium | reverse complement strand
GGTTTCAGCCCGCTGATGAGTTTCATCATCGAACTTTTGCCACAGCCCGATGGCCCGACTACCGCAATGAATTCGCCCTTCTTGATGGTTAATGTCAACTGGTCGACCGCCTTGACCGCGTTCGCGCCCTGTCCGTAGGTCATGCTCACGTTGTTGAGCTCGACCAGCGGTTGCCCGGCTTGCACCATGGTGCGTTTCCCCGATAGATATTGTCCGCAACGGCACGCAATTTGCGTACCGCCCTGTACTTAAATTTATCGGCAACGACCCTTTCCGGAGCTTCAATGAAAACAAGATTCCTGCTCGCCGCGCTCGCAATGAGTGCGGCCACGCTCGCCCATGCACAAACCCCCATCAAATTCGCACTGGATTGGCGCTTTGAGGGCCCTGCCGCGCCCTTTTTTGTGGCGCTCGACAAAGGTTATTACAAGGCTGAAGGGCTCGATGTGACCATCGATACCGGCAACGGCTCGACCGAGGCGATCAATCGCGCGGCGTCCGGTGCATATCAATTTGTCTTCGGCGACATCAACACGCTGGTGCGCTTTCGTGACAACCCGACGAACAAAAAGCTCAAAGTCGTGACGATGATTTACAACGCACCGCCATTTGCGATTGTGTCGTTGAAGAAGTCCGGCATCAGCAAGCCGAAGGATCTCGAAGGCAAGGTACTCGGCGCACCCGCAGCCGACGGTGCATACGCGCAGTGGCCCGCATTCGTGAAGAAGAACGGAATCGACACGAGCAAGGTAAAGATCGAAAACGTTGGCTTCCCGGTGCGAGAGCCGATGCTTGTTGAGGGCAAGGTTGACGCGATCACCGCGTTCTCGTTTTCGTCGTACATGAACCTGCGCGGTCGCGGCATTGCGCAGGACGAAATCAACGTGATGCTGATGCGGAATCTCGGGCTGGAGCTTTACGGCAACGGCCTGATCGTCGATAGCGAATACGCCGCGAAAAACGCGAAGATCGTGCAGGGCTTTGTACGCGCCACGATCAAGGGCTTCATGGACACAATTGCCGACCCGAAAGCCTCGATGCCGGGGCTTGTGAAGCGAAACAACATCCTGAACGACGGGCAGGAATTTGTGCGCCTGAAAATGGCACTTGATCAAAACGTGCTGACGCCGGAAGTACTCGCCAACGGTTTCGGCGGCGTGGACGCAAAACGCCTGACGCGATCCATAGATCAAATCGGCGAAGGCTTCAAGTTCACCAACAAACCGAAAGCAGACGACATCTTCGATGCGGCTTATTTGCCACCAAAAGCCGAGCGCATGATAAAACAGTAGCTTTTAGCTGAAAGCGCCGCTGCATGCGGGCTAAAAGCTCATTCGAGAAGAAATTGACTTTCTACATTTTTCGCCTCTAGCCCCCACACGGTTGTGGCTACAGGAAAAAGCTATGCCCGTTGTATGCCTGCGGCATGCCCCGCTAAAATGGGTGAATGAACAAGCTTTTAGACGTCACTGAATACATGCATCTGGTCGGGCGCTCGGCGCGCTCAGCCTCCCGGATCATCGCCCGCACCTCCACCGCCAGCAAGAATGACGCGCTGCTAGCCATCGCCGACACCATTTTGAAGCGCGAGGCCCACATCCTTGATGAAAACGCAGCGGACGTGCGCGACGCCAAAAAAGCCGACCTCGCCGCCCCGCTGATTGATCGGCTCACGCTCACCTCCAAGTCCGTCGCCGCGATGGCCGAAGGCTTGCGGCAGGTCGCCCAACTGCCCGACCCCGTCGGCGAGCTGACGAACCTTCGCACCCGCCCGTCCGGCATTCAGGTTGGCAAGATGCGTGTGCCGCTCGGCGTCATTGGCATCATTTACGAATCACGCCCCAACGTGACGGCGGACGCTGCGGGCCTCTGCCTCAAGAGCGGCAACGCGGTCATCCTGCGCGGTGGCTCGGAGGCTGCGCGCTCAAATCTCGCGATTGCCGGCTGCATCGCCGCAGGGCTCAAGGCCGCAAAATTGCCCGAACACATCGTGCAGGTGATCGAGACGACGGATCGTGCGGCGGTGGGTCAGATGATCACGCTGCCTGAATACATCGACGTCATCATCCCGCGCGGCGGCAAAAGTCTGACCGCACGCATCGCCGCCGAATCAAAAGTGCCCGTGATCAAACATCTTGACGGCAATTGCCACGTCTACGTCGACGAATTCGCCGACATGGACAAGGCTGTGCGCATTTGCGATAACGCCAAAACCCGCCGCTACGGCGTCTGCGGCGCGATGGAGTCGCTGCTCGTACACGAAGCGCGCATGCACGACGTGCTGCCGCGCATCGCCAAAATCTTCGCCGACAAGGGTGTTGAAATGCGCGGCTGCGAGCGCACACGCGCGGTGCTCGCCGCGTTTGACGTGCTGCCTGCGACGGATGAGGACTGGTCCACCGAATATCTCGCCGCTATTGTGTCAATCAAAATCGTAGCCAGTCTCGATGAGGCAATTGAACACATCGAGCAACACGGCTCACATCACACCGACAGCATCGTCACCGAACACTGGAGCCACGCGCAGCGCTTTTTGCGGGAAGTAGATTCGGCGAGCGTCATGGTTAACGCAAGTACCCAGTTTGCGGATGGTTTCCAGTACGGCCTTGGCGCGGAAATCGGCATTTCTACCGACAAGCTGCATGCGCGCGGACCAGTGGGTTTGGAAGGGCTTACGTCGCAGAAATACGTAGTCCTTGGTGATGGAAGCGTGCGGGGCTAAACACTGTGATTGCCGATGCCATCACGTTGATTTGCGGGCGATGACCCCACCGAAATCCCGCAAAGACCCCTGTCCCTGCGGCAGCCGCAAGCGGTACAAAGACTGTCACGGTGCGCTCGCTTCCGAAGCCCGGCCCGATGCCGCCGCTGTTGGCGGTTCAGCGTATCTGAGCGCAACGCTACATCAGGCCCTGGCCGCGCAGCAGCGGGGCGAGTTTGCGACGGCGGAAGGGCTGTATCGCTCAGCGCTCGACATTGATCCGGGTCATTTCGACGCTTTGCATATGCTGGGTGTGGTGCTGTTGACACAAGGACAGTCGCGCGAGGCGATCGCTCTTATTGAAAGAGCCCTGTTAATCGCACCCGAAAACATTGCGGCACGCCACAATTTGGCTTTGGCAGTTGACAGCCTGGTTAGCAGCGAGCGCATGCCCGCCGCGTTCGCTGCGATTGAAACTGCGGCGAACTGGCAGACCCAGTCGCGCGACCGGGAAATATCTCCGTCCGACGTAAAACTAATCGCGTATTACCTGCCGCAATTCCACCCGATTCCGGAGAACGACGCGTGGTGGGGCGAAGGTTTTACTGAGTGGACCAATGTACGCCGCGCACGGCCCAATTACGATGGGCATTATCAACCGCACATACCGGCTGAGCTAGGCTATTACGATCTGCGCGACCCCGGGATCCGTGCTCGACAGGCCGCGATGGCACGGGCGCATGGCGTAACGGGCTTTGCCTACTACCACTACTGGTTTCGCGGCAAACGCCTGCTTGAACAGCCGCTTGACGCCGTGCTGCGCCTGAAGGAGCCTGACTTTCCATTTTGCGTTTTCTGGGCCAACGAAAGCTGGTCTCGGCGTTGGGACGGCGGTAATCACGAGGCACTGATCACGCAGCACCACAGCCCTGACGATGACCGTGCGTTTATTGAGCACCTGCTACCTTTTTTTGATGACCCGCGATACATACGAGTGCGGGGTCGACCGCTGCTCATGGTCTATCGAGTCGACATTTTTCCCAACGCGCGCGCCACGGTGCAACTGTGGGCGGACGTTTGTAAGGCGCATGGCGTGGCGCCGCCGTACTTGATAAAGGCGGATACTGGGCACAGCGACCCGCCAGGGCGCTACAGCTTTGACGCCTCGGTTGAGTTTCCACCACATCGATTGCGTCCGCTGGCGTCCGTTGAGTCGCGGCCAACCGGACTTAATCCGCAACACGCCGGCATTCTGTTCGACATGCGCGCGGTCATCGCCCAACTTACGCCGCCGGTTGAACCGACTCACCGGCACTTTCAGTGCGTCGTGCCGGCGTGGGACAACACCGCTCGCAAGCAACTCGATGGAACGATGTTCATGGGTGAACGGCCAGCGCTGTTTCGTGCATGGACGCGCAACGCGCTGGTGCGCTCTGAAACCGTTCATCCTCCAGGCGAGCGCTTGGTGTTTGTGAACGCGTGGAACGAGTGGGCCGAGGGCGCGCATCTGGAGCCGTGTGAAAAGTTTGGCACGCAGTGGCTGGAGGCGGCGCGTGACGCGAGGACCATCCCCACCGCATTTGAACACTTGCCCCGTATGACCGATGCAGCGCAAGAGCGGGCGCTCGAGCCTTTGGTAGACGGGCTGCCCATTGAGTCCTTGGCAACACTCGCCGTCCTCAAGGTAAGACGCGGCGACCTGACGGCTGCCATCGCATTGCTGCACCGCATGTGCGCGCAGGCGCACCACGTTACGCCCTACATGATGGAACCCGTCAGACACATTGCGGGGACCCTACCTGCCGCTAGCTTGGCGACCGCGCTGACCGAGATCGCGCATCAGCGCCGCCTTCGTGTTGCCAATCGAGGCTCGACTGCAATGCCGTTGGTATCCGTGCTCGTGCCTTCCTACGGTCATGAGAGATACGTCGCAGCAGCGCTAACGTCCATCTTTAAACAGACCTATCGAAAAATCGAAGTCATCATCATTGACGACGGTTCGCCCGACGCGTCGGTTGCCGTCATCGAACGGGCGATTGAGAACGCACCTTTTCCGGTGCGCTTTATTAAGCGAGCCAACTGCGGTGCCCACGCGACCATCAATGAGGCGATAGGCCTTGCGCAGGGTGAATACATCAATGTGCTCAATAGCGATGATTGCTTTGCACCCTCCCGGATTGCGGAGTGCGTCAGAGCCATTCATGAGTCCGGCGCGCGATGGGGCTATGCACGCACCGCGTTTATGGATGCTGAATCTTGTTTGCTCGAAGACGCGGACCCGCGCGTACGCCCGATCACAGAGCTGCTGACAGGCGCAGCACCGCGCGATCGACACAGCTTCCTGTTCGCTCGCGCCAGAGGCAATCCTTCCGTGTCAACGGGAAACCTTTTCGCCGCGACTGAATTTATGCGTCAACTCGGTGGCTTTAGCGACCTGCGCTATGTACATGATTGGGATTTTTGCCTTCGCGCTATCTTGATCGAAGAGCCGGTGTTCATCGATCAACCGCTGTACCGCTACCGCTTTCATGGACGCAATACGATTTTCGAGAATGAGGCGGCTGCGATTGCCGAATCGACGCAAATCGTGGCGCAATATATGGTCGCCGCAGATGCCGATCGTGCGCCTGAAAACCCACTGCTTTGGTCGCGAGCTGTCGATGGCATTCGCTTCACCGCAGCCCAATTTGACGGAAACTTTCGGCAGCCGCCGTCATTGGAAGAGTTCAAGAAAATGGTGACCTCCCTGGCGGAAACTATTTCCGATGTAAGGGCCACGTTCGCTACCGGCGATTAAACAAGCTTGCAAATGAATTGGCTACGTGATCGCGTTCTGGTGTAGCCCGCATCACACCCAAGCTGTCGCCGCCCGCGGCCCTTAGGGCTAGCACCTGTGCGTCTGCAATCGCCTCGTCACCAACAATTACCCGTGTGCCAAGAAGGCTATCCGATGGTGCGGACACCTTGTGGAGAATCGCAAGTGAGTTGCGAAAGCTGATCGAAGCGATACTTCCGGCGAGTCCAGCTTGCTCAACCACATCCGCTGGCGCGAACTCGCGAAGCAAGGTGGAGATGGCGGTCGAGCTTGCCCAATGTTCCAAATTGATGACGTGAACCAACTCGGCAAAAAAGCGATTGGCAATGTCTCTTCGCGCAATCCCACCCTCATGGCTTGGAAAATAGTCGCAGTGCAAGTCCTCAGCAATGAAGATGCCACCCGGTTTGACATGTGGCCAATAACGCAGAAACGCCAAAATCACCTCGCGCGGAATGTGTGATCCATCTTCCACGATGACATCAAACCCGTCGGCAAGCGCCACAACCTGCTGACAAACAGCAGGCTGAGTCGCATCGCCAACTACGATGCTGATCCGCGGATCGGCGTACACAAGATGTGCGCACTTTGGATTGACATCGCACCCAACAATCGATTCTGCCGAGGCGAAATACTTGGCCCAAACTTCTAGGCTGCCACCGTTTTGCACGCCGATTTCAAGGATCGAGCGTACGGTCTGGCGAATCGGCGCGAGTTCAGCTTCATAAAGGGTCAAATACGACGACCACTTATCGCTCACTTTGCCCTGGTGCTCGGCGTACAAACCTGTGAGTGATTGCGTGGACTGATTCATGAGGATGTTTGTCTGAGATTGAAAGGAGCCAACAATGCAACACGATTGTAGTCACGCAAAAAACTTCTCTGCGTGGGAAAATCGGCGCATGCAATTTTCAAAGTACCACGCCCTCGGCAACGACTATATCGTCATAGACCCAGCAAATCGGCCCAAAGTCTTTACCCAAAGCGAGATCGTTCGCATCTGCCACCGCAATTTTGGCATCGGGTCTGACGGCATTTTGTGGGGGCCATTGCCTGCGCCGGGGGGCTCCCAATATTCGCTCAGGATTTTTAATCCCGACGGGAGTGAGGCGCAGAAGAGTGGTAATGGACTGCGTATTTTTTGTCGCTATCTGTTTGATCGCGGCCTCGTGCTGCATGCGCCGTTTTCGGTTCATACGCAGGGGGGAATCGTTAACGCGACCGTTCATGAAGGCGGACACAGCGTCACCGTTGAGATGGGACAGGTGAGTTTCGACTCGACGCTCATTCCAGTTGCGGGCGAGGCGCGTGACGTGATTCGCGAATCGTTGATAGCGGGCGGCGAAGCACTCACCTTCACCAGCGCAACCATCGGCAACCCCCATTGCGTGATTGAGCGGCCCGACACTACAACGGCTGATGTACATCGCTTCGGCCCGTTGGTAGAAATGCACGCGCTCTTCCCTGAGCGCACCAACGTGCAGTTTTTGACGGTGCGGGATCGCAATAACATCGCCATTGAAATCTGGGAACGAGGTGCCGGCTATACGCTGGCGTCAGGCTCGAGTTCCAGCGCCGCGGCCGCCGTGGCGCATCGGCTGGGACTCGTTGATCGTAGCGTCACGGTACACATGCCAGGCGGCACGATTGCGATTGAAATTGGTGACAATTACGCGATTACGATGACCGGGCCGGTGACCCATGTGGCCGATGGCACGCTTGACAAAGAAATGCTGGAGAACTTGTGATGACCGATACCCCTAGCGACAACAGCGCAAATGATGTCAAGGCCGATGACGTTGCCGCGTGGCTGAAAGCCAATCCGGATTTTTTTATGGCGCATTCGGATGTGTTCTCCGCGATGCGAGTGCCGCATCCGGAAGGCAATCACGCAATCTCGATGGTTGAGCGGCAGTTGATTTCGCTGCGGGAACGCAACGGCAAGCTCGAGAAGCAACTCTCAGAGTTGATCGGCTATGGGCAACACAACGATAGTCTGATCGAAAAACTGCATCGGCTGACCTTGGCTTTGCTGCGCGCGGGTGATGCCGAAATGACCCTCGCAGTCGTGCACGAGAGCCTGCGCTCCGACTTTGCGATTTCTTTTGCTGCAACACGCTGGTGGGGTGAACCCATCAGCGCTCATACCCTGCCGGAAGCAAGCTTCTGCTCTTCCGAGCTTAAAAGCTACGTTGCGGGGCTTGATCGTCCGTACGTGGGCCCTAACGCGGCGCACGAGTCGCGCAGCTGGCTCGGCATCGCAGGCGCTGAAGCGCAGTCCTTCGCGTATGTACCGCTATTGGACGGCGGGGTCAGCGGTGTTTTGATGTTGGCTAGCGACGACACCGAGCGCTTCACGCCCGACATGGCGACCGACGTACTGACGCGGTTGGCGCATCTGACCAGCGCCGCGCTCGGCCGCTTTGCGATGCATCCGGCGGGCGGCTAGACGTAACGCAGCGCACCGCACCGCACCGTGACGTAACGTAACCTAACGCGCACCGAAAATTGCGATGAAGGCGAACCATGATGCACTGGATCGTTTCGCGCAAAGCCTGAAGGCGCGCGGTTCGCCGCAGACTGAAGCGCGCTATGTTCGCGCTTGTGAATCACTCATCACGGCAGTCGATGCCACGCCGCTTACTCAACTCAAACGGCACGACATTCAGCGCGCGCTGGCGAAGCTCCACGCCGGAGGGCTGGCACCGCGCACGCTGGCAGTGACGCTATCGGCCTGGCGAAGCTGGTTTCGCTATCTGGCGAAGACGGATGCATCGATTAATCCGACAGTATTTACTGGTTTGAAAGCGCCGAAAGCACCGAAGCGCCTACCCAATGCGCTGACGGAGACCGAGGCGGTGCGACTGGTAATGCCGCCCGAAAGCGAGAACGCTGAGAAAGCATCGTCAACTTCACTGCGCGATCAGGCGATGTTTGAAGTGCTTTACGGTTGCGGCATCCGTATCGGTGAATTGGTCGGACTCGACGTCGCTGACGTTGATCTCGCAAATAGCGAAATTCGTGTATTCGGCAAGGGTCGCAAAGAGCGGGTCGTACCACTTGGTGCGCCAGCGTCAAGCGCGATTGCAGCGTGGCTGGATGAGCGTACCAGCATCGTGGGCAGCGTACCGGAAGATGCACTGTTTCTGGGCACACGCGGCGAGCGAATTAGCCCGCCGGTCGTGCGACGCGCGTTGAAATCGCGTTCGCTGGAGCGCGGTATCTCGTCGCATGTTTACCCGCATCGTCTGCGCCATTCTTTCGCGTCGCATGTGTTGCAAAGTTCCGGTGATTTGCGTGCGGTGCAGGAGCTTATGGGCCACGCGAGCATTGCCTCAACTCAGGTTTACACACATCTGGATTTTCAGCATCTGGCAAAGGTGTACGACCAGGCGCATCCGCGCGCGCGCAAAAAGGGTCGCGACGACGTTTAGCGCCGCCAGCGACCCCAAAAAGCTAAGGCGTGCGTGTAAACGTCAGGGCGTTGCAGGCTACCGTCTGTGGCTGCGCAAGCGCTGGATTGACGGGCCCCTTGCCCAACTGCACATCCATCAGCTCACCTTTCCAGTGGACCTGATATCTGCCGGGCAACGAAACGTCATAACCTTTTTGCAGCATGACGCGAGTACGACGCCTTGCGCCCGTTTTCAGGAGCAAATATTCCTCGGCGCTCGGCGGCATGCGTTTGGCCATGGCGCCGATGTAGGGGACCGGCTGATCGTCACGCGTCACCACCAGACTATCGGCAAGCCAGCCTTCGAGCGGCGTGTTGCGCTTTAGGATGGCGATGGGCTGTTTGCCGCTGTTGCGCAACGCCAGCAGCGCAACGGCGGGCTCCTTTCGGCCCAGCGTCGTCGGCATGCTGAGTCGGCAACTCAGCAGCTCCACGGGTGCCGCAGCTTCAACGGGCACAGTCGCGCCCATACTCGTCAAAAACACACCCAGAGCGAACAGGGATAGCGATTGTGCGCTCCGGATGCGGTTCATTGATCGTCAGTGAGATCAGGGCTGCGCGGGCGTATTTTCAGCGAAGTACTCGTGGCTGTCGGCGTTCATGATCGCCTGCGCGGGATTGCTCAATGCGAGGCTCTTGGCGGCGGACTGACCGTAGGCGTAGTCCTGTGTGCCAGCGACCACGGTGAAGTGCGACGTCTCATGCACCAGCGTTCCAGCTTTCGAGTCGGTACCGGTGGCCGGTGCGCTCCAGAATGCGCCGCATAGATAAATTTTGTAGGGCTGCGACGGATAAACATAGGCGTAAGTGTTTTTCTTGCTGCAACTGCAATCAAACACAATCGGCTGGGTGTTGTAGACCGAACGGATGTTGGTGTAGTGCGTTTTGACCGTGTTCCAGTTGGCCGTTGAGAGCGCGCCGAACCATGTCGTGTAGCGCGCGGTCGGCGATGGCGTAGCGCTCAGATAGCTGACAGCACCTGCTGCATAAACTTCGGCGTTGGTCAGCGCAGTGACCAGCGAAGATTTTTCGCTCGCCGTGCACTTTCCTGTGTAGCTGATGCCGCCTGCGCCAGCGGCTTTTTGATAGTCCACTGCGGTGATCAGATCGCGGAAGGGATTGGCTTCAACACCGATCACGATACTGCCGGATTCACCGGCCTGAGTGGTCATGGCATTTTGCGCAGCGCCGACAAAGCTCACGGCATAGCTGCCGCCTTCGCCCAGATCAAAGGCGCCGGACAATTCATAGCTTGCGGTGCGCGATTCGCCCGGCGACAGCACGATCAGATCATCGGCGGTCGGTGCAGCACGCTTGACCAGCGCAGCGGTGTAGTTAACAGCAACGCCGTCGCGCGTCACTTTGAGAAACGAACGATCCACGTCATCAGCGTCAAAAAGCCATTGCGGCACCGTCACGGCGGAAGCACTTGTGTTGGTGAAGCTCACCTGAATCACAACGTCTTCCGACGCGCGGTGATACGCCTTGCTCGACTGCACGGAAGTGGCAATTGCTGCGTTCGCATTACTGTTGTCAAGCAGCTCGTTGCCGCGGCCACTGGTGGCGGCCTGCGCAACGGACGCGCCCGCTGCCATCGCTAGTGTTGCCAGCGCGGCGTACAGATTCCATTTCCGTTTACTCATGAGTGCTCCTGATCGTGAAGATGAAACGTGCGTCGATGCGACACACGCGTGGTCGGCAAGCATTCACGTTATTCGAATTCGTACCGTTGGTCAATGGTTGAACATTCGCACCCGACGAAACGACAGCGGATCGTCAGTGTCCGGTGAAGCGAGTCCAACAAAATCAACTGTCCGGGAGAAACGGTGCATCAAGTCATAGCATTAGGCCTTAGGCCTTAGGCATCGGTGCACTGGCGCGTCGCGAGCGCAGTGCTTTCATTCGTTTGGCTCGCGCCACCACAGGCCGCAGCCACAAATAGTTGATCAACCAATATCCGTTGATCGCAAACCACAGTCCCATCACCGGCAAACCGATTACCAGCGGCCAGCCAAGCGCCTGCACCCATTCCGAGAGTTCGCTCACCCAACCGGGGCTTCCAAAGCCGATGTCCGCGAAGGCTGGCATGACGTGAACACCCGGAATGAGCCGGTCGCCGATGTGAAACGCCGCGATGTAGAGCGGCACTATCGTCAGCGGGTTCGTGTAGAAAGTGGCCACCACGCCCGCCACAATGTTTCCGCGAAAAAACGAGCAGACGATGACGGTCGCGGCAACCTGCAACGGCCCCGGAATCAAACCGCAGAGCAGGCCAATCGCAACGCCCGCCGCGAGTGGGCGACGGGTAAACGAGAGCAGGTCGTGGCGATCAAGCCACGGCTTTGCCCACGCGAGCATCGGTCGGTCAAATTCGGCCAGCACCCGCGGCTCAAGCGAGCGAAACCAGCGCTTGATTCGCATGAACTATTTACTGGCTGCCGATTTGCGCGTGCTGTACAGCGACGCGAAAATCGAAGCTGCAATCAGGGCGGCAGTGACACCAAGCGCCACTGCAATCGGAATCTTGTACACGTCGAGCAACAGCATTTTGGTTCCGATAAAAATCAGCACCAACGCCAGGCCGTAGGCCAACAAGTGAAAGCGATCTGCCAGATCTGCGAGCAGGAAGTAGAGCGCCCGTAAACCGAGGATCGCAAAAATATTGGCCGTCAGCACGATAAACGGATCCTTGGTAATGGCAAATATCGCGGGGATTGAATCCACCGCAAAGATGATATCGGTGGTTCCGATCAGTACGAGCACCACAAAAATCGGCGTGTAATGTTTGACGCCACCGATCATGGTGGACATTTTTTCGCCATCGAACTGCGTCGTGATGTTCATCCGTTTGCGCAAAAAATTAAGTACTGGATTCTGGGCGATATCGGGCTCTTTGCCCGCTGCAAGCCACATTTTCACGCCAGTGACGACGAGAAACGCGCCAAACACGTAGAGCAACCAGTGAAACTGCTCAAGCAGCCACGCGCCTGCCAGGATCAGGATTGCGCGGAGCACAATCGCACCGATGATGCCGATGATGAGCGCACGCTTTTGAAACTCAGCCGGAACGGCGAAGTACGAAAAGATCATCAAAAACACGAAGATGTTGTCAATCGACAAACTCTTTTCCACCAGATAGCCGGTGATAAATTGCATCGAGACCGTGTTGGCTGTGTCACGGCCCTGCGAGCCGTCGAGATACCACCACAAGAGAAGAACGAACACAAACGCGAGCGAGAACCATAAGAGGCTCCAGCCCACCGCCTCCTTCGTCGTCACCTTGTGTGCGCCCTGTTTTTCCATCACCAGCAAGTCGATGGCGATGGCAACGACAACGAAGGCGGCAAAACCAGCCCACATCCACCAAGTACCAATGGTTTCCAATTTACTTCTCCGAAGTGCTGTTAATCAAGATCGGCTTAGTGTGCGACGCCAACTGCTTCTGACGCTTGCGCCAGATGAACGCACCGAGAATCGCCGCCGTGAGAATCGCGCCGCTCAATTCATCGAACCACGTGTGGGCTGGCAAGTAGGGCGTGAGCAGTTTCTCGTCCAGGATCATCTGCGTGGCCGTCCAGATCAAGACGCCGCAGCCGATGGTGATGATCTGCGGATAGCGATCAACCCACTTGAGCACGAGCGTCGATCCCCACACCATGATCGGAACGCTGATCAGCAGGCCGAGCACTACCAGAAGAAAACTGCCCTGAGCGGCGCCAGCAACGCCAAGAACGTTGTCCACACCCATCAGGGCGTCGGCCACGATAATCGTCTTGATCGCACCCCAAAAGCCATTTTTGACGCCGCTGTGCTCGTCACCATGATCGCTTGAAGGGTTCATCAGTTTGTAAGCCACCGGCAATAGCAGCAAGCCACCGGCCAGCATCAGGCCGGGGATTTTCAGCAGCCAGACAATGCCCAGCGTGAACGCAATGCGGATGGCGATCGCACCTGCCGTACCCCACAGGATCACCCGCTTTTGCAGATGCGCTGGCACGTTGCGCGCCGCGAGACCGATGACCAGCGCGTTGTCACCGGCCAACACAAGATCTATGACGACGATGGTCAACAGCGCCATCAAGAAGGTGGTTGAGAGGATTTCCATGGTTATTGAGTTTCCGAAGGTGCGAGGGTTGTGGGTCGGAAGCGCACGGCTCGGACACAACCAACAACGGACTTCGCGAGAAGCGCCTTCGCCAGTGCATCCGCGCGTGCTGCGCGCTTGCATTCAAGTGGCGAAGGTCTTGCCTGACAGATGATCGCCCATTGGGCCCGCCCGCTGGCGGTTCATCGGCCCACCCGTCCCGGAGGCACACGTCATGAATCTTCACAATTCGACGAATGCACTCGTATTGACGACACGGGTGTGGGAGCTACTCCCCTTCAAGCTTTAATTTTTGCACGAATTGACGCAAGTGCAGAAAATTTTTTTAGGCCGCTTAACGCCGGAAAGCACCACGCTACAAGGGCTCCCGCGAAATCAAGGAAACTTGCGACTTTATGCATTTTCCGCTGATAGCCCCATAGCAGCGGTGCTTTCATCAAAAAGCCATTAAAACCATTTATTCAAACGATCATGCGCGTTCGCGGGGGCGCGCGGCGAAGCGCCGCAAACTGGATGAAAAGCACGTCGGACAGGGAAAACCTTTTGCATTCGACAGCGTGATGTCAGCGCTAACACGCGACTACAGCGCATAATCTTCGCTGAAGGCAATGAGGAGCGTTGCCGCCAGTTCACCCGAGGAGGATTCATGAAACGTTTAACCAAAGCGGCGCTTGCCGTCGCCACCGCATGCGCCATCGCCGCACCCGCATTCGCACAAGAAAAAGTCACCGTCTGGTTCACCAAAGGCTTCTACAAAGCCGAGGATGACGCGCTGTACGAAGTCATCAAAAAATATGAAGCCAAAAATCCTGGCGTCAAGATTGACCTCTCGCTTTACGGCACGGAGGATTGCAACACCAAGTCAGTCGGCGCAGTCGATTCCGGTACGCCACCCGATGTGGGCTTTTGCACCACGTACGACTTCCGCGTAACCGGCAAATGGGCGTTTGAGGGCAAGCTCGAAGACATCTCCGACATCGTCGCGCCGCTGTCAGAAAAATTCCTGCCAACGACGTCGTCCACGACTTATCTCTTCAACGACAAGACGAAGAAAAAAGCGTATTACGCCATGCCAGTGCAGCGTCAGACGATGCACTTCAACTACTGGAAAGACATGCTGGAAGAGGCAGGCTTCAAGGAGAGCCAGATTCCGAACACATGGAATGAATTCTGGGGTTTTTGGTGCGACAAGGTACAACCCGCGTATCGCAAGAAAACCGGCAAGCGCATCTTCGCCATTGGTCATCCAATGGGCGTTGCTGCGTCGGACACGTTCTATTCGTTCCTAACCTTCGCTAGCGCACACAACGCACAAATCGTTGACGAAAACGGCAAGATCGTGCTCGATCAACCGAAAAATCGCGCTGCGATGATTGCGGCCGTCAAGGACTACGCCAGCATTGCCGAAAAGGGCTGCACGCCACCGTCTTCCGTCAACTGGCTCGACCCGGACAACAACGTCGCGTTCCACAACAAGCAGACGATTGGCACGCACAACGCGACGATTTCTATCGCGGGCAAATGGCTGGACGATTCGAAGAATCAGTCGTTGACCGCAGAGCAACGTGCAACGGCTGACGACAACTACAAGAACAAGGTTCGCACCATCGGCTTCCCGAAGAAGCCCGATGGCAGCGTGATGACGCATCTGGTCGCGGTGAAAACAGCAGTCGTGTTTGCTGAAGGAAAAAACAAGCGTCGCGGAAAGGATTTCCTCGCTTTCCTGATGCAGGACGACAACCTCACGCCGTTTGTTGAAGGCTCGCTCGGACGCTGGTTCCCGGTCACCAAATCGGCAGCGCAACGTCCGTTCTGGACCGATGGCACCGATTTCCACCGGGCCAAGGTGTACAGCCAGTTCAACGAATACAC
>JANXUB010000109.1 GCA_025352105.1 Burkholderiales bacterium | reverse complement strand
AGTCGCTCCCAGAACTCATCGTCGGTTGTGGCGGACAGTGCGAGCGGCTGCCACTTGTCGCGCGCCGCGCGCCAATCCACGCCATTCAAATCGGCGCGGTAATAATGATCGTTGATCGTGCGCCACACCGCGTCAATCGCGGCGCTCCGCACTGCGGGCGTCGCCTGCGCGCTTTGCTCGACCGAGGAGACCGGAATGCGGCGACCGATGATGTTGTACGGATCGATGCTGGCGCAGCCGCCCGCCATGAGCGCCGTTGCCGCAACGATCAACGTTGCGCTTTTACGGTGAATGCGCCGCAACGTCACCCAAAGGCTCTTTTCAGCGCCGCGCATCATCCTCGGGATCGTAGCGGCGCGTGGTGATCGCGATTTTTGGGGCGTATGCCGTGGCCAGCGCCCGCAAAAAAACGAGCTTGCCCGCGATGACCTCAGAGACGGCCTTGACGCCGTCTTCGCTGACGACCTTGTCAGCCACCGCCTTCTCGAAGCGTTCGCGCGAAGCGGGCGACACGTTGGCGCGGATCCGGCCCATCACGAACGATTCTGCGTCGTCAATATTGGCAAACGATTTCGCAACGGGCATACCGAGCGGCGAGCCTTCGATGATGACCAGTCGATTGGCTTCGCTTTCGTCCTGATGTTGCTGACGGTTTGGGTCGAGTGGCTGTGGCAAAAGTTACCTCCGGTTCGTCTGTGCCCGCAGCGTCCGGTCGAACGCCTCGTTGACTCATCCATTGAGCCCCGCGTGGCACTTGCAATTGCAGGCAATCATAGCGATATTGGGGGTATGCGCTGCCGCCCCGTAAGTGACGGTCGCTCTTCACAGCCACGCACACTCATGGGAGAAATAAAAATGTCAGACGTCATCACGGTACCGGATCCACAGCCAAACGACGCAACGATCCAGATCACACACATCACCTACGCGCTCTATGCGCTCGGAATGGTCACCGGCATCTTCGCCATCGCCGGGCTGATCGTGGCCTATATCAAGCGTGACGACGCTGTCGGCAGCTACCTAGCCTCGCATTACAGCTGGCTGATTCGCACGTTCTGGTGGGGCCTCTTGTGGACCACCATCGGCATCATTCTCGCGATTGTCGCGATCGGATTTGTCGTGCTCGCCGTGGTGTGGATCTGGTGGGTCTACCGCATCATCAAAGGCTGGTTGCGTTTGACCGAAAAGCGCGAGGTCGCTTAACGTTCGCGGGCGTGAGGTTTCTTAATTAATCTGGCTCGACTTCAGGTTTTCGTGTTGCGGAGCCTGCGACGGTAGTTGCGACTGCGTTTGATAGACCCAATCCACCGCAGCGTCGAGCGCCTTTTGTCCGGCCTCGGCGTTGCCGTGATTGATCATGCCCACAAAAATCATCTTGCGATCATTGGGCAGCAGTAGATAGCCCGCCAGCGCTTTGACACCGGTTAACGTGCCAGTTTTCAGGTACGCCGTGCCTTCGGCCTGACGATTGACAAAGCGCTTGGCCAGCGTGCCGTCCGTTGCCGCGAGCGGCAACGAAGATACAAAATCGCTCGCAAATGGCGCGGTCAGCCCGTACTCCAGCAGTTTCGCCATGCTCTGCGCCGAAATGCGCTCCACACGCGACAGGCCAGAGCCGTTTTCGATCACCAGATCGTTGATGTCAAAGCCGCGACTTTTCGCCCATTCCTGAATGCTGCGCGCCGCCCGCTTGGCTTGTGCGGGCTTTTTGCTGAGCTCCGCGTCAATCGTCAGCAGCAGCTGCCGCGCCATCACGTTGTTGCTGAACTTGTTGATGTCGGTCACCATCGAGGCGAGCGATGCGGAGGTATGGGTGTAGAGCACGCGCGCGTTCTTCGGCGTTGCGCCGTCTTTCATGATGCCTGTCCAGACGCCACCCGCGTCGCGCCACATGCGGGCGAAGGTGCCCGCCAAGAGGCCGTTGTGATCGAAGAGGCTCACATACCAGTCTTTGTCGGCGCAGTCGCGCGGGTAAGTACCGGTGAAACTCGCCGTGGCGCTACTGCCTTGGCTCGCGAAGACCGGCGTCACCAGACTGCGCCAATCGCCACAACTGCCGCCGGTCACGCGTAGTCGATTGGTGAGCGTCAGCCCGTCGGGCGCGGGCCCGTCGATGGTGACGGCGACTGAATTGTCCGGTTGCGGCGCGAACCGGAAGCCAACGGATTTGAAGTTAAACAACAACGCATCGGACCCGACGTTGTACGGTCGAAGCGGCTGACCATCGAACAGCCCTGGATCGTAGGCGACCGCTGCGAATCGCGAGCGATCCAACACAATGTCACCGGAGATTTCACGAATGCCACGATCCCGGAGTGACTTGATCGCCGTCTGCAAGTGATCCGCGACAAACTTCGGGTCGCCGCTGCCGCGCAGGTAGAGTGGCCCTTGCAGCACGCCCGCCTCAATTTTTGATGCGGTGGAAAACGTGGTTTTCCATGTGTAATTCGGTGTCAGCACGTCAAGACCCACGAGCGTCGTGACAACCTTCATGGTCGACGCCGGGTTCATCGGCACGGTGCTTCGGTGCGCGACGAGCGGCTCGAATTTCCCGACTTCACGAACATAGATCGTCGCCGCGTTGATCGGCACGCCGACCTCGCGCATTGCGCTGGTCACCGGGTCTGGCAGCGCCGCCTGAGCTGCGAACGTGGAGAGCAAAACAGCAGCGTTAGCCGCAACGACGACGATCAATCTGGACATTACGAAATTATCGTTTAGGGCAGTCCTATAAATCCGTTGTTCAGGCGAATTGCTTCGTTGTGCGGTGCTCCCAATCCTCACGTACCAGAGCGTACATTGCGGTTGCTGCGCGCCTCACGCTTCGCACTTCATCCCAAAAAACGAATTTTTAGAAGTGCCCTTGACCCGGTCTGGCGCGAGCGCGCCTTGCTCCAGATCACAATAATTGTTCTAATACGAACTAATGAATTCCGGTGCCACGATTCCACACTTTATGCCAACGCTGCGTCAATTGATTCGCTGCACTCAGGCGTTTGAGCGCTTCTCAGGAGCACACGTCAAAAAAATGGGCTTGACCGAATCGCAATTTGACGTCATCGCCACACTCGGCAACACCGAGGGCATGACCTGCAAGGCATTGGGCGAGCGCACACTGATCACCAAAGGCACGCTAACAGGCGTGCTCGACCGCATGGAAGCGCGCGGCCTCGTGTTACGCAGGGCGGACGCCGATGACGCGCGGCGCACACACATCGCGCTGACACGTAGGGGCACTGTGCTTTTCGATGAGGCCTTCCCGGCGCATATGCGGCATTTGCGGCGCGCGTTTGATCGTATCCCGGCTGCGGAACTAGTTCAACTGCATAACCATCTGAGTGATTTGCGTTTGGCATTTGAAGAGGCTTCTGCATGACAAAACCCGCGACTGATCTTATTTCTGCGCCCGTCTGGGACGCGTTTGTTCGCTGTTTTCACTGGTCGCTGGTGACCTTGTTCGCCATTTCGGTGGCCAGCGGCAAGGTCGGAGGCGAATGGATCGTCTGGCATATGCGGAGCGGCTACTCCATTCTCGCGCTCGTCGCTTTTCGCCTGATCTGGGGCTTCGTCGGCGGTGAATATGCCCGCTACACCTCGTTTTTGACCGGGCCGGTGCGCGGCTTCAAGTTCGCCAAAGGTTTACTTTGCAAGGGCCATGAACACGTGATCGGGCACAACCCGGTCGGCGGCTGGATGGTCATCGTGTTGCTGTTGTTGCTGGCAACACAAGGCGTGTTGGGCCTGTTCAGTAACGACGAAATCGCCACCACCGGCCCGCTCGCGCGCTACGTGTCCGACGAAACCTCGATCACGCTGATGAGCCGTCACCGCATCATTGGCGACGGCCTGCTGATCCTGGTCGGCATACACATTGCGGCCGTGCTCTTTCACGTTTTCGTGAAAAAGGAGGGCATCATCCGCGCCATGTTTACCGGCAAAAAATCCCTGCCGCCCGCGCTGGCCTTGGAGGCGCAGGCTGCACGCAAAGCCTCACACCCAGTTGGTTTCGTCGTTTTGTCGCTGGCCATCGCCGCCGTCGTCATCGCAGTGAACTGGTCCGCGTTATTCAAGTCGTAGTTTCAATCGTCCCTGTTTTACCCGTCCTATTTTTTCTCTGGAGTGCATATGAAAAATTTCACCAAAATCGCTATTGCGACCGCTGCCATTGCAGTCGCTACATCCGCTATCGCGCAACCGAAACCGGAAGCCTTCGTCAAGCATCGTCAGTCAGCGTTTGCGCTGATGGGCTGGTATTTCGGCCCGATGGGTGCAGTCGCCAAGGGCGAGAAGCCGTTCAACAAAGACGAAGCCACCAAGGCATCGATGCTCGTCGCCACCATGGCCAAGCTGCCCTTTGACAGTTTCCCGGCTGGCACTGAGACCGTGGGCAACACCGGCGCGCTGCCCGCTGTCTGGAGCAACAACGCCAAGTTCAAAGAACTCGCCACCAAGCTCGCCACCGAAACCGACACGCTCGCCAAACTCGCCTCAGCGGGTGACGAAGCCGGCTTCAAAAAGCAGTTCGGCGTCGTAGGCGGCACGTGCAAAGCCTGCCACGACGACTTCAAGAAGAAGTAATACGTTCCTGAGCTGATTCAGTCTCGAAACGCCCGCCTTGTGCGGGCGTTTTCTTTTGCGGACAGCTTGCTGTCGAGCCACAAAATAGTTGCCGAATGACGAGATAATGAAGCGATTCATGTGACACGACACGCGCGCCGTGTTCACACGCTGATTCGCCTCGTATTTTCTTGTAAAGCGAAAGTGACTATGTACTTCCATGCCAGCCGAACGCGCCGTTTAGCGAAGTTTGCGCGCTTCGCAGCTTGCGCCCTACTTGCGCAGCACCTTTTTTCAAACACTGCGAGCGCCGGTGACTTTCCACTCAGCAATCTGGGGCTATATTACAGGCAGGCAATTGTCGCGGCAGACGACAGAACTTACGAGCGTTTGCGGAGCACGATACCCTATCTCGTCACCCGAAAGTACGAGGCAGTTTCGCGTGTTATTGGTGGTGGGTTAGACGCGCCGCCTTCGATTCCAGATGGGCTTTATTCGATCCTCAGGTTAGTCGCGTTTGGTTTCGACGCAAAGAACCCTGCTGCTGGTTTCATGTTTTTCGGATACCGGGACGGTGTGTGTAGCTCGACGGGTTTGGCATTTCCGGCCGAGCCGTTGATTGGCCAGGTCGTCAGTGGACAGCCACAATGGAGCAAGTCGCCACTGGGTCAATCGACGGGCGACGACTACTACGCTTGCAATTACTTCGGGGGCTCGCCACCGAATGGGACGCAGTACCTTCGCGCGCGTGAGGACTATACGTTTCGATCTCCGGTTCGCCGCAAGGCGGTCGACGGGGGCGAGTACGACGCCAGCCCTATGTCCGTGAGCCGCAACGGCGTGCCTTGGGCGAGCCATTTTTGGGCGTATCGATTGGGGTTGGTAGCCAGCGAGAGCGACTGGGTCGCGACGAACGCAGCCAAAGTACCTGAACTGGCGAATTTTTTCAAAGTTCCGAACCCGGTCAACAATATCGAGCTCGTGTCGCTGCCACCACCGCGCATCGAGGACGATGTGGTCGAATTTGTCAATCGGGTCGATTTCCCAGCGCAACGAACCGGTCAATTCTTCTACGCCGTGCTCGCGTCCGACAAGACCCTGCTCGATGCGCAGCCGAATTGGACGCGCACCGGACAATCGTTCAAAAGCGGCGGCTATGTTTCGGTCTGCCGTTTCTACGGCGGCAAGAACGGTGGCCCGAACACGCATTTCTACAGCGCTGACGACCGGGAATGCGCTGCCCTCAAGGTAATTCCCGAGCTGTCGTACGAAGGTCAAACGTTCGCCGTGAACATGCCGATGCCGGGCACGAACGCAGACGGCACGAAACCGTGCCCAACGGAGAGCAAGCCGCTGTATCGACTCTACAACAATGCCTCAAGCTCCAATGGCCGCTACGTGAGCAACCATCGCTACACGACCGACCGGAGCGAAGTGGCGGTCGCCGTGCGCGAAGGCTGGGCTGACGAAGGTCAGGTGATGTGCGTACCACAGTGAGGCGTTGACGCGCTTCGCTACGACATCAGCTTTGGGTTGAAAGCGCTGCTGAATAGGGGCTGGAGGTGTATTAGGCATTTATCGACTAACGCCGATTCAATGCTTCAGCCCAGACGAAATAAGCAATACAGCCGAAAGCTGTTCGCGCCTACTTCCCCAGCAAAACCTTCTTCAACCAAAGCCCACGGTCCTTGCGTGCTTCTTCGTTGAGCATCTCATCCGAGTCAAACATTTGACGTGCTTTGGGCTGGGAGGCGGCTCGGTACAAATCCACCTGTTCCAGCGTTTGCACCCAGCCGTCGCTGCTGCCGAACTGAAAATAGACCTTGGCGGGCGCGGCGTACTGGATCCACCTTTCCGGGTCGAGCGGCTCGATGGAGGCGAGATAGCCGATCCATGAGTCCTTGTCGAAACTCTCCCGGAATTGTTTCGCTTTGGCTTGCTCGGTGACTTGCAGCCAGCCGCTGGGTTTGCCCGGCGGGCTCATGAGCACGAGCGCATCCACGCGCTTGTCGACGCCAGCGACCAGCGCCGCCGCCCATGCGCCGAAGCGATGGCCGACGATGGCGAGCTTGTCAATGTTGAACTCAGGCCGCGTCGCCGCCCAGTCCATCGCGCGCCGGGTGTCGATGACGGCGGCTCTGATCGTCTCGGCGTCGCCCGCGTTGTTGTTGGCGCGATGAACGTAGGGTTGTTTGAACGGCAGCTCGACCAGCAGCGACGCGATGCCGCCCGCTGCCAGCGCCTCGGCCTCCTGTACAAACATCGCGCGCTTGACCTCGTTGCCCTCGCGGTGCAGCCAGAGCACGGTCGGGTGACGGCCTTTGCTGATCGGGGCGACGACGGTTAACTCGATATCGCCACCGCCTTCGGCGTCAGCCGGACGCACCAGCTTCCACTCGGTCACGTCGCAGCACTTGGCTTTGCGAAGGACACCGCCCGCCATCGCGGGAACGGTTGCAGTGGTGCTGTAGTCAAACAGTTTTGCCTGCTCCGGCGGGGCTTTTTGAGCATACGCAGCGCTGCCGAGGGTCATAAAAACTAAACTAGGCGCTACTACGTTGATAGCGCAAATTGTGCTCCGCCAGAGTCGACGCATGAAAGGTTCTCCTTGATTGAACGACACATCTGCAACACAGTCAGGAATTCCATATGTTGATTCGCCGTCCTTCCGACATTTTGCCCTCCGAGATCAATTCGGAGACCGAGTTCAATGCCCGTCGCGACTGGTTCAAGCAGGCTGCGGGTCTGGGGCTGATCGCGGGCCTGCCTACGCTCGCTGCCTGCGAGGCGCAGGCGCAAGGCGCGAAGCTCATGGGCGTGAAACCGAACCCGACGTACGGGTTGCCGACCGATGAAAAGCTCAATAAATTCGACGAGCTGAAGAGTTATTGCAACTTCTACGAATTCGGCACCGACAAGACCGATCCGCCGGTGATGGCCAAGTCGCTGAAAACCCGGCCTTGGACAGTCGCCGTGGAGGGCGAAGTGCTGAAACCACAGGTGTTCGACATTGATGCCCTGTACAAACTCGCCCCGCTGGAAGAGCGGATTTACCGTTTCCGCTGCGTCGAGGCGTGGTCGATGGTGATTCCGTGGGTGGGTTTTCCGCTGTCCGAGTTGATCAAACAGGTGCAACCGAAAGGCAACGCCAAGTACGTTGAGTTCGTCACGCTGGCCGACAAGGCGCAGATGCCCGGCCTGCGCTCGGGTGTGCTCGACTGGCCGTACACCGAGGGCCTGCGCATGGACGAGGCGATGCATCCGTTGACGCTTTTGACGCTGGGCGCGTTTGGCGAAATGCTACCAAACCAGAATGGCGCGCCGATTCGCATGACGATTCCGTGGAAATATGGCTTCAAGGGCGGCAAATCCATCGTGAAGATTCGCTTCGTCGAAAAAGAGCCGCGTACCGCTTGGGTCAAGGCGGGGCCGAGCGAATATGGTTTTTATTCCAACGTGAACCCGACGGTCGACCACGCGCGCTGGAGTCAGGCGAGCGAGCGCCGTCTCAGTGAATTCGGCAAACGCAAAACGCTCATGTACAACGGCTACGGCGATCAGGTCGCGTCGATGTATGCGGGGATGGATCTGAAGAAGTTTTTTTGAGCAGACGTGAACGTTGTGTTTAAGGTTGGCGAAGACGGGAAGCGATTGGCGCGCGTGGCGGACGCTTCGTCGCGTCGCGCTGCTACAAGTGGCGAAGGGCGGCTTAAATCCGTCATCGCCCACTGCCTGAAGAGCCTCACAAATGCGCACCTCCGAACTGCCCCTCGTCTACGCTCACCTCGCCACAGTTTTGCCGTCGTTTGTGATCGGCACCTACATGATGGTCGCGCGCAAGGGCAGCCCGCTGCACCGCACGCTCGGCAAAACCTACATGCTGCTGATGTTTGTCACCGCGATCATCACGCTGTTTCTACCCGCCAAACTGGGGCCCACGATTCTGGGTCACTTCGGCTTCATTCATATCTTTAGCGTTATCGTGCTCACCCTTGTCCCGCGCGCGTATTTCGCTGCGAAAAACCACAACGTTCGCCGTCATGCACAAGGGATGATTGGCGTCTACATTGGCGGCATTCTGGTTGCGGGCAGCTTCGCATTCGCACCGGGCCGTATGCTTCACACATGGCTATTCACCTAGCAAACTCGAACACCAGCACCAACGTTTCGCGTACCTGGAAGAACCCCAGCACGCCGACGGTGCAACGCATCAAGTGGGCGCTGATTCTGCTTGGAATGTTGCCGCTGGCGCGGCTGGTGGTCGGCTATTTCACCAATCAGCTCGGTGCAAATCCGATTGAATTAATCACGCGCTCCACTGGAACGTGGACGCTGGTCGGGTTGGCGGTGACGCTGTCGATCACGCCGCTTCGGAAGTTGCTCAACTGGCCGTGGCTGATTCGTCTGCGCCGCACAGCGGGGCTGCTGGCGTTTTTCTACGTCTGCCTGCACTTCACAACCTACATTTGGTTTGACCGCTTTTTTGATGTGGAAGACATCATCAAGGACGTGATCAAACGGCCTTTCATCACGGTCGGATTCGCCGCGTTTTTGCTGTTCATCCCGCTCGCGGTCACCTCAAATAACGCGATCATCAAAAAGCTCGGCGCGAAGCTCTGGCAGCGCATTCATTACCTCGTGTATGTGATCGCCATTCTCGGCGTCGTGCACTACTGGTGGTTGGTAAAAAAGGACCTGACGCAGCCCATCATTTACGCCTGCGTGTTCGCCGTGCTGCTCGGTTCGCGCATCGTGTGGAAGCTGCGCGGTGCGACCACGAGCGTCAAGATTGCCGTTCCACCTGTCACGAAGGTTTCACGAAGCTGATTTAAGCTTCGAAGACAATTGGGTAAATCGCTGCGTGGGCAATCCGCTTCTCGCGCTCAACCCGACCCCGGTAACGCATGCTTCCACGCCGCTTTGATTTGAAATTGCTCGCCTCGCTCGTCTGGCTGTTGCCGGCGCTTTTTTTTCCATCATTCGCGAATGCCGAGGAAGCCCTACCTGCGGCGTCACCGTTCGATTGGGACGTCCGGTTTCAGTCAACCTACGTCACCCAAAGCAAGCAGGCGTTTCGTGCGGCGTACTCTGGCGACAACAGTCTTTCTCCTAATCGCGAAGCCAGTTACTCGTTCACGGCGACCGCTGCGCTCGGCGTGCGGCTCTGGCCCGGAGCCGAGATTTATCTTAACCCGGAAGTCGCGCAAGGCGTCCCACTATCGGGGTTGACAGGGCTGGGTGGTTTTCCGAACGGCGAGCTGGCGCGCACCTCGGGTGCAGCACTCAAGCTGTATCGCGCGCGCTCGTTTCTGCGGCAAACCTGGGGCTTGGGCGGCGACGAGCAAAAAGTCGAAGCTGACATCAATCAACTGGCCGGA
>JANXUB010000069.1 GCA_025352105.1 Burkholderiales bacterium | reverse complement strand
GGTTTGCTACAGCTGCTCTCGCTCACGCTGTTCGAGAAAACGACATTGCAAGACCTGCTGCAAGGGGCTACAACACGCGAAAACGACGCACTCTCGGCTAACCAATTGAATTTGTTCGAGTTTTAACCGGACACTAGTGCGCTTTTAGGAAAAAGTCGATTTTTATATAATTGGAGCCTTAGCCCATATTAAATAAGGGCTTTAAGGAAAAGCTGTTGAGTATTCAGCGCTCGCGTGATGTGATGAGAATGCAGCTGACATATCCACTACATTTGAGTGGAGCACAGCGTTAAGGAGGACAGCATGTTGGGTTTGATGCAGCAACATTCGTTGCTAATTTCGTCGGTGATCGAATTTGCTGCGACGTATCACAGCGATACCGAGATCGTGTCGCGGCGCGTTGAGGGCGACATTCACCGCACCAATTACGCGACGGTCAATCGCCGCGCCAAGCAGATCGCCAACGCGCTGGACGCGATGCAAATCGCACAATCGTCGCGCGTTGCAACGCTCGCATGGAATGGTTATCGCCACTTCGAGCTCTACTACGGCGTGTCCGGCTCGGGGCGCGTGTTGCACACGGTCAATCCGCGGTTGCATCCCGACCAGATGGCGTGGATTGTCAATCACGCCGAAGACGAAGTGATGTGTTTCGACATGTCGTTTTTGCCGCTGATCAAAGCGATTGCGCCGAAGTGCCCGACAGTCAAGCATTACGTCGCTTTGTGCGATGCCGACAAATTGCCTGCTGATTCGGGTATCCCAAATTTGCTGAGCTACGAGGCGTGGATTGGCGCGCAATCGGATCAATACAAGTGGCCCGTGTTTGACGAGAACATGGCATCCAGCCTGTGCTACACCAGCGGCACGACGGGCAATCCGAAGGGCGTGCTCTACAGCCACCGCTCGACGATGTTGCACGCGATGGCATGCGCGGCAACCGATGCGATTGGAATCTCCTCGCGCGACAGTGTGTTGCCGGTGGTGCCGATGTTCCACGTCAACGCCTGGGGTTTGCCGTACTTGATGCCGATGGTTGGCAGCAAAATCGTGTTTCCCGGTGCTGGCATGGACGGCAAGTCAATTTACGATTTGTTCGAGCAGCAGAAAGTTACGTTCTCGGCTGGCGTGCCGACCGTGTGGCAAATGCTGCTCTCGCACATGGAGACGAACGGACTCAAGCTGTCGACGATGAAACGCACGGTGATCGGCGGCTCCGCCTGTCCGCCAGCCATGCTCGACGCGTTCCGCGACAAGCACGGTGTGACCGTCAATCACGCGTGGGGCATGACCGAGATGAGCCCGATTGGCACCTACGGAACATTGAAGGGCAAGGACGCGAATTCCGACTGGCCGACGCAGCGCGCGATTCTCCTGAAGCAGGGCCGCGCCGTGTTTGGCGTGGACATGAAAGTCGTCGATCCCGAGGGCAATGAGTTACCGCGCGATGGCAAAGCGTCCGGCGATCTGCTGGTGCGTGGTTCATGGATTGTCTATCAATATTTCAAAGGCGATGGTGGCCATATCGTCGACAAGGACGGCTACTTCGCGACGGGCGACGTTGCCACGATTGATCCCGACGGTTTCATGCAGATCACGGACCGCAGCAAGGACGTGATCAAGTCTGGGGGCGAATGGATCAGCTCGATTGACATTGAAAACATCGCGATGGCGCATCCTGCCGTGATGATGGCGGCGTGTATCGGAATTCGTCATCCAAAGTGGGACGAACGGCCGATTCTCGTCGTCGTTAAAAAGCCCAACGCAGAAGTTACCGCTGCGGAGATTCTCAAGTTTTACGACGACAAGATTGCCAAGTGGCAAGTGCCGGACGACGTGCAATTCGTTGATGCGATTCCGCTTGGCGCGACGGGCAAGATGATGAAGGCGAAGCTGCGCGAGCAGTTCAAGGATTACGCGCTGCCGGGTTAATCTTGCAGAAGCCGTTCCTGCATCCGGCCCACCGTGCGGCAAAAATTTAACGATATAAAAAACCAAGGAGAAACTCATGAAATTCAAACAGACCGCAATCGCCATCGCCGCTGCCACACTGATGGCCAGCGTCGTAAGCGCCGCCGAAGTCGAAGTCCTGCACTGGTGGACGTCCGGAGGTGAAGCCAAGTCCGTTGCCGAGCTCAAGAAAATGATGGAAGCCAAAGGCCACAAGTGGAAAGACTTCGCAGTGGCTGGCGGTGCCGGTGACGCGGCGATGACCGCGCTCAAAGCACGCGTCGTGTCTGGCAATCCACCGACCGCTGCGCAGATCAAAGGCCCGTCGATTCAGGAGTGGGCGAAAGAGGGAGCACTCGGCAACATCAACGACGCCGCGAAAGACTGGGACAAGCTGCTCCCCAAGGCCGTGGCTGACGTCATGAAATACAAGGGCAATTACGTCGCCGCACCGGTGAATGTGCATCGCGTCAATTGGCTCTGGATCAATCAGGACGCACTGAACAAAGCGGGCGGCAAAGCGCCGACCACGTACGACGAATTCTTCGCGCTCGCCGACAAATTCAAGGCGCAGGGCATCGTTGCCATTGCCCACGGCGGACAGCCGTGGCAGGACGCTACGGTGTTCGAATCCGTCGTACTCGGCCTCGGCGGCGCGAAGTTCTACAACGACGCTTTAGTCAAACTGGATTCCGCTGCGCTCGCGAGCCCAACGATGGAAAAGTCGTTCGACACGCTAGCCAAAATCAAAACCTACATCGACAAAGATGCATCGGGCCGCGACTGGAATCTGGCCACCGCGATGGTCATGAATGGCAAGGGCGGCATGCAATTCATGGGCGACTGGGCGAAGGGTGAATTCACGGCAGCCAACAAAGTCAGCGGCAAGGACTACACCTGCGCTGCAGCACCTGGAACCGCGAATTCGTACACCTTCAACATCGACTCATTTGCGATGTTCAACGTGAAAGCCGCAGACGCAAAAAAAGGTCAACTCGATCTCGCAACAGCGATCATGAGCCCGGAGTTTCAGGAAGTATTCAACCTGAACAAAGGCTCGATTCCAGTGCGTCCCGGCGTGAACAAGGCGAAGTTTGATGCCTGCGCCACCAAATCAATGGCGGATTTCGACAGCACTGCCAAGACGGGTGGTCTAGTTGCCAGCTTCGCGCACGGCATGGCGATCCCGTCGGCTACGCAAGGCGCCATTGTTGACGTGATTGCCAAGTTCATGAATTCGACGATGTCGTCGAAGGACGCTGTTGCGGCGCTGGTTAAGGCGAGCAAAACGAAGTAAGCAATCGGAGCCCTCTCTCGCAGCGCGGGAGAGGGTGCCCGACAGGGCGGGTGAGGGCGGTGGACTACGAAACCAACTTGGCGTTGTAAAGCGACCGCCCTAACCCTCTCCCGCGTTGCGGGAGAGGGAACAAAACCTCGGCGACTTCTCTCCAGATGGCTATTCCTCCCTCCGACCGCTGGCTCCCCAAGCTAGTCCTGTCGCCCACCCTCGCGGCGAGCTTGTTGTTCGTCTACGGCTTCATCCTGATCACGATTGCGCTCTCGTTCACCGAGTCGCGATTGCTGCCGAACTGGGAATGGGCGGGATTGGAGCGCTACGATGAATTGTTCGACAACGAACGCTTCTGGGTCAGCGCGAAAAATCTGGCGATTTTCGGATCGCTTTTTATCGGTATCAGTCTCGTTGTCGGCTTGTTGATGGCGATTCTGCTTGATCAAAAAATTCGCGGCGAAGGCTTTCTGCGCGCGATTTATTTGTATCCGATGGCGTTGTCTTTCATCGTGACTGGCAACGCATGGAAGTGGTTGCTGAACCCCGGCCTCGGCCTTGAGCGCATCGTGCAGCAATGGGGCTGGACGAGCTTCACGTTTGACTGGCTGGTGAATCCAGATAGGGCGATTTACACGGTCGTCATCGCTGGCGTGTGGCAGAGCTCGGGCTTCGCGATGGCGCTTTTTCTGGCGGGATTGCGTGGCGTCGACAGCGAGATCATCAAGGCGGCGCAGGTGGATGGTGCGTCGCTGCCGACGATTTATCGGCGCATCATCATCCCGAGTTTGCGCCCCGTGTTTTTCTCAGTCACACTGATCCTTGCGCATATCGCGATCAAGAGCTTTGATCTGGTGATGGCGTTGACCGGCGGTGGGCCGGGAACATCGTCTGATGTGCCCGCGATCTTCATGTATCAGTTCTCGTTTACTCGCGGACAGTTGGGTGTGGGGGCGGCAAGCGCAGTCATGATGCTCATGACGATTGTCGCGGTGATGGTGCCGTTGATGTATGCGGAAGCGCGTAGCGGGAGGGATCGATGAAGGTGGTTCTGCTCCCTCTCCCCTCGTGGGAGAGGGGGCTGGTGGATGGTGCATTCATCTTGGCTCTCCCCACCACGTTCACCCTCTCCCTAACCCTCTCCCCTCAAGGGAGAGGGGACTCGTTGGATAGGTCATGGCCATGAATCGGGTGTCGCGATTTTTCTTGTATTTCATGCTGATTCTCGCGGCACTGTATGCGCTGGCACCGATGTGGGTGATGCTTTCCACGTCACTGAAAACGCTTGATGAAATTCGCGAAGGTAGTTTGATTGCTGCGCCGCATGCGCCGACGATTGAGCCGTGGCTGAAAGCGTGGGGAACGGCGTGTAGCGGTGTTCGCTGCGAAGGCTTGAAGCCGTTTTTTTTGAACTCGTTGCTGATGACGATTCCGGCTGTTTTGATTTCAACGCTCGTCGGAGCGTTGAACGGCTACGCGCTAACGCACTGGCGTTTTCGTGGTTCGGATTTCCTGTTCACAGCGTTGCTTGTGGGGTGTTTCATTCCGTTTCAGGTGGTGCTGCTGCCCATGGCGCGCTTACTTGGCGCGGTGGGTATTTCTGATTCGGTGTTCGGCTTGATATTTGTTCATGTGGTTTATGGGCTCGCGTTCACGACGCTGTTTTTCCGCAACTATTACATCGGTGTGCCCGGTGAACTGGTGAAAGCGGCACGCGTTGACGGGGCGGGTTTCTTTACGATTTTTCAGCGAATTCTGTTACCGATTAGCGGACCGATTTTCATGGTCTGTGTGATCTGGCAGTTCACCCAAATCTGGAATGATTTTTTGTTCGGCGTGGTGTTTGCCGGATCGGATTCGCAGCCAGTGACCGTTGCGCTGAACAATCTCGTACGCACGTCGACCGGCGTCAAGGAATACAACGTCGACATGGCGGCCGCCATCATCGCTGCCCTGCCGACGCTGTTGGTCTACATCGTTGCTGGCAAATATTTCGTGCGCGGGCTGACTGCCGGTGCGGTCAAAGGTTAGGTAGAGCGCTCATGGCAAGTCTCGGCATTCACAACATCCGCAAGGTCTATCCCAACGGCGTTGAGGTGCTCAAGGGGATCAATCTTGACATCGCCGACGGGGAGTTTCTGATCCTCGTTGGTGGCTCCGGTTGTGGCAAAAGTACGTTGCTCAACATGATTGCTGGGCTTGAAACCGTGACTGAGGGCGAGATCAGCATCGGCGGCAAACGCGTCAACGATCTGCCGCCCAAAGATCGCGATATTGCGATGGTGTTTCAGAGTTACGCACTGTACCCATCAATGAGCGTTCGCCAGAACATTGCGTTCGGTTTGTCACTACGCAAGGTGCCGAAAGCGGAGCAGGAGGCGACGATTGCGCGTGTTGCAAAGCTTCTGCAAATTGAGCCGTTGCTAGACCGCAAACCCGCGCAGCTCTCAGGCGGGCAACGGCAGCGCGTGGCCATGGGCAGGGCGCTCGCGCGCGAGCCGCAAATTTTTCTGTTCGATGAGCCACTTTCGAATCTCGATGCCAAGCTGCGCGTCGAGATGAGGAGCGAGATCAAGCTGCTGCACAAGCGCCTTGGCATCACTACGGTTTACGTCACGCACGACCAGATCGAGGCGATGACGCTGGGCGACAAAATCGCAGTTATGAAAGATGGCGTCGTACAGCAGTTTGGCACGCCTGATGAAATCTATAACCGTCCGGTCAACACCTTCGTCGCGGGTTTTATGGGCTCTCCGCCGATGAATTTGATTCCGGCGACGCTGTCGATCAATGACGGCAAACTGTACGCGGAAATTACTGTCGGCCCAACGGCTGCGAAGCGTGTGCAATTGCCTCTCGTTGGCTTCGAAATGTCGAGGCTCCACGAGCGGATGGTCGACGGGGCGCCGGTGTTGCTAGGCTTGCGCCCTGAACACCTGACCGACACAGGGCGCAGCAAGGGCGCAGCTGCGAACTTGACCGTCCCCATTGATCTGGCAGAACCGACCGGCGCGGATACGCTGATTTTCATCACGCTCGGCGGGGTGCGTTGCATTGCGCGGCTGCACCCGGCAGCTGTAGCTGCCCACGATGAAGTTGACTTGGTGGTCGACACGAGCGCGGCGGTGCTCTTTGATCCGAGCACCCAGAACGCCGTCGCTTTCGCTGCTGATTGATCTCTGCTTGTCTTTTCAATGATGATGTCATAAACTTTGCGGCGATGCGTACAAGAAGCGACGCACACCGAAGTCACCGGGGGATTTTGCGCTAACGGAGTTGTCCATGCAGCAAAGTGGTGAAGTAGTAAAAGTTGCTCGATCCCATCATCAAGATCACCTGCACCCTCAATCGGTGTTACGTCGATCTGAGGCTTTAGCCGCACTTGTTGCCGTGCTAGTGATCGCAATCTGGTTGCTGGCATCATGGACAGCCACAGCAGCAGAAATTGTGCTCTCAGCCTCCGCAGGCAACGTCTCCAACGGACGGGCGACAGTCACCACCACCTACACATCCAATGGCCTGACAGGCAGCATGATGCGCCTCTACGTCGATGGCAAACGCTGGGGCAGCAGTGATTTGGCGACGGGTAGCTGGCAAGTGCCTGATCTGCTGGTTGGCAAGCACAAGTTCGTGATGCGCGCGGACGGCGCGACGCCGCTGCGATCCAATGAAGTTCAGCTCACGATCAGTAACTCGCCGCTGACGGTCGATGCCAAGCGACGCGATGCGGCGCGACTCTTGTTGCAGGCCAGTTTCGGGCCGCGCTCGGTGGCTGATATTGACGACGTGAAAGCGCGAGGGACAGCCGACTGGGTCGACGCACAGTTCAACACGCGCTGGCAAAGCCACGCCGCCTATCTCGCCAACCTGCGGGCGCTGAGCATCAAGGTTGAAGAGCAGCACATCTTCGAGGCGATCTGGCAGAACATGATTTTTGGCGATGCGCGGCTGCGCTCTCGAGTCGCGCTGGCGCTCACGGAGATCATGGTCGTGTCGAATATTGCGCCAGATCAGGATACTGACGCGCTCGCGTTCTGGATGGACACGATCTACAAAAACGCGTTTGGCAATTACCGGACGCTGATACGGGATGTGACGCTTCAGCCAGCGATGGGGTATTACCTCAATATGCTCGGCAACGACAAGGAGGATCCCGCCAGCGGCCGCATGCCAAGCGAAAACTATGCACGCGAAGTGATGCAGCTTTTCTCGATTGGTCTGGTGCAGTTAAACAACGACGGAACGCCGAAGCGGGACGAGTTTGGCCGGACACAAGTGACTTACGATCAGGGCGTTGTGCAGGGTTTTGCCAAAGTGTTTACCGGATGGAGCTTTGGTGGCAACGACACGACGTTCAAGGACAGCTTCAATCCACCGAAACAAAACTGGACGCTGGAAATGCAGGCGTGGCCGAGCCATCATTCAACGGGCACCAAGCAGCTTCTGAACGGCACCATATTGCCCGCCGGTCAAACGCCGGAAAAAGACCTGAATGACGCGCTCGACAACATCGCCAATCACCCGAACGTCGGGCCGTTTATTGGCAAGCGCTTGATTCAATTTCTCGTGACGAGTAACCCGAGCCCCGCTTATGTGTCGCGCGTCGTGGCCGTCTGGAACAACAATGGCTCGGGTGTGCGCGGCGATT
The DNA here is from genome assembly GCA_025352105.1 of Burkholderiales bacterium. GTDB lineage: Bacteria > Pseudomonadota > Gammaproteobacteria > Burkholderiales > Casimicrobiaceae > Casimicrobium. Next base: position 2,221 of record JANXUB010000069.1, on the reverse strand, counting down.
TGGAAGCCGTGGTTCGCGCGATTCTGCTCGACGACGAAGCGCGCAATCCCGTCACCAGCAGCACCACCGATGGCAAGCTGCGCGAACCGATGGTGCGCTTCGTCCACTTCGCCGACGCACTTGGCGCGAAGTCAAACAACGGACGCAACTCGATCTGGTGGCTGGACTCGCCGGATGATTATCTCGGACAATCGCCGCTGTTGGCGGCGTCGGTTTTTAACTTTTTCTCGCCGCTGTATGCGCGCTCGGGAGCTATTGCACAAGCGGGCCTTGCGTCGCCAGAATTTCAGAACGCGACGGATACTCAGGTCGTGGGTAGCACCAATTTTTTCTCGCGCCTGATACGCGATGGCGGCATCGGGTTTGACGAACCGAACCGGGTTGATTTCGATACAACCACCTGGCTCGCTGATGCGGGCAACACGGCGAAACTGATGGATCGGCTGAACTGGACTTTGTTTGCGGGTGGTATGACCACAGCTACACAAACCGTGATTGAGCGCGCAGTAAACGCGTTCCCGGTGAAGGACACAGACAACCGGTTGCAGGCCGCGTTGAATCTCGCGGTGATCGCGCCTGAATTTGTCATTCAACGGTAGGAGCAGATCATGACTCAACATTTTGCTCCCTCACGTCGCAACGTACTTCGCCTGACCGCAATGGCTCCCCTCGCGCTAGGAGGAGGGCTCATGGGCGGTCTCGCTCGCTCCGCGTTCGCGCAAATCGCCACCGCGACCGATTACAAAGCACTGGTCGGCATCTTCCTGTTCGGCGGTAACGACGGAAACAATTTGCTGATTCCGCTCGACGTTTCTGCCTTCGCCGACTACCAAAAAGGAAGAGGGCGATTAGCGCTGGATCGTGGTTCGTTGCAGGCGATCAACCCCACGAACACGCAGGGTCGTCCCTTCGCGCTGCATCCGGCGATGGGTGCGCTGGCGAGCCTGTTTGAGACGGGCCAATGCGCCGCAGTTGCGAACGTTGGGCCGCTCGCGCAGCCGACCACGCGCGCGCAGTGGCAGGGCAATTCGGTGCAGCTGCCGCCCAATCTGTTCTCTCACAGCGACCAGCAATCGCAATGGCAGGCGGGTAGCTCGGACAGCTCTGTTCGCCTTGGCTGGGGCGGGCGCGTGGCCGATCAGGTCGCGTCACTCAACGGGACTCAAAACGTCGCCACGGCGGTGGCTGTGAACGGGCGCAGCAGCTTTCAGCAGGGCGCAACCGTGTCACCGTTTCAGGTGGCGTCGAGCGGCAACTTTGGCTATGACAGTTACGATTCCACGAGCAAGGACGCGCTGTCGGTTGGCTTTTCTGAGATGATCAACACGGCGCGACCGCATCTGTTCGAATCGGCCTGGAACGAAACGATCAAGCGCGGCATCACCACGCAGCAGGTGTTTCAGGAGGCGCTCAATCAGAGCAAACCGCTAACGACCACGTTCCCCGGCAGCGGCTTGGGGGATCAGTTGCGTACGGTCGCACGGCTCATCGCCGCACGCGCGTCGTTCGGCGTCAAGCGACAGGTGTATTTTTGTTCGCTCGGCGGCTTCGATACGCACGGTGAAGATCAACTCGGTGATCAATTTGAGTTGCTCGGGATCGTGAGCGAGGCAATGGCCAGTTTCTATCGTGCAACGGTCGAGCTAGGGGTTGCGCAGCAAGTGACGGCGTTTACCATGAGTGACTTCGGGCGTGATTTTCCGGCGAACGGTAGCGGCGGCTCCGATCATGGTTGGGGCAGTCATCACATGGTCGTCGGCGGCGCGGTCAAGGGCAAGCAGCTCTACGGCACCTTTCCCACGTTGCGGGTCGACGGCCCGGATGACACGAGCGGCGGTCGCTGGATTCCAACGACCTCAACCGAGCAATACGCCTCCGCGTTCGCCAACTGGTTCGGCGTGACGGGCAGCGCATTGTCGGATGTGTTCCCAACGATGAGTAAATTTCCGGCGGGGTCATTACCGATTTTTTAGCGGTGCGGCCTCTGAAGCACCTGCTACTGATTCAATAGCTTTATGCGTTAGTCGCCGCTGCTAAGGGGCTATAGGCTGTTTTTTGCGAAACTCGACTATATAGATAATCGGCACTAGTGTCCGGTTAAAACTCGAACAAATTCAATTGGTTAGCCGAGAGTGCGTCGTTTTCGCGTGTTGTAGCCCCTTGCAGCAGGTCTTGCAATGTCGTTTTCTCGAACAGCGTGAGCGAGAGCAGCTGTAGCAAA
>JANXUB010000031.1 GCA_025352105.1 Burkholderiales bacterium | reverse complement strand
TGAAATGCCGGTACCCACGCCACCAGCCATCGATTCGTATTGCGGGTCGTCAGCGCGTCCAACGCTCACGAATTCTGCGGAGGGATCCCTGCGCGGATCGGCCGTGTAGAGGCCACGTTGATCGGTCAAAAGCACAAGCGTTTGCGCATCGACAAGGTTTGCAACCAGCGCGCCCAGCGTGTCGTTGTCGCCAAAACGAATCTCGTCGGTGGTGACGGTGTCGTTCTCGTTGATGATCGGGATGACGTTGTGTTTGAGCAGCGCGAGGAGCGTCGAGCGCGCGTTGAGATAGCGTTTGCGATCCGCCAAATCCTCATGCGTGAGTAGCACCTGCGCGGTGTGCAGGCCGTGTGCGGCGAAGGCTTGTTCGTACACGTTGACGAGGCCCATTTGCCCGACCGCAGCGGCGGCCTGCAGCTCGGACATCGCCTTCGGCCGCTCGCTCCAGCCCAGTCGCGCCATGCCTTCGGCGACCGCGCCGGAAGACACGAAGATGACCTGAACGCCGCTTGCGCGAAGGGCTGCGACGTCGGACGCCCAGCGTGTGATGGCTGCCCGGTCGATGCCTGCACCGCCGTTGGTAACGAGGGCGCTGCCTACCTTGGCAACGAGGCGTTTGGTGGTGTTGAGGCGAGCCCGATTCACGCCAGAACGGAGGCGTCGGCGATGCGGCGGGCTTCGCGGCGGGCTTGCGCTTGTTCGGTGGCTTGGCCCGACGGTGTGCTGTGGCCCATCACCGGTGCGAGTGCGCTGGCTTGAGCCGCCACTTTAGGCTTCTTCGCGGCCTCTTTGGCGGCCAGTTCTGCGGCAACGGTTGCCAGATGTTCGCCAATCGCGCGCACCAGATTTTGCGTACCGGTCGACTGCATGCCGCTGATGGCAAACCACGGTTTGTTCCAGCGCAAACGCTTGAGCGCGTCCTTGATGCGGGTGTCGCCCTCTTTGGCCTCAACGAGGTCAAGCTTGTTGAACACCAGCCAGCGAGGCTTTTTGAACAGTTGCGTGTCGTACTTTTTAAGCTCGGCAGCGAGCGCCTTGGCTTCTTTCACCGGGTCGGCGTCGGGATCGTACGGCGCGATGTCGACGAGATGCAGAATGAGCTTGGTGCGCTGCAAATGGCGCAGGAACTGGTGGCCCAAGCCCGCGCCTTCGGACGCACCTTCGATCAGGCCGGGAATATCAGCGATGACGAACGCACGACCATGATCGATGCGCACGACACCCAGGCTCGGTGCAAGCGTGGTGAAGGGGTAATCAGCGACCTTTGGTTTGGCCGCGCTGACGGCGCGCACGAGCGTTGATTTGCCTGCGTTGGGATAACCCAGCAAACCCACATCAGCCAGCACCTTGAGCTCAAGCTGCACGCGACGGCTTTCGCCTTCTTCGCCCATCGTTTTTTGGCGCGGTGCGCGGTTGGTACTCGATTTGAAATGCAGATTGCCGAGGCCACCCGCGCCGCCCTTGGCGATCATTTCGCGAGCGCCGTGCTTTGCCAGATCGGCGATCTGGATGCCGGTTTCGGCGTCGGTGATGATAGTGCCGACGGGCATTTTCAAAATCACGTCTTCGGAGCCACGGCCATAGCAATCAGCGCCGCTGCCGTTGCCGCCTTTTTCTGCGCGGTGGATACGCGCAAATCGGTAATCGATCAGCGTGTTGATATTCTCATCCGCCACCGCATAAATGCTGCCGCCGCGTCCGCCGTCGCCACCGTCCGGGCCACCGCGTGGGATGCATTTTTCACGGCGGAAGGAGGCCATCCCGTTACCGCCGTCACCGGCGATTACGTCAATAAAAGCTTCATCAACAAATTTCATGGCGTTATGGCCTTTTCAGTAACGGGTATTGCAGGTATTGCAGAGGTAGCACTCAAGGTGCGAGCGTAGAGTTCGAAAGATTCCGCATTATCGCCGGGGCGATTGCCGCTCGCAATAAGCTTGAAATCGGGGGCGGGCAGGGCGTCGGGTTCGCCGCGATAGCGCTGCATAAGAACAAACGGGCAGGTCAGTTCCGAGATTTCCTCGACTGGCGCAGTGACCAGCCCCGTGTAGTAGCGCAACATCGCCGCCTGCGCGGTAGATAGCTCCAGTGAGTTGACGCACTGGTTGGCGGGCCATTGGGCGACCATATCGGTAAACACGCTGCGGTAGCTGTTGATGTGGTTGGCGGGAGCGATCAGTAGCGCCTGCGCCACCACCCACAAAAACGTCACACAGCCTGCCCAGTTAATCAGGGCGCGGCGGGCGTGCTGGTGGGCGGGTTGTATGAGCGCGATCCAAATCACAAACGCCAGCATCGCGACGGCATAACCCGGCCACGGCAGTGTGCCCTTGAAGCCCGGTACGTAGCCCTTGAGCCACTGCGAAATCATCGGTGGCCAGTCAAAGTAAATTGCACTGGCTGCGAGCACGACAGCGATGGCCGTGAGCCCCAGCACCATGATGCCGAACCAGTCGATGAGCGCGTACCAAGTGCGCTTGAGTGTATCGACGCCGAATGCGGCGAGGATGATGAGCGGCGGCAACAGGTACATCGCGTGAATGGCGCGCGGGTCGGTAAACACCGAAATCGTTGCAAAGCTGCTCACGAAAAACACGATGGGCGCGACCACCTCGCCGCGCTGCCAACCGCCGCCAAAGCCGCGAACGCGCAGCGTGATCAACCAGATCGCAACTGGCCACGCGGGCCACGCAAACCATAAAAGCGTACCCAGATAAAAAGTCGGGCCAAAACGCTCATGCTCGGTGACATTGAGGCCGAAGTCCGCCTCAGTCCACGCCGCAAAGCCACCCGGATCACGCAAGGCAAACGCGCAAAGCCAGAATGCGCAGATAACGCTGGCGAAAAGCAGCGCTCTGATCAGTGCAACCCGATACATCGAGTACACCGGAGCAAAACATAGCAGGACGAGGGGTAGCGCCACCAGGACGTAGCCCATGACGCCGCGCGCAGCAAAAGAGATGACAACGGCAGCAGTCAGGAGCGCGGTGGCTCGCCTGGCTGCGCTGGCCAGCTCGGCCGTGCCATAAATGGCGAGTGCAAGTGCCGCGAAAACAGCGATGTCCGGCCCGTATTTGTGTGCCCATTCGTATAGGCCAATACAGCCGATCGCTACGATGGCCGCGAGAAAGGAGATGTGTCCGCCGCTCCAGCGCCGTGCTGCAAGCGCGAGCGAAGCGATGCCCAGAGCCGCCCAGGCCACCGAGCTGACGCGTGCAGCTTCGTGCAGCGGCAACAGCAGTTTGGCGAGCAGCACGATGGGCGCGTTGAGCCAATGAATCAGGATAAATTCGGAGTCTTGGGCCACGCCCGCCACGGTTGGCGTCCACCATTCGCGGCCACCGCTCGCCATCTGCTCGAGCAGCGTTTGCAGGACGCCCAGATAGATTGGCTCTGGCTTCCAGGGGTCGCGACCGATTACGCCCGACAGCAACCAGAATCCAATCAACGCAAACAGCGCAACGGACTTCCAGCGAGCCTTGTTGCGATCTGTGGGTTGATGATTGATGCGGGGTTGCATGGTTTAGTGACGGGTGAGCAGTGAGTGGTTGGTGAAACGTGGATTAATACTAATTTTTGCCATACCGGCGGAGGCCGGTATCAACGCCCGCAGAAAAATCAAAGACTTGCGAGGGGCGTGGGCCCCGGCCCCCGACCTACGTCGGGGCAGGCCTCGGCCTTCGGCCTTCGCCGGGGTGGCGATTAATTCAGTTTCTCCTCAACGGATAGCGGGTAGCTGTCGGTTTTGACAATGGCAGTGATCGGGCGTTCGTCGAATGGTTTGCATCGAGGAAGCTGAAAAACAAAAAAGGCAGCACGCGGCTGCCTCATTTGTTGGCCGATCAGCGGTGGCTTATGCGGCTTCTTTTTTGGCGTACTTCTTGTTGAAGCGCTCAACGCGGCCAGCGGTGTCCAGAATGCGTTGTTGCTTGCCCGTGTAGAACGGGTGCGACATGCTGGAAATCTCAAGAATAACCAACGGATATTCCTTGCCGTCATCCATGGTGATTTTGCGTGGGGTGTGCAACGTGGAGCGGGTGATCCACTTCTCGTTGGCGGCGGTGTCGTGAAAAACGACGTCGCGATATTCGGGGTGAATTCCTGTTTTCATGGTTCTTGCGATCCTGTTATTTTCACGGCGCCCCAGTGACAATGATGTGGCCGGGATACGTGAAGGGTTGTTTCCGCGCGCTCAACCATCGGGGTGGGCTAGCGATCAAGCTGGTGAATCCAGCGAAGCCCACGATTATGCCAAAACCCGCGCCAATGGGCAATCCCAAGGGCAAAATACTTCCCAATTGGTGCTGACTTGCTTGATGGGCAACTTGGCAGGTCAATTGTGCGGAGGCCTTTGTACGCGTGGGCTAGCGGCTGCCCGCCCATAAAAATCAACTGTTATCGACTTTGTCACTTTATCGCGCTAAGCCCCAATGCAGCGGCGCTTTCAATCAAATGCTGATAAATGGTTGCTCTCGATGCAGGTTTACACCAGTCCGATGCACTTGAAGTTCGTTGTATCGTTCACACATTCACTGTCACGTCGACCGTATTTGACGGATCGCACCGCTCGCACAACGTGTTTTCTCAAAGGAAAAACTCGCAATGAAACGAATCTTTCTGTTCGTCCTGACCAATGTGGCCGTGGTGGCCATTTTGGGGCTGGTATCGAGCATTTTCGGGCTTAACCGCTACATCGGTGCCAGCGGACTCAATCTGGGCGCGCTGCTCGGTTTTGCGCTGGTCATTGGCTTTACCGGCGCGATCTTTTCGCTCCTGATCAGCAAACCGATGGCGAAATGGACCATGGGCCTCACCATGATCAACGATTCGCCTGATCCCACGCATCAGTGGATCGTCGGAGCTGTGCGCAAATTTGCCGACAAGGCAAAAATCGGCATGCCCGACGTTGCAATTTACGAGGGCGATGCGAATGCGTTTGCCACCGGTGCGTTCAAAAATTCTGCACTGGTCGCGGTGTCGACTGGCTTGCTGCAAAGCATGAATCGCGAAGAAGTCGAGGCCGTGATTGGCCACGAGGTCGCCCATGTGGCCAACGGCGACATGGTCACCATGGCGCTGATTCAGGGCGTGATGAACACGTTCGTAATTTTCCTGTCGCGCGTGATCGGTTATTTCATCGACAAAGTGGTGCTCAAAAACGAGCGCAGCGGCACGGGGATCGGCTACATGGTGACTGTGTTTGTGCTCGACATGGTGCTCGGCGTTGCGGCACACATGATTGTCGCCTGGTTCTCACGGCATCGCGAATACCGCGCCGACGCGGGCTCCGCAGAGCTCATGGGCAACGGTCGTCCGATGATCAACGCGCTGGCCCGTTTGGGTGGCCTCACGCCAGGCGAATTGCCCGCCAACATGAAGGCGATGGGCATTGGTGGCGTGATGGGCTCGTTGTTCTCCACCCACCCGCCGATGGAAGATCGCATCAAGGCACTGCAAGAGCGTCGCTAAAGCGTTTGTTTTGCATGTTTGACAAGGCCCCGCGAGGGGCTTTGTCGTTTCTAGTGCGCCCAAATTTAGTGACGCAGGCCCAATGGGATAATTCCTGTAACGATTTCTACTCAGATACTCATGCATTTCTACGCGGTTGTTGCGCTCTCGGCTTTTCTCCTTTTTCTCGTACAACCGCTCATCGCAAAGCAAATCCTGCCGTGGTTTGGCGGCAGTTCGGCGGTCTGGACGACGTGCATGCTTTTTTTTCAGGGCGCGCTGTTGCTGGGTTACGCGTATTCGGACGTGACGCCGCGTGCGTTCGGCACGAAGCGGCAGCCGATGTTGCACATTGTGGTCGCGCTTTTAGCGCTGCTGGTGCTGCCGATTCTCGCGCCTGAGAGCTGGAAACCGGTGGGTGGCGAGGAGCCCATATCGCGAATTCTGATGCTGTTGGCGGTGACGATTGGCCTGCCGTATGTGCTGTTGTCAACGACGAGTCCGTTGATTCAGAGCTACTTCGCGCGACTGCATCCGGGCAGTGATCCCTATCGTTTGTTCGCGCTGTCAAACGCGGCGTCGCTGATTGCGCTGGTGGCGTATCCATTGGCGATTGAGCCGTTCGTCGGCACACGGATGCAGGCCATTGGGTGGTCGGGTTTGTTTGCGGTGTTTGTGGTGTTGCTGGTTAGTTTGGCGTGGCGGGTTTTTCGGACTGAAGTTCAGTCGACGTTGGTTGATGCTGCTACGAGTACCCCTCACCCTAGCCCTCTCCCGCAAGGGGAGAGGGGACAAGAGCCGGGGGATGTAGCTGTTGCTACAAAACTCGATGCCGTCGCTCAACTGCGCTGGATCGCGCTATCAGCCGCCGGCTCCATGTTGCTGCTCGCCGTTTCCAATCACATCACGCAAAACGTCGCGAGCGTGCCTTTGCTCTGGATACTTCCGCTGACGCTTTATCTGCTGACTTTCATCCTGACGTTCGACGGCACTGGCTGGTACAAGCGTCATGTTTTTGCGGGGCCATTTTTTGTGATGGTGATCGGCATGTGTTTCCTGCTGGTCGAGAAAGATTTTCAGTTTGATCTCGTGATTCAGACCAGTGTGTTTTGCGTCGGGCTGTTCGTGGTGTGCATGGTGTGTCATGGCGAGTTGGTGCTGTCCAAACCGGACGCACAAAATCTCACGCGCTTTTATTTGTTGGTCTCAATTGGCGGTGCTCTGGGGGCTCTGGTGGTGAGCGTGGCGGCCCCCCTGCTTTTTTCGACCTACGTAGAAACGCCGCTGGCCTTACTGGTGGCGGCAATCTTGTTTATTCCGGTTGCGCAGGCGACGCATCCTTTTTTGCAATGGGTCGCGGTAGCGCTGGCTATCGGCGTGGTGGGAACCGGCGCATGGTTTGTCAAACAGGAGCACAACAACGCGGTCGAAGTGACACGTAATTTTTATGGTGTGCTCAAGGTGAAGTCCTACGACGAGCCGAAGAACGAGGACTATCTTGTGCGGCTGGTGCACGGTGCCATTCTGCACGGCGAGCAGTATCCGAGTGAGAAATGGCGTCTATTGCCGACGACGTATTACACGCCGACGTCCGGCTTTGGGCGTGCCGTGAATTTACAACGCGAGAAGTCACCGATTACAAACAACGCGCAACGGATCGGGATGATCGGCTTGGGCGTAGGTACGGTTGCGGCCTATTGCCGTGAGGGCGACAGGTGCCGCATCTACGAAATCAACGCTGAAGTTGAACGGCTGGCGCGGAAGCACTTCACCTATCTTGCGGACAGTAAAGGCAAGGTGAGTGTGATTTTGGGTGATGCCCGTTTGTCGCTGGAACGCGAGGCGAGCAACCAGTTCAACGTGCTGGCGGTCGATGCATTTTCGGGCGACTCCATCCCCATGCATCTCATTACACAAGAGGCGGTGCGCGCGTTTATGGCGCAGGTTTCAAGCAATGGAATCCTGGCCTATCACGTCTCCAACCGGTTCCTGAATTTAGCGCCCGTCCTGGCAGAAATTGCCGCAAAGGAGAAGCTCTCAGGCGTGGTGGTGGAAGACCCGGCGCAGAAGGACAACGCGCTGCATTCGTCGAGTACGTGGGTGTTGTTGGCGCGCAATGCCGAAGCGCTGAAAGGCATCGGTGAGACAGGCCTCGCTTTGGAGCGAACTGCTGGTGCGCCGCTGTGGACCGATGATTTCAACAACCTTTGGTCAGTCGTCAAATGGAAATACTAGCGAAATGCCGTTCAATTCATCGTTCGGCCTGAGCCCGTCGAAGGCTAAGTGAAGGCGCTTGATGTCATTAATCGGCCCAACGATGCGCTTCGACGGGCTCAGCGCGAACGGGTCTACGAGCTTCGCTCCAGGCTCGAATCCACCGCGCGCCGCTCGTCAAAAACGAAGCAATCACCGGTGTAGTGTTCGCGTCCAACGTCTTCAAAGTAGCGCAAGATTCCGCCTTGCAGCTGGAACACATTTTTTGCGCCGATTGACTGTAGAAATGGTGCGGCTTTTTCGCAGCGAATGCCGCCCGTACAAAAGCTGACTACCGTTTTATTTTCAAGTTCACCGATGTGCTGACGCGCCGCATCTGCGAACTCGGTGAAGTTGCGATTGCCCCAGAACAGCGCGTTGTTGAAGGTGCCTTTTTCGACTTCGACGTCGTTCCGGGTGTCAAGCAATACGATGTCTTCACCCGCGTCCAGACGGCGCTTCAATTCAGCGGCGTCCATGAACGGCGAGGGCGAATTTACCGGGTCAACGCCAGCTTGTCTGAACGTCACGATTTCACGCTTCAATTTAATTTTGATGCGCTTGAACGGCACCTCATCGCTCCAGCTCTCCTTGATGTCGAGCCCGGCGAAGCGCGCGTCATCGTTCACCATCGCCAGAAAGCTGCGCACGGTTGTTTCAGCGCTGGCCAAGAACATGTTGATGCCTTCCGGCGCGATCAGAATAGTGCCTTTGAGCCCGATGGCCTCGGCTTTGGGCAGCCATTCGGCTTTGAGCGCCGCAGGATCAGCAATGGCGACGAATCGATACGTCGCAATATTCAGGATTCGGGACATAAAAGCATTTTAAGCGGGTCGCAAACGATGCCGCTGGGCGATCAGTCGGCGATAATTCGCGCTCGCGATTTATTCAAACGGTCGTGTGTCGAGCGCGGCCAGCGACGCGTAAACCTGCATTATTGAAATTGGAGACGAGCCATGAACGGACATTGGGTTGACATCAAAGCGCATGACGGCGGCAGCTTCGGCGCCTACGTCTCCACTCCGCCTACGGGTTCGGGGCCGGGCATCGTTCTCATTCAGGAAATCTGGGGAGTGAATCAACACATTCGCGATGTCGCTGATTCGTATGCGATGGACGGCTTCACGGTGTTCGCGCCCGATATTTTCTGGCGGCAGCAGCCGCGCGTCGATCTGGGCTACAACGAGGTTGATAACCCGAAGGCGTTTGCGTTTATGGGTGCGCTGGATCGCCCAAACACAGCGCTTGATCTCGCGGGCACGGCAGCGGCGCTGCGTGCGCACGTCGCGGTGAAGGGCAAAATCGCGAGCGTCGGTTATTGCATGGGCGGCGCGCTGTCGTTTGTCTGCGCGGCAAGCGGAATTGTTGACGCTTCGGTGTGTTACTACGGTGGTGGCATCCACACGATGCTTGATCGGGTGGCCGAGATCAAGGTGCCGATGCTGCTGCACTTCGCCGAAAAAGACGGCCATATTCCGATGAGCGCAGTTGAGTCGGTGCAGGCGGCGTTCAAAGGCCGGGACGAAGTTCGCATTGATGTTTATCCCGGTGTGGACCACGGCTTTAATTGCTGGGGCCGGGCGATGTACAACCAGAAAGCCGCAGCGTTGGCGCGAGGGCGAACGCTAGCTTTTTTGGCAAAGATGACTGCCTGATTTCTGGTTGCTTGATGTCCGATGGGTCGTGCCGGTGCGGTTGTGGCACAAAATTTATAACGATAAAAATAATTCGCGAAGGAGAACCCGATGACCTACGCCGCAATCACCGGATGGGGCAAATGCATGCCCCCGGCTGTGCTGACAAACGCCGATTTGGCGACGTTTCTGGAGACCGATAACGAGTGGATCGTTTCCCGTACCGGCATGAAAGAACGCCGCATCTCGCACGTGCACGCGGTGGAGCTCGCCTACGTTGCCTCGATGCGCGCGCTCGCCTGCGCGGGGCTCAAAGCGAGCGACATTGATCTGATTGTTTACGGTTCATGCAGCTTCGACGAGATGGTGCCGAATTCTGCGTCGGGTCTGCAATACAAGCTCGGCGCGAGCAACGCGGCGTCGATGGACGTCAACACCGCTTGCACCAGTTTTCTCTATGCGTGGACGACAGCAAACGCGATGGTTCGCACCGGAGTGGTCAAGCGGGCGCTTGTGGTTGGGGTCGAGATCATTTCGCGCTACATGGATTGGGAAAATCGCGGTGTTGCGGTGTTGTTTGGCGATGGCTGTGCGGCCATTGTGATTGAAGCGACCGAAGAAAAAACGGGATTGCTCGCCGAATCGCTCGGTTGCATCGCCGATGCGCGCGGCATTTTGCGCATTGGTGGATACGGCGCGACCTACGCTAATGCGAATGTCGCTTTCGGCGACATGTCGTGGATATTTGACGGTCCGCAGATTTTTAAGAAGGCAGTCAATGGCATGACTGAAGCCAGCGCCAAAGCGCTCGCAAAAGCGGGCGTCACGGCGGAAGAGGTTGACCTGGTCGTTCCGCATCAAGCCAATTCGCGCATCATCGAAGCGGTTGCCAAATATGCCGGTATTCCAATGAGCAAAGTGCAGGTCACCGTGGAAAAGTACGGCAATATGAGCGCCGCCACGGTACCCGTCGCGCTCGTTGAAGCGCTTGATGAAGGGCGCCTTCAGCCTCGCGCCAAACTCCTGATGCCTGCGTTCGGGGCAGGCCTCACCGTGTGCTCGCACTACGCCGAATGGGGTGATCGCGTGACACCAAAAGATGTGAGCGATGTTGAGCTCGCGCCGTGTGAAAAAACGGCACTGCAAATGGTCAATGAAATGCGCGTCACCAAGGACATTCGCGGTCGAAGTGCGGCCGGGCTCGCCGGAGCGTATTGCGTGGACCAGAAGCCTTACGGCACACAGTAGAAGTGTGCGGTCCGTTGGGAATCATGGGCGCAGCAGATTTATTCATAGAAAGACCGCTACACAGGGGCTGGAGCCTACTTTTGGCAAAAGTCAACTTTATCAAAAAGCTGGCTTCAGCCCTTTTTAAATAGGGCTTTCAGAATAAAGCTGTATTGTTTTTTCGGACAGGTGCAGCTAGGTGCAGACTAGTGCCGCTCGTAATGCGGCACCGCTTCCCCTTCGGAGCAAAATTTTCGCAAGATCGACAGGCGCTCTTGCGAAGCTTTGCCATCGGCAACCAGCTTACGCAGCGCGCAATCCGGCTCGTGCGAATGTTTGCAGTCACGAAAACGACATTGCCCCAGGGACGCTCGAAATTCAGGAAATGCGCGCTCGATTTCGAGCCGCGAAAAATGATTGAGTCCGAACACCTGCATGCCCGGCGAGTCGATCACCCAGGTGTCGTCACGACCGAGCGTGAAGAGCCGAGTGAACGTGGTTGTGTGTTTGCCAGAGTCGAGCGCGACTGAAATTTCACGGGTCTTTTGCGCCTCCTCACCGACCAGCGCATTGAGCAATTTGCTCTTGCCCATTCCGGACTGACCGATCAACACCGAGCGCTCGCCCATGAGTTTTTCACGCATCGGCGCATCGTTGAATTTCGCCGAGAAGAGAACCACGTCGTACCCCAGATCACGATAGCGCGCCAACGCATTCGCCGCCGCGGCCGCCTCAACCAGATCGATCTTGTTGAGCCCAATCACGGCCTTCACGTTGCTCGCCTCAGCGCACACCAGCCAGCGGTTCAAAAGCTCGTCGGAATACGCGGGCAGCGGCGCGATGATGCAGGCGACCTGCGTCACGTTGGCGGCCACCAGTTTCTCTTTGTACGCATCGGCGCGGTAGAACAGCGACCGCCGCTCCAGCACGGACTCGACGACACCTTCGCGCTCGTTAGTCATCGTGATATTGACAAGATCGCCGCACGCCATCTGCAACAGCCGCCCCTTGCTGATGCACTTGATGCGCGTGCCGTCCGGCATTTGCACGACGTTATGTCGGCGTTGTGTCTCGATGACCAGACCTTGCAGCATTCGATTTCTTTGTGTTTTTAGGTAAGTTGGCGAGCGGTTTCGATCCGCGCAGCACAGATAAAGTCGTTCACGGAAATTCCGCCTTTGCCGTGATCGACGTCATGCGTATTAAACGCGACTTCGCAGCGGTTGTAATGCACGGAAAGATCAGGGTGGTGGTCGGTTTTGTGTGCGATAGCGGCGACGACGTTGACGAAGACCATCGTTTCGTAATAGTTGGCAAAACGAAACGATTTGACGATCTTTCCGCCCTGAAAAGCCCAGTCGGGGAGCACGCTCAATTGCGCTTCAATGTGTGCCGCGCTGAACGCAGGCTGGTCATGTTGCGGCGCTGCGTTGAGCGCCGCTAGATCGGCCAGCGCGACCGCGATCGCAGCGGGACTGCTCATGCCGAAACCCCCGGTTGCGCCCGCAAGTGCGCGATGCGAATCATTGCCGGCGGATGCGAGTGGTGATACGCGGAATAAATCGGATCGGGCGTTAATGTGTTCGCATTGTCTTTGTAGAGCTTCGTTAGCGCGGCAATCAGATCATCGCTGCTCGACACTTGGGCCGCATAGGCATCCGCTTCGAACTCATGTTTTCGCGAATACGCCGACGCGATGGGTGCCATCCAAAACAACAGCGGCGGTAACACCAGCGAAAACAAAATGAGCGCCACGCCCGGTGACGTCGTGCCCGTGTCCGTGGCGAAACCGAATGCGGTGTAGAGCCACGGCTGCGGCAACACCCATGCGACGGCGGCCAAAAAAGCAAGGCTCGCCAGCGCCATGAACACGATGCGTTTCACGATGTGTTTGCGCTTGAAATGGCCGAGCTCATGAGCGAGCACGGCAACGATTTCGTTGTTGCTCAGGCGCTCAAGCAGCGTGTCAAAAAACACAATGCGCTTGCCCTTGCCGAAGCCTGTGAAATACGCGTTGCCATGCGCCGAACGCTTTGAGCCGTCCATCACGAAGAGGCCCTTACTTTCGAACTCCGTGCGTTTTAGGAGGCCCTCAATCGCAGTTTTTGTTTCGCCGGAATCGAGCGCAGAAAATTTGTTGAACAGCGGCGCGATAAAAGTTGGATAAAGCGCCAGCATCAGCAACTGAAAGCCAATAAACACCAACCACGCATAAAGCCACCACAGCGGCCCCGCCGAGCGCATCAACCAGAACACCAGTGCCGCCAGCGGCAACACCAGCGCAGCAGATAAAAGGCTGCCCTTCACCAGATCCACCCAAAACGTCGTCTTCGTCGTCTTGTTGAAGCCAAATTTTTCTTCGATATTGAACGTGCTGTAGTACGACAGCGGTACCGAGACAACGCCCGTCACCAGCGACAAAAGCGCCACCAGCGCAACCTCACGCAGGATCGGCGTGTCCGCGAGTGGCAACGTGAACCCCCATAACCGACTCAATCCGCCAAACAGAATGAGCGCAGAAACAGTCAGCCCAATGGCTGACTCGACCTTGGTGAACGTGCCTTTGGCGAGCGTGTAGTCAGCGGCGCGCTGATGCTCGGTGAGCGTGATGCGTTCGGCGAACGGCTCCGGTACTTCATCGCGCCAAGACGCGACATGTCGCAACTGGCGATTGAGCAACCATCGCTCGATGAAATAGTTCGCGAGCAGCGCCACCATCATCACCGAAGCAAACGACGTGGCGGAAACAGCGGGGAGGGCAGAAACGGCAGAAACGGCAGAAACGGCGGTGAGGGTGTCGGACGGCATGCGCTGTGGGAAAATTGTATTGACCTGATTGTTGACTATATTGGGTCGCGACGCTGGGCCGCAACGGCCCTTTTTTCGCGCTTTTCCGCTTTCTTGTCTCATCGTTACCGGCATCCTATGGCACAAAACCAAAATCATCTCGTCTGGCTCGATATGGAAATGTCCGGCCTCGACCCGGAAGTTTGCCGAGTGCTGGAGGTGGCGGTTGTGATCACCGACAAAGATCTAAACACCATCGCCGAAGGGCCGGTGCTTGTCATCCATCAGGCCGACAGCGTGCTCGATGCGATGGACGAATGGAACAAAAACACGCATGGTCGATCCGGATTGATCGAAAAAGTGAAAGCCTCGACGATGACTGAAGCCGAAGCATCGACGCAGATGATCGACTTTCTCGCGAATTACGTGCCGAAAGGCGTGAGCCCGCTCTGTGGTAACAGCGTGCATCAGGATCGACGGTTTATGGTGCGCTACATGCCAACGTTTGAAGCCTATTTTCACTACCGAAACGTGGACGTCAGCACGCTCAAAGAGCTGGCGTCGCGCTGGGCTCCCGACGTGAAAAAAAGCTTTCAGAAAAAGACGCGTCACACCGCGCTCGCCGACGTGTACGAAAGCATTGATGAGCTTAAGCATTACCGCGACCACTTCATCAAACTTCCTGCGGTTGCGGAGCGTGTGGAGGCCAAGGCTTGAAGTTTTGCTCGACCTGCGGTAGCGCGGACATTGCGCTGACGATTCCGGAAGGCGATCAACGCGCGCGCTACGTTTGCCCCGCTTGCGGCACGGTTCACTATTCAAATCCGAAAATCGTCTGCGGCGTCGTCCCGGTGTTTGAGGACAAAGTGATGCTCTGCCTTCGCGGCATCGAACCACGACTCGGCAAATGGACGCTTCCCGCTGGGTTCATGGAGAACAACGAAACCGTCGAAGAGGGCGCGCAGCGCGAGCTGTTTGAAGAGGCCGTTGCCACCGTCACGCTCGGGCCGCTGCTCACCGTGCTCTCGGTGCCCTACATCTCGCAGGTTCACATGATGTATCTCGGCACGATGAGCGAGGCGAAATACGCGACTACCCCGGAGAGCACTGAAATTCGCCTGTTTCGCGAGGACGAGATTCCGTGGAAAGAACTCGCGTTTCGCACTGTGAAGACAGCGCTTGAGCACTACTTCGAATGTCGGCGCAAAGGCGAGTTCACGCTCTTAGACGCAAAGATTGACTAACAGCTTTCGGCTTAAAGCCTTATTACTCGTGGGCTGACGGTTGATAATGGCGCAAGTCGGTTGATTTGGAGGGCTTTTATGAGTTTTCGCACTGTTTTACGGACAGCGGCTGCGTTGATCGCGTCGGCGGTCGTGACCGTCAGCGCTCAGGACGCCACGTTCTCAACTAAATCCCTGACGCCTGAAACCGCATTGACCGCCGCCAAAGCTGCGCTCGAACAATGCCGCAAAGATGGCTATCAGGTGACCGTCGCCGTGGTTGATCGCGCGGGTCTCGTGCAGGTGCTTTTGCGTGATCGCTTCGCCGGTGCACACACGGTCGATATCGCGCCGAACAAGGCGTGGACGGCCGTGAGCTTTCGCATTTCCACCGCTGCGCTCGGCGTCGAAACGCAGGCAGGTAAACCCATGAGCGCGATTCGTTCGCACCCAAAGGTATTCGCGGCGGGCGGTGGGCAAGTCATCGAAGCGGGCGGCAGCACGCTAGGCGGCATTGGCGTCTCGGGCGCACCGGGCGGCGAAGCGGATGATGTGTGCGCGAAAGCGGGCATCAAGGCGATTGCCGATGCGATTGAGTTTTAGCGTTGCATATCGACTGAGTGTTTCGTAGCCTCGATGCAGCTACAGCGGAATCGAGGTACATCCCCGAGCGACGATCCTCGATTCCGCTGTAGCTGCATCGAGGCTACGCGGGCTAGCCGATCAGATTTGCAATCGAGGCGGCCAAATTGCGGCGCGCTTTGGCTTCATTGCTCGCCTTGAAATGCGCCGTGTTGTAGATGGTTTTTCGATCCAGAAACGTTTGCAGAATCTCTGCGCGTTTGCTGCGATACGTTGCTTCGGGAACCCACGAATATTCAGCGCGAACTTGTGTTTCGTATTCGGCAAAGCGCGCGGATTCAGCGCCCAGAATGGACAGGTCTACATCGACCAAAATGTGTTCGTCCAGCGAGCGTGGCAGCGCGTTGTGAGCGGTGACCATCACCAGTTTGTGCACCCGGTCGGCCACCGTTGCTGAACCGCCAGCGTTCAACACGACTGAATGAGCCCAATCTGCGCTGTGTTGCTCATTGGTGTGACTGGTTACGTCGTAAATCACATCATGAAACCAAAGCGCGAGTTCGATCTCGGCGGGGTGCGTCGCTTCAACGCGAACCTGATCGAAATTGACGAAACACTCGTTGAGGTGCTGCATCGTGTGATAGTGGCGATGCGGCTCTGCGTAGCGATGAATTACGTCAGCTAAAAGCTCTGCGCCGGGGCTGAGTACGCCCAGTTGCTGCCACATCAGTTGCCAACGAGTAAGGTGACTTGTCGGATTTGTCATGATGGCGAGCGCAACTGATTATTTGTACTCGCGAATCTGTTGCGCCGCGTCGTCGGCCAGTTCCCGCGTGAGCTCAGCGGCTCCAATCTCTTTGCATCCGCTCGCATTTTGACCGGACCACAGCGGTGAAAAATCACCGCTTCCGAGTTTTTCTGCGGCAGCACGTAGCGGCGCGATGGCTGCGGTCGCGAGCGGAAATTCGGGCGCTGCTGCGCTGATCGAACCCAACTCGCGCATGAGGCGGTTGACGATGCCGCGCGCTGGACGTCCGGTGAAAAGATTGGTCAGCGCCGTATGCCGTGCTGCTTCGCTCTGGAGCGCTGCACGATGTGGCGCGCTGGTCGATGCTTCGGGACACAACATGTACACCGTGCCCACTTGTGCGGCGATTGCGCCGAGTGACAGCGCCGCTTTGATGCCCGCAGCATCCGCGATGCCGCCCGCTGCGATCACCGGCACGTTCACCGCGCGCACAATCTGCGCCAACAGGGCGAACGTGCCGACCTGCGTGGTGAGGTCGCTCGACAGGAAGATGCCGCGATGGCCCCCGGCCTCAAGCCCCTGGGCGATGATGGCGTCGACACCGTGCGCTGCAAGCCAGCGCGCTTCGTCGACGGTCGTGGCGGACGACAGGATTTTTGCGCCCCACGAGCGCACGCGGCTCATCAATTCGGGCGTGGGTAATCCGAAATGAAAACTGACAATCGGCGGCTTGAATTCGGCGATGACATCAGCGACTTCAGCCGTGAATGGCATGCGTCCGGCACCAGCCGGAATCGTTGCGGGATCGATGCCGAATTCTGCAAAGTACGGTGCCAACGCATCACGCCAGCGCGCCTCACGTTCCTCGCTCGGTGTCGGCGGAACGTGACAAAAAAAATTCACGTTGTACGGCTGGTCGGTTTGCGCCCGAATCGCGGCGAGCTCGCGTTTCAGCGCGTCAAGCGTCAGCATCGCGCCCGGCAGCGAGCCGAGGCCACCCGCATTGGAAACGGCGACCGCCATCGCGGAGGCTTGAATGCCTGCCATTGGGGCCTGAATGACAGGCAAATCGATGCCGAGGATCCTTTGCAAAGGCGTCATGTTTTTTGTCCAGCGTATTGCCTGAGATTTTGGCCGTATTCTTGCAGGTGATGCCATGTGGCCAACGTGATGCGGCAGCAGACGTTGAACGGATCAGACTGACAGCTTTTTCGTGAAATCCCCTGTTCGTAGGGGGTAAACGAGGTTTTTATCTAAAGTCGACTATAGACTTTTTTAAGTTGTAGCCCCAATAAAATAGGGATTCGGTGGAAAAGCTGTTTGATTATCGTCGGTTTTGCTCGCCGAAAAATCGGTACTCCGGTCTGGGTGCGATGCGGGAGAAATATTTGCCGTCGCTTCATCGAGCCCAATCGCAACGCCGAGACGCGGAATAGGGCCCGATTCCTGCCCTATACTGCGCTCATCATGTTGAGGCAGTGGGGGCTTGGGCGTCATGTTTACGGTTCTTGTGGCTAACCCAAAAGGCGGTGCGGGCAAGACGACCATCGCCACGAGTCTGGCGGCCTATCTGGCTGGCAAGCGTCAACGCGTCGTCATTCTTGATCGAGATCGGCAGCGCTCTGCGGCGCGCTGGTTGGCGCGACGACCGCGTGGCTTTCCTGAGGTTCGCGGCGCGCTGCCCGATACCGACGCCAAAATCATTCGCGACTATGCCCCGCAATGGTTGGTGATTGACGCGCCCGCCGGGATTCACGGAGCCGAGCTCGCCGAGTTGGTCAAGGCCGCAGACGCTGTGCTGGTGCCGGTATCAACCTCGACGTTTGACTTTGAAGCGACGGCAGATTTTCTTTCGGAATTGGCGACGTTGAAACCGGTGAAAGATGGCAAACGCGCCGTTGCCATCGTCGGCTCCAAGGTGGACGGTCGCACCGTGGCCGCTTCCGATCTCGATGAATTTTTATCGCCCTTGTCGCTTGATGTCATCTCGCACGTACGCGACTCGCAGCTGTATGTGCACGCGGCGCGCGATGGACTCTCCATTTTTGATTTACCTCGGTCGCGAGCAGAAGAGGCGTGGTCTGACTGGCCGCCAATTTTTCACTGGCTGCAGCAGCGCGTTGCTGCCAAAGCGGCCCACGGTCACCACTAGGACGATACACTCCCCGCATGTTCACGATACTCATTGCAAATCCTAAAGGTGGAGCCGGTAAATCCACTCTGAGCACCAACATCGCTGGCATGCTCGCGTCGACCAAGCAGCGTGTCGTGATCATGGATCTTGACAAGCAGCAATCCTCTACCAACTGGCTCGCTCGGCGTCCCACGATGCTGCCAAAAATCATGGCGTGGAACGAAGAAACCGATATGGAGGAGCTGCGTGCTTTTGCGCCGCAGTGGATGGTGATTGACACGCACGCCCGCTTGCGTCGCGCGGATCGGACTTATCTGTTATCGCGCGCAAATTGCGTGCTGGTGCCGGTTAATCCGTCAGTGTTTGATATCGAGGCGACCGCCAAATTTTTGATCAAGTTGCATGCTGATCCAAACCTGCAGTCCGGCAAAGTAGCCATTGGCCTGGTCGGCAGCCGCACCGATAGCCGCACTCGCATGGCACAGGAATTGAACAGTTTTTTCAAGCGCAGCGGCTTGCCGGTTGTGATGTTCGTGCCTGACAGCGTGGTGTACCCGCAATGCGCGCGAGACGGCGTGTCGATCTATGACCTGCCAGCATCGCGCACCGAGCAGCAGATCGAAGCGTGGGTGCCGCTCGTCGACTGGATCAAGGGGCAGCTCAACCGTGTGCGTGAGTTGGGGGTTCCTGAAACGCCGGTGGAGGTCGCCGTGCAGCCTGGGGTCGTGCAGATTGCCTAAGCGGCTTAGGTTCTGACTTACTCATCAACAGCCTTGAGCTGAAACTGAAACATGACCGAAAAACCGCTTCTCCGCCGCCCGTCCTCTCGTCGACTGGCGCTTGAATTTGCCAAGCGCACCGGATGTGCCGCGCCGCGTAGCAGCAAGATTTATCGCAACGACACGCCGTCTCCGGTGATGGCGGTTGCGGAGTTTGCGCCGATGGGTGGCGTGTTGATCGCTTACCCCGGCACCGTCGCACCACCCGCTGAGCATATTCAGCGGCCCAAGGGCGGGCCGCGTGCATTCGGCATTCCGAACGAGCTGATCGTGCACATGCAGCAGGCGGATTCCGCGCAGCCGGTGCATATCTTTGTGATGTGTGCCGATCTCGATCAACTCAGCGCGGTGATCGAAAGCCTGACCGCCACCGCGCAATCGGAGGCGCTTGCCTTCGATCCCAACCTCGTTCACTTCGTGCCGTGGGATACCGACACCTACTGGACGCGTGACTACGGCCCGTGGTGGGTGCAGAACCAGCACACCGGTAATTTCGGTATCGCCAAGCATCTGTACACCACGCTCGGCGGCGGTTTGGTGGGCCTCGTGGAAGAACCTGTGGGCTTGAACACCGACGAAGGCGCAGGGATTTTTCGACCCAACGATGACTACGGTGCCGACCGTTTTTCGGATTACCTGAACGCGCCCATCCTCGTGTGGAATAGCGCCGTCTGGAACGAAAAAAAGAAGCTGCCGCCCATCGACGCGCACAACTGGTACTTCACCGGCCTGCTCGATGTCGGCGGCAATTACATGACCACGGGCGATGGCATTGTTGCCTCGTCATATCTGGTCGCCACGCAGAACGAACTGCCGACCGTGACGCCGGATCAGTCGCCCAATCCCTGTGCAGCGATCATCGACGCGCGCATGAAATACATTCTTGAGCAGTTCAATCGCTTCATGGGCATCCACACCTATCACGTGCTGACCGATCCATCCGGCACGTACATCGGTCATATCGACTGCTGGGGAAAGTTTCTCGCACCGCGCAAAATTCTGATTGCAGAGTCCGAGGACGCGAAAGTAAACGCCGCCTACGACCACGTTGCAGAGAGCTTCAAAAAAGAAGGCTTTGAGGTTTACCGCGTGCTGTGCCAGGACATTTTTGTTCCGAATGCGCTCGCTCCCGCGTCGCCCGCGACCACGTCGGCGTACACCAACAGCCTCATTCTTAACGACCGTGTTTACGTGCCTATCGTGGGCGGAAAATTTGCCGACTACGACGAAAGAGCCCTCGCTGTGTATCGCGATGCCATGCCCGGCTACACCATCGTCGGCATCATCGGAAAGCCAGACCACCCTTGGTACGGCACCGACGCTTTGCATTGCCGTACGCGAGGTGTGCCGAGAGCCGTCGTGAACAACTGGCTGAAGAGCCAGCTGCTGGCGACCGACTGACGGTCAGCTAATTTGCCCGGTTGCTTTGACGTATCGCCGGTGCCGCCGTTGCCAAAACGCGGAGTCGGGCCAGCGCTTTTCTTGCCCGTACCAAAAATCAAGATGGCGCAGATACGCGGTTTCGATGCGGCGCAACTCGTTGCCGTAGTCATCGAAAGCACCGACTTCGCCGCTTAACGTGCGGTCACAGGCAAGCGCTGCAGCGAGCCCCGTGTACATCGCGTTGAATAGCCCTTGTGACGACAGCGGATCAAAGCTCATGGCCGCGTCGCCCGCCGCGCACCAGCGATCTCCTGCGACCGGTTGCAGCGTAGCCGAATGGGCTGCCGTTGTCGCGACTTCCGCATCGGCAACAAAGCCAGCGGCATCGAGCTGTGCGGATATTTCCGTGGTCGCCATTGCGGCTTGCAACAACGCAGCGGGGCTTCGTAGCTCGCGGGCATTTGCTGGATTTTGCAAATCGGAATCGGTGTGAAACGCCAGTACCCGCCGCTGTCCCGGTAGAGAGGCGGTGTACCACCAACCCTGCTCGACCGCCTCAATCTGCGAGCGCGAATCAACCGCAATATGTTGATCGTGCCCATACAGCCACAGGCAAACGAGCGAGTCGTGATGTTGACGACCGGCACCGAGCTGTTTGCCTAAGCTCGCCGCCCGCCCACCGGCATCAATCAGCAACTTGGCCTGCACCTCAAGGCAATCGGTCGATGTGTCAAGCATCACCTGCCAGCCGTCTTTGATCGCGGTCACCGAATCAAGCGTGGTTGAAGTGAGCAGCGACGCGCCACGATTAACGGCGTGCGCCTGCAGCCACGATTCAAATTGCGCCCGATCAAGATGCCAGCCTTGACCGTCTGGATCGCGGATGAAATCATGCTCTGCGGCTACGCCGTTCCACAGCGAACGATTGCCGTAACAAGCGGCGTGACCCTGACGCAGGAAGTCGTCCCAAAGCCCCATATCGGTCAGCAGTCGACGCGCGGCAGGCGGCAGCGATTCGCCGATGCGAGCTACCGGTGCGATGCGTTTATCCACGAGCAGCACCTGACGCGAACTGGCGAGGTTAAGGGCGGCAATCGCCCCCGCAGGTCCTGCGCCGACGATCAGTACGTCGCAGCGGATCACCGCTCAGCGCTTGCGTCGGAGTCCGCTTAAATGCCGCGCTTTGTCGGTGTTGCTCAGGTCGACATCGACGAACTCATCCGACAGCTCAACATGGGCCGCCAACAACGCCGCCGTGACGGGCTTGGGCGGAAGCTGCTCCACTTCCATCGTTGCCGGGAAGTCAGTGCTACCGACCGGGCCTGGCCGCACTTCAACGATGCCCACCTGAGCGATGTTGCCAATCATGCTGTTGATCTGCGCCTCTTGGCTCACGCCGCCTAGCGGACGTATCCAGGCTGCACGTTTGGCAAACGCACTCAGCCGCACATCCATCGGCAGCGCCTCGTTCATCACTGTCTCATACGCACGCTGGCTTAGCACCTGATTGGGCACATGGGCTGGCCAGAACGTCGGCACGTACGGGTCGTAGGTTTTGTCATAGCCCGAACGACAGCTCGCCGTGTCAGCCGCCCAAGGCACCGCCATCCAGCGCGACACGCCACCGGCCCCCTGCTCGCTGCACGGGTCGCTGAAGTTGTCCGCCGTCAGCACCCCGCCGTAGTCCGGCTCGATCCAGCCTTTTGCCTGATGGCTGAGGCGAAACGGTGCCATGTACAGACTGGTCTGCCGCATCGGCCAGGTCATTTCACAGCCTGGATGGAACGCGTCGGCTAGGCAAAACTCCATCGCGGCCTTGGTCAATAGGTCTGGTTGATCCGCCAACGGCACGTCTTCGATCCGCTGCGGCGGACGCGCTTTTGGGTCATAGTCGGCAACAAAATCGCCGTGCGCCCACTGTTGTAGATATCGCAGTTGAAGATTGCTCAGCGCTACATTCTGTTCAGCAATATCAAGCGCCGGAATCGACATCGCATCGCCATACAACCACGGCCACGGCGACTGCGCCCAACCGTCGCGGGCAAACTGGCGGAACTGGTTGTAGAGCGTCTGTCGCCACTCCTTGCTGTTGACTGACGGGTTCGAGAGCTTCTCCATCCATTGCGGTTGGCTGAACGGCGTGCTGCCGCCCCATCCGAAGGCCGCTGCATAACCCGCATTGACCCACTGCAAGCGCGACAGTCGCTCAAAAATTGGTCGAATATCGTTTTGGAAAGACGGTTTGGCGGGTGCGGTGATCGTGCCTTGGGTGACAAACAGGTCACGCATCAAATCCCACATCGTGCGGACAGACTTCTGTCGCGGCGCATAGTTGGGCGGCGCGACCACTACCCAAGCCGGATCAACCGCAAGCGTCTGCCCCTGAAAGCGCACCACGGCAGTTACCGGGCCATCCGACACGTCGTCGTGCCAACCCTCGTTGTTGGCGAACGTGATGGCCTGAGCTCCCGTTACCGAGGCGGCATGGCCGAAGCCACCAAGCACGCAAAGACGCCCTGCCTGATCTGTGCGCAGCTCGCCGAGATACACCGATTTACCGACGAATTTGCCGGTATCAAATGCGAAACCTGCGCCGTGCTGTTCTTTGCCCTTAATCCGCCGCTCACCGGGTGTGATGGATAGCGACGCACGATCCGCCACCGCCATGTTGCGCAAGAAAGACGGCGGAGCAGAAACCGCCTCCGGCACATCAAGCGCCATCTGAAACTGATACCACGCAGCCTTGGTGTTGGCGAGCGTCACCGCCCATTCGATGTCGGCATTGTCCGCCGTCAGCTCAGCAACCGCCTGACCCGCAGCGTTGAGCCCATAGACACGAAAACGGGCCGCTTCGCGCTTGATAGCGCCCTTTGCGTCGCGGTAAAACCCCGGCGCGGCTGGCAGCGGATCGGGCACTTCCGGCCCAATGTAGAACTCGGTTGCGCTGTTGCCCACCCGTGCGATGCCGATAGGCGGGTAGATGGCGGCTTTGACAATAGCGGTGTCGGGGATAGGCTTGGGAGCTGTGGCGGGCATGAACGAATCCTTGGTTCAGTAATCGGGTGTCGGTGGCGCGATAGGGACTATCCGAGAAATGGGTTCCGTTGTCCAGCGCGCGCTATTCTTTAGTCGGCAAGCCACGCCCAGCTAAAAATGCGAGCCGCTCGCGACCGACTCATGCACCGAGTAGCCGCATCGGTTGATCGCCCTGCCACTGCGCTGGTGCGTGTTGCACGTAGCTCGTGGTTTCTGCGGGCGTTGCAATCAAAAACTGCGCGTCGCTCAGCGCGTAAATCAGCGCGCTGCGATGGCTTCGAGTGACAAATGTGTCCTCGCCCGTGCCCGCGGTCAGGATCACGTCGTGCAAGATGCTCTCGAGCGTGATCCAGATCGTGCCGCTTGTGCAGGTAATTTCCAGTCCCGCCGGATCGGGAATGCGCTTGGTAGCGGCCTTGGCGAGTGAGAACGCGTTGGTTGATGTCGTTGTATTCATTTTGGGCGCCGTGTGATGCGGATTGGATGGATTAACTATCTTCCGAACGGCCGCTTATGTCTTTGGCAACGCCTTAATCATTCTGAATCGTTCTGAACCAGAGTACGCACGAAGCTCGGCGAAACTGGGCTGGATGCCGATAGACTTCTCTTATGTCCACCTCCGCCTCCGCCAACGCATCAACCCCGCTCGACCCGCGTGCGCTGGTTGCCGAAATCAGTTTCGGGCCCTGCGTTATCCGGCCCGCGCAGCGCGATGTATTGATCAGTGGCGAGCCCGCGAAGCTGGGGGCGCGCGCCTTTGATCTGTTGGTCGTGCTCGTTGAACGACGCGATCGGGTGACGAGCAAGGACGAATTGCTCGAACTCATCTGGCCAGGATTGATCGTTGAGGAGAACAATCTTCAAGTGCACATTTCGGCGTTGCGGAAACTCTTGGGCTCGCGGGCAATCGCCACGATTCCAGGGCGCGGTTACCAGTTCACTCTGCTGGCCGACGAATTGCCGCAGCCCGTGGATCGACGACCGCAGGTAGAGCGGCGCAGAGCCGTCGCCCAGCCGAGCTTGACCTCGTCACAGATCTACCCGAACAATTTGCCACGGCAATTGACCAGCTTCATAGGTCGCGAGAACGAAATCGCGGCCGTCGAGGCCTTGCTGATGCGCACGCGCCTTCTCTCGCTGATCGGTTCCGGCGGCTGTGGAAAAACACGGCTGAGCCTTCAGGTAGCTGCCAACGCGTTCGAGCAATTCCCTGATGGCGCATGGTTTCTGGAACTTGCGCCACTGACGGAGCCGGGCCTCATGTTGCAAGCGGTGGCCAGCGCCTTTGCTGTGAAAGAAGAGCCGGGCAAGCCGCTTGAGCGCACCCTGACCGAGCATTTGCGCAACAAGCGGTTGCTGCTGCTGGTGGATAACTGCGAGCACCTGCTTGATGCTTGCGCCAAAGTCGTCGACCTGCTCTTGCGTCACTGTCCCGGTCTGAAGATTTTGGCCAGCAGCCGTCAGGCGCTCGGTACCGATGGCGAGCAGACCTACCGTGTGCCCTCGCTGTCGCTGCCAGAGCTCAACGTCGCACACACGCCGCACAGCCTTTTGCAATACGAGGCGGTACAGCTTTTCGTTGATCGAGCGCTCTTGGTGCGTGCTGACTTCCAGTTGACGCACGACAATGTCGCTGCCGTGAATTCACTCTGTTGGCAACTTGACGGCATTCCGCTCGCTATCGAATTGGCGGCGGCGCGGCTTGGCCTGCTGTCGGTCGCCGAAATTGACCGCAAGCTCGATCATCGCTTTCGCCTGTTAACGGGTGGCTCACGCTTGGCGTTGCCGCGTCATCAAACGCTGCTCGCGCTCATCGACTGGAGCTACAACCTGCTCAACGATCCAGAAAAGCGCTTGCTGCAACGATTGTCTGTATTTTCAGGCGGTTGGACGCTGGAGGCTGCGGAAGCGGTTTGCGCCGGAGCGGATGTCGCCGAGTGGGAGGTTCTGGATCTGATGACGCAACTCTGCGACAAGAGCCTGATCGTTGTGGAGCAGATAGAACAATATTCACGTTTCCGGCTGCTCGAAACCGTGCGCCAGTATGCTCGCGAAAAGCGCGAGCAGAATGCGGATGACGCAGGTATTCGAACCCGACATAGCCGGTACTTTTTGGCGCTGGCCGAAGAGGCTGAATCGAAACTGAACGCCGCTGAACAGCGGGTTAGTTTGCAGCGGCTGGAGTCAGAGCACGAAAACCTGCTCGCCAGCCTCGACTGGAGTCTGGCTGCGGAAGAGGGGCGTGACGTGCTGCGATTGTGCGGCTCGCTGGGCGACTTCTGGATGATGCAGGGTCGGCTCTCGGAGGGGCGCGAGTGGTGTGAACGGGTGTTTCTCAAAACAGCAGCTCACGAGCCGACGCCTGAGCGGGCCAAGGCGCTCAATGCCGCCGGAGCGCTCGCCCTGTATCAAGGCGATTTTGCGGCTGCCCGAGATTTGCATGAGTCGGCTTTGAGCATTGCGCAGCAGTTGGCGGATCAACAGGGCATCACGGCGGCGCTGAGCGGAATGGGGCTGCTTGCGCTGTCGTTGGGGGACTTCTCGTCCGCCCAGACTCGAAATGAGGCGTCGCTTGCCATTGCGCAGCAGATTGGAGAGCGACGCGGTGTGGCCACCGCCCTCGGCAATTTGGGCGCTGTTGCGCTGTCTCAGGGGGACTATCCCACCGCAAAGGCGCTGCTCGACAGGAGCTTGGCCTACGCGCGGGAAATGGGCGACCGCTGGAATGCTGCGCTCATTCTTTACCGTCTGGGGCTGGTCGCCTGCTTCAGTGGCGACTGTCCGACTGCGCAGACGCTATTGGAGGAAAGTCTGACGATCAGGCGCGAATTCAGCGACAGAGCGGGGGCCGCGCGCGCGCTGAGCGGCCTCGGCATGGTGGCGTACGATCAGGGCAACTTCACAGACTCGATGGCGCTGTATCGCGAGAGCCTCCATATTCAGCGCACGCTGAGCGACCGATCTGTCATTGCGGTGTCGCTGGAGGGTTTGGCTGAGGCAATCGCGGCGCTTGGCGATGTGCTTTGCGCCGCGCGCATCTGGGGCTCAATGGAGCGGCTGCGTGAGGACATCGGATCTCCGCTGCGGCCCGCGTGGCGGCTTCACTGCGCGCGCAGTGTCGCGGCGGCCCGCGTAGCGATTAACGATGACGTTGCGTTTGACGACGCGTGGCAGCAGGGGCGCGCATTGACGCTTGAACAGGCCATGCAGCTGGCTGTTTCGGCAAACTCCACGCAATAATTCCACTTTCGTTGAGCTACTTTACCAATCCCATTTGCTTTGCCAACGGCATCGTCTCGGCGGTACGCTGCTTCATGAATTCCGGCATTTTTTCGTAGGTAATGTCGATGGGTTCAAAGCCGCCGTCGAGCATTTGCTTGCGAAAATCGGGATCATTGTTGATCTTCAGGAACAAGTCGGAAATCTGCTTGCGCGTTGCTTCGGGTGTGGACTTCGGCACCGCAATGCCACGATAGGCACCGTCCACCCAGTCAAATCCCAATTCCTTGAACGTGGGAACGTTTGGAAATTGCGGCAGGCGGTTTTGCGTGGCCACAGCCAGCATGCGAATTTTTTCCCGATTGGCAACAGCGAAGGTCGGGTAACTCATCGCAGCATCAACGTGTTTGCCGAGCAGGGCAGTGGTCAAGTCGCCCGTGCCCTTGAACGGGATGTAGGTCATCTTGACTTTGCCCTGCAAGCCCAGCCGCTGATACGCCATGTGATTGGCTGAGTTCGTGCCACTGCCGGCCACCGTGATTTTGTCGGGATTGGCTTTCGCCGCCGTCATCAGCTCGGCAAAAGTTTTATACGGCGAGTCGGCCGAAACCACCAATGCATCCGCCGTGTACTGAAAGAAAAACACGTTGACGATGTCGTCGGTTTTGTACGGCACCTGACCTTCAAGAGGCTGCAAAATCAGATGCGGCAGATTGCTGCCAACGACGGTGTAGCCATCGTTTGGCATGCTGTTCAACTGACCCCAGGCCAGCGCGCCACCGGCTCCGGCTTTGTTCTGGACGATGAACTCCTTGCCGGTCAGTTTCGATGAAACTTTGCCCTGCAGGCGCGCCGTGATGTCGCTCTCACCGCCCGGTACGAACGGGATGACGTAGTTGACGGCGCGCTCGGGGTATTGCGCGAAACTGGCGCTGGCGACGAGGCTCGCGAGTGTCGTGACGATGACTTTGTGCATAACAAATCCTCCTTGTTGCGCAGTGAGTGTATGTGCCGCTCTACAAAATCTCCGCCGCGTAATCCGCTAATCGTGATCGTTCGCCGCGTTGCAGCGTGACGTGGCCACCGTGCGCCCAGCCTTTGAATCGGTCTACCACGTAGGTCAGGCCGGATGAGCCCTCGGACAGGTAGGGTGTGTCGATTTGCGCGATGTTGCCGAGGCAGACGACCTTGGTGCCGGGGCCCGCGCGGGTGATCAGCGTCTTCATCTGCTTTGGCGTCAGGTTTTGCGCCTCGTCGATGATCAGGAGTTTGTTCAGGAACGTGCGTCCCCGCATAAAGTTGAGACTTTTCACCTTCACCCGTGACCGGATGAGTTCGTTGCTCGCAGCGCGGCCCCATTCGCCAGCGTCATTGTCGGCACCCATGAGAACGTCGAGGTTGTCCTCCAGCGCGCCCATCCACGGCGTCATTTTTTCTTCTTCTGTGCCAGGTAGAAAGCCGATGTCTTCACCGACCGGCACTGTAACGCGGGTCATGATGATTTCGTTGTAAATCTTTTGGTCGAGCGTCAGTTGCAGGCCCGCCGCAAGCGTGAGCAATGTCTTGCCGGTACCGGCTTGACCGAGCAGCGTGACAAAATCGACGTCGGGATTCATCAACAGATTGAGCGCGAAATTTTGCTCGCGATTTCGGGCGGTGATGCCCCAGATGGCGTTTTTGTGATGGCCGAAATCACGCAGTGTTTGCAGGGTGGCGACCTTGCCCTCAACGGCAATCACGCGCGCGTAAAACGGCGTGTCGACCTCGGTGTAAACGAATTCGTTGACGAGCAGCTTCGAGACAATCGGGCCGATGATTTTGTAGAACATCGCGCCGCCCTGCTGCCAGCTCTCGATGCCCTTGCTGTGTTTCTCCCAGAAGTCAGCGGGGAGCTCGGTCATTCCGGTGTAGAGGAGGTCCGAATCCTCCAGCACCTTGTCGTTGAAGTAATCCTCGGCGTCAACGTTTAAGGCGCGCGCTTTGATGCGCATGTTGATGTCTTTCGACACCAGCGTGATGTGGCGTTTGGGCTCTTTCTTGCGCAGGTGCAGGCAGACGGCGATGATCTCGTTATCGGCTTTTCCGGCAGCGAACGAGGCCGGCAATTGCACCGACAACGGTTCGGTTTGCAAGAAGAGCCGCCCATTTGCGGCGCCGCCGGAGGCCTTGGTCAGCGGGATGCCTTCGTCGATGCCGTTATCAAAACCCTTGACCAGCTCGTCGAGAAATCGCGATGCCTGACGCGCATTGCGATTGACCTCAAGCGTGCCTTTTTTGTTGTTGTCGAGTTCTTCCAGCGTGCAGATCGGCAGAAAGATGTCGTGTTCTTCAAATCGGTAGAGCGATGTCGGATCGTGCATCATCACATTGGTATCGAGCACGAACAGTTTGGTGGGCGCTGACTTGGTTTTGGTCGAACGCGAGTTAATGGACACGACACGCGACTTGGATTGCGTCATGAATTTCCTTATGAACGAGGAGGAGCGGACGAGGGAAGCGTTGGCACCGGCAAACGGAGAGAAAGCACGGTCACGAAGGCGCTCCGAAGCTTGGGAGCGCTGGGGGCGGGGGCAGCCGATGGGTGAGATGGCCGCGTTGAAGAGAAATTACCAATTGCATTCGGCGAGTGCCTGACCGCTAATGTAGCGAAAGTGCATCGCGTGACAACGCGGGTTTGTCACAGTGCGATGCCGACGCCAGAATTCGTTGGGTTTTCGCGACAGGCGCAGCAGCAGCTTTTCGCTGAAAAGACCATTGAATAGGGGGTGAAGCGGATTTTTTGTGAATATCGACTTGCCGTTTTTTTGTGAATATGCCCCTGTAACGTTGGGATAGCAGGCCGTTTGTATGAAAAGCTGTTAGATTTTCATCGGTTCACTCAAATGAGTTTTGCTTGCGCTTTTAATGCCAGCAGCATAAAGTCATGCCATGAATCAAATCTTCACCGCTTTCATCACAGCGTCGCTCAGCGCGTTGACACTCGTCGTTCCTGGTGTGCACGCGCAATCGCTGCCCGCCGGTTTTTCCGATGTACTGGTGACCGCTGTGAGCGCGCCGACGGCGACCGCGTTTGCGCCCGATGGTCGGCTGCTGATTACCAGCCAAAACGGCGCGGTGCGCGTGTTCAAGGGGGGCGCACTGTTGGCGACGGCTGCGCTCGGTTTCAATACCGCTGCAACGGGGGCTGATCCGAAGATTTGTACCGGTGGCGAGATGGGCCTGCTCGGCGTCGCGGTCGATCCCCAATTTGCCACCAACAAGTACGTCTACCTTTACTACACAGCGCGCAACGGCTCGGACTGCGGCGCACCGAACTACACCGCTGCAAACGCTGGCGACGGTACGCCGGATGGCACCTATTCTGCGTTCAACCGCCGGGCCAACCGGGTGTCGCGATTTGTGCTCGGCACGGGCGCCAGCGCTGACAGTATCGATCCTTCGACCGAGGTCGTGCTGATTGATCGCATGCCCGCGCGCGGCAGCAACCACAACGCGGGCGACGTGCACTTTGGCAAGGATGGCTACCTCTACATCAGCATCGGCGATGGCGGCACCGATTACAACGGAACGACCCCGGGCTCAGGAGGAGGCAACGACGCTTCGCGCGACAGACATGTGCTGACCGGAAAGATTTTGCGCGTCACCCGCGATGGCGCAATTCCGCCGTCCAATCCTTTCGTCGCTGGTGGCACGCATCGCTGCAACGTAGCGGGTGCGACAACCGTTGGCAATCACTGCGAAGAGACTTTTTCATGGGGCTTGCGCAACCCGTTTCGCTTCGCGATGGATCCGAACGCAGCCGGCACACGCCTCTACATCAACGACGTCGGCCAAGGCTTGTACGAAGAGGTTGACGAAGGTGAGGCCGGAGCCGATTTCGGATGGAACTGTCGCGAGGGACGGCACGCCAACAGTAGCTCCGGCCCGTGCACGTCTCCGGGCTCATTGGGCCTGATTGACCCGGTGTACGAATATCCACGCGGCACCATTCCGGGGACAACGGTGAGCGGCTGCGCCTCCATCACGGGCGGTGCGTTCGTGCCCAACGGCATTTGGCCGGCACCCTACGACGGCACCTATCTTTTGGCCGACTATGTCTGTGGCGCGATTCTGCGAATACCAACGACAGGCACCCCGACGGCGCCGCTACCCGATGCGTTTGCGTTTGTCACCGGTTTGGGCGCGAGCAGCGCCACATCACTGAAGTTCGGGCCGGACGGCACGGGTCAAGCGCTCTATTACACGACCTACGCTGCGGGCGGCCAGATCCGCAAAATCAGCTATGCGGCGACCGGAAATTCGTCGCCGACCATCGCGTCGTTAACGGCCAATCCGGCGGCTGGCGTGCTGCCGCTGAATGTGGGGTTCACCGTAGTCGCCAGCGATGCCAACGGCGACGCCTTGACCTATTTCTGGGACTTTGGCGACGGCACCAGCGCGACGACC
The DNA here is from genome assembly GCA_025352105.1 of Burkholderiales bacterium. Classification (GTDB taxonomy): domain Bacteria; phylum Pseudomonadota; class Gammaproteobacteria; order Burkholderiales; family Casimicrobiaceae; genus Casimicrobium. The sequence goes on along the minus strand of JANXUB010000031.1, from coordinate 14,443 downwards.
CCTTCGGCCGCGACGAACAAGATTTATACGACGGCGGGTGTATTCACGGCCTCAGTTCGCGCGCGCGACAGCAATTTTGCTTTCTCCGCAGCAACCACCACCGTCGTGCGTTCCGGCAACGCGCCACCGACAGCCACCATCACCTCACCCGCTACGAGCTATTTGTTCAACGTGGGTGACGTCGTCACGCTCACGGCAACTGCCAGCGATACGGAGGATGGCGCGTTGCCAGCCAGCGCTTTGTCATGGCGCGTGCTGCTGCATCACGACGCACATACGCATCCGCTGTTGGCCGCGACCACCGGCAACAACGTCACATTCACCGCGCCCGCCCCGGAAGATCTGGCCGCAGCGATCGCGAGCTATCTGGAGATCATCCTGACTGTGACCGATAGCGGCGGAGCCAGCACCGTGATTTCGCAGAGCGTGATGCCGCGTAAAGTCGCGCTTACCTTTTCAGCGCTGCCGCAGCCCGCCGCCAGCGGAGCGCGAATTCGCGTTAATGGCGGCACGCCGCTCGGTGCGGGCTCAACAGTGACGGCATGGGCGGGGTGGCCGTTGCCAGTGGCGGTGAGCGATCAGAATCGCGGCGCGGGTGGATTGCGCTTTTCCGGCTGGTCGGATGCTGGCGCTCGATCGCATAACTACGTGGTTCCGAACGTAAATGCGACGCTAACGGCCACCTTCACGGCAGGTGGTTTCGTGCCAAGTCTCGACATCGATAACGATGGAAATATCGACGCGTCAACAGATGGCGTTTTGCTGCTGCGTTATCTGTTCGGAATGCGCGACACGGCGCTGACGAACATGGCGATCGGTGCCAACGCAGAGCGAACTGCGACGACGATTGCAAGCTACGTGGCGGCCCTCGGAAATGCCCTCGATATTGATGGCGACGCCGCTGTCAAACCGACCACCGACGGGCTGCTGGTATTGCGATATTTGCTTGGCCTGCGCGGCGCCGCGCTCATCAGCGGCGTGAAAGCAACGAATGCAAATGCAACAACGATTGAAAATTACTTGTCTACGCTGCTGCCCTGAAGCGAAGGGCGCTTAAGGTTGCGGCACGCAAAAATTAACGCCTTCGCCGTCCCAGCCCAGCGCGACAAACGCGTCGTAAACGCTCAAGCTCGTCGTGAAGCGATGGTTCGGATCGTCAGGAAACTTTGCGGCGCCACGGAACAGCCGGTACACCGGCGTTTGACCGCTGGCGCACGATCCGCCCGGCCCAGACACAACCGGCAAAAAGGCCCAGGAATCGATGCCCTCGTTGACCGGCAAGCGCGGCGCGGCAACGTTGCTGGGGTTGAGCGCAATGAGCGCGCTTTTGTCGTTGTCTAGCAGCGTGTAGAAATGGCTGCCGCGCGAGGCGTGAACGGCGATCTGATCGAAGTAAAAACGCGAGATGGCCTTGCTGTTTGCGACCTGAGTCGCGTACACCGGAAAGCTCAGGCCAGTGCGCCGAAAGTCCGCGATCTTGTCGAGCGCCACTTTATCGTCATCACGGGAAGTGATGAAAAAGTAGTTGAGCGGCGCGTAGAGGTACTCCACCATCGTTTTGATGGTGCCAGTGCTGGCTAAGCCGATGCCAGTAAGGCTGATGGACAGAGGAGCCGTGCCCGCGTTATGGCTGATCGTGAGCATCTTGCTTTGAGGGCCTGCGACGGCGGGCGCGAATCGCAAAAGAATCGTGCAGCTACCGCCCGCAGCCACGGGCGTGCCCACCACGCAGCTGCCGCCAATCACGGGGAACACCGCGCCCGTGTCCGATAGCCCAGTGATCACGAGCGGCGCACCACCCACGCTGCTGACGGCGACGGGCAAACCGCCCGAAAACGAACCGGCGGCCACGGTGCCGAAGTCAAGCGATAGTGGCGTCACCTGAATCCCCGGCACCGCTGCCGCCGCGCCGGTGCCGGATAGCGCCACGGTGCTGGTCGTACCGGCTGCGTTGTGCGTCACGGTGATGGTTCCGCTGCGTGCGCCCGTCGATGCGGGCGAGAAGCCTGTCGACACGTTGCAACTTGCGCCTGCCGATATCGTGCCGCAACTGCTTACCAGTGAGAACTCAGAGTTACTCGTAGTGACCGAGCCGACAACGAGATTGGCGGTGCCGGTGTTGCTGATGGCGAATGATTGCGACGCTGCGGTGTTGCCGACGACGGTTGGTGCGAAGGTAAGCGACGCCGGGGAGACTTGTGCAACCGGTGCGCCTGTCGCCGCTGCCGGATTGCCAATGTACGCGGCGAGATTTTGAATTTGTGTTGAAGTCAACTTGAGCGGGTTACGCAAAAAGGCCATTTGTGCGACGCTGCTGATGGCAAAACCAATCGCGCCGGGATCATCGGCTCCTCTGAGTATCCGGTTCTGATTGTTAAGAGGATTGACCGTGTGGCAGGAGGCATCACTGCAACTCTTCTGTCCGACGACGGCGGGTGTTGTGTAAACAATCTTGCCAGCGACGGCGTCTTGTGCGGTGACCCTGGCGGGGTTGAAGCTCGCGCACAGAACTACCGCGAGAGCGGTGACGCTACGTAAGTACAAAGGCGCTCGCGTTATTCAAAAATCTCATTGCTTACGGTAGTGTGGGGTGAACGCCATGGTTTGCATTTAGTTCAACCGACTGGCGGCCAGTTTGCCGCGTTTCCCTAACTCATGAATCCTATATCAAACCCAGCCGGATGCGCGGTGGCAAGCGTGGGGAATACGCCTGTCAGGCCCGTCAGATCCGCCACCGGTACACCGAACCATTTGGCAACGGTTGCGACCACTGCATCGCTCGATGTTGTCGGCAACAATTCGCCGCGCGACAACGCATGGTTGAGCTTGCTCGGCCCAATTCGATCTGTCCCGGAATACGGCGAGGGGGGCAGGCCAATGCGCGGAACCGCTCCAGCGGTGCTGTCCAGGCTCATGTAGGTTGGCGTGCCTGCGGGAACCGAGGCTACGTTGTGGTCCTGACCGTAAATCTTGCCGCCTTTGACCGCGCCGCCCACCACGAAGTGATGCGCGCCCCACCCGTGATCGCAACCCGCGCCGTTCGAGTCCAGCGTGCGACCAAATTCGGACATGGTGAATAACGTGACGTGGTCGCGCGCGGTTTCGCCAGCTGCACCGCCAACGACTGCGACGTTGCCCATCGCCGTCCAGAAGGCGTTGATCGCTTTGCTAATTTGCCCGTTATTCCTCGGATTGTTGACCCAGAATTCTGTGCCGTGCGTGTCAAAACCACCGATGCTGACAAAGAAAATCTGCCGCTTCAGCGCTGAGCCACCGGCACCGAGCTGGCTGCTGGCGCGAATCATCGCAGCCACCATTCGCAGTTCTGATGCGAGATAGTTTGAAGCGATGACGGGCGCAAATGGCGCAACGATTTCCTCTGTCGGCGGGCTGTTCAGAAATGCCTGCGCAATCACTGCCTGGGTGTCAATCGACTGGCGCATGGTTTGACGCCACTGATCGCTGTACACAGAACTGGCTTCGCTGGTCGTGTTCACGCGCGACAGGAAGGCGTTCTTCAGCGTCGCGTTGTAGCTGTAGCCGTTGTTTACGGCGATGGGGCCACCCGAGACGCAGTACGGGGATGATGGATTGGCGGTAATGAAGCTGCTGCCGGTATTGCACGTAACAGTGCCAACCGGTGACCAAATCGGCGTGGTTGTTGCCGTCTGCAAGCGGCCAATACTGCCCGTCCCGATTTGGTAGGCAATCGCCGTCGGATCCGGATTGAGTGGCGTCAACATGAAGGTATTGCTGCCGTCCACCGATATCTGCGTTGCGACCTGTGCGCCGCTGTTGAGCGCGGTGATGGCTGGATTATTTGCGATACGGCCGCCACTACCCGAGGATGGGTTAGTGATGTTCGCGGTGCCGCTCATCCAGCTTTTTTGCTGGTCATCGTGCGAATACAGATTCCGCGGCGTCGCCGGTCGTGAAGCTGCCGGGCCATACCATTGCGCACGGGTCATCGGGGCGATCAGCGGCCCGACGTTAGCGATTACCGCCAGCTTGCCGCTGTCGTAGATCGATTTCAACTCGGCGTAGTTCGGATGCAACGCAAACTGACGGCCATAGGTGTTGGTTGTCCAGCCGCCGGGTGCCGCGTTTGCGGCACCGGTAATGCTGTTGACCGTCGTTCCCGGCAAGGCCGTTGCAGCGAGTTGAGCGCGCGTGAACGCCAGATTGCCCGAACCCGCGGCCTGCGTCGATGGATCGCCGCCCGGATTAGTGGTGCTGAAGTTTGAGCGGTCATGGGCATAACGATCAAATTCAGTCGTGGTCGCCGCCGTGGCTGTGCCCGTCGCGTCACCATCCTGATACGGGATCAGCACATTGGCGTTGTCTTGCCCGCCGTAGAAAAACACGCACACGATGGCCTTGTAGTCGCTGCCGACTTGCGTCGTGCCAGTGCTACCCGCAGCGAGCGCCACATTGCTCAGCGCGTCCAGCGTCGGCAAACCGCCCGCAACAGCGGCGCTGCCAACGGTTTTAAGAAAGTCGCGGCGTTGTTTGAATGATTTGAAATTCATGGTCGTGCCGCTTATCGTTGAATCTGAAATTCAGGGGTGTGGACGGCGAGCCAGAGCGCACCTTTGATGCGGTCGCGCTTCACACCTTGCCATGTCGTAACGGCGCTGTTGTAAGTGCTGATTTGGGCGGCAGACGGCGGGCTGCCGAGCAGCACGGGAGCGGCGGTAACAGGAAACGCGGTGTTTAGCGCAACAACCAGCGTGGCCTTGTTCGCGGCATTCAGGGAGCCGCCGAACAACAACAGATTGAGGTAATCGAAGATTGCATTGCCGTCAGCCGAGAGACTGTAGAGCTCGGAGAGGTCTCCGAACAAACAGTGTTCGCGCGACGCGGTCGTCGGATTGGTGCTGCTGACGACGCTCGTGTTGCAGCCGTAGCGACCGATGAGATTGGTGTTGAACGCGTTGCTGTTGCTGCTGTCACTGAACGCGACGATGTTGCCGAGATAATTTTGCGTCGACGCAATTGCTGTGGTGGTGGTGATTTCAAACTCCGGGCCGACAGCGCCGCCAGCAGAGACCGGTCCGGGCGGTGCAAAGTCCGGATGAAAATAATTGAACACCGTTGGCGATTGCAGCGGACCCTGGCTGATACCGGAGTCGACGTCGTCCAGACCATATTGCAACTGATAGCGCCCGGACGCCGATTTTGCGCCGAACGCCCGGAAGATGGCAGACAGGCGCAGAATCGGTTCCTTGAGTTTGCCAAAATTCATGGGCGCAGTAGCGCTCGCTTGCGTCGCCTCGCTGTCAAGCAAAATGGCCCGCAACACCGCCTGCATGTCGCCGCGAACGCCCGAGCCATTGTTGTTGAACACGGCAGCAACGCGGCCTACGTAGGCAGGGCTCGGTGTGGAGGTCACGAATGAACGAATGAGCCGCTTGCTGATGAACGGGCCGACGCTAGGGTGACAAAAAATATTGTCAATCGCCTTGTTGATGACGTCGTTGGCTTGCGTCGCATTCACTTTGGTGCGGGTCGTCACGCCGGAGCCAACCGTGTTGATCGCTGGCAGCAACCCTGGTGTTGCGCTTGCTGGCGAGGCCAGCGCAGCGGCGCTCGTACAGGCGCTAAGCGGGCTGGCATCGGAGTAGATCAACAACTGTTTGGACAATGCGCTGTGGCGACCGGGATACGGAATCATCGGTCGCTTCCATCCCGCGATCACTGGCGGAAAAAGCTCTCCCTGAGCATTCGCAGGAAGGTCGGAACGATCTGGCGACCAATTCCAGTCCGGGTGGGTGGCACCGTATCCGTCGGCGCAGTTCACTCGGCTGATGCCATAGCCCGGATCGCCCGTTTTGCAATACGGATCGTCATAGGAGAAGCCGGTAAACACTTTCGCGAAACCCTTCACCGTGTTTTCATCGTACGTCGGAACGGGCTGCCCGCTGACAAGCAGTTTTTCGCCATCCGGCCCCAGCATAAAGAGGCCGACGCCGAATAGTTGCAGCACCTCGCGAGCGAAGTTTTCGTTCGGGTTGGAATTTCCGCCGTCATTTCTCAGGTGACTCAGGTAGCGTCCCATGGCGGGAGACAACGCCACTTTGTAGAGAATATCGCGATAGTTGCCGAAACCATTGTCTGCGAGCAAGTCAAGATATCCGGCCAGTTCGAACGGATTATCAGAGTCGCCATTTGATGAAACCACCAGCAATTCCGACAGCGCAAACGCCATGCGCTGACGCAGTTGATCCGGACCCGCGATGGCCTGTGCCCAGAACGATTCACGGCTCATTTCGTCGTAAAATGAAGTGCCTACGGCATCATATTCAGTCTTCCGCGCGGTGACATACTGGGTGTGAGTTTGTGGCCGCGCCAACGCTGCCTGCGCGCTAAACCACTGCCCGGCGCGCGCGGCTTGATCCGCTCCCGGCAGCGCCAGAAACGCTGCTACGTCGGCACGACTTGGGCCAAAGGTCGATTGAATGAGAAAGCGCGAAGCTTCGAACTGGGCCGCAGTCGGCGGGCTCACAACCAATGGCGTGCAACCGGCGTCAACAAATGATTTGAGCAAGGGCAGCGTGTTTCTCGTGCCGTAAGCACCCGCCTTGCCATCGGGCAACCAGTTGGCGCTGGTAAAGCCAAACACGCTCCGCGCAATGATTGCCGCATCGTCAGCGTCAAATACGCCGTTGCCGTTGATATCGAGCTTGTCGATGTTGCTGCTGATGTTGGTCTCGACGGTGGTTGAGTTGGCCGTCGTACCAGCCACCAGCGCCGCACCGCGAATGCCTTTGGCGTAGCGCACCAGCAGCACGCCATCGCGCAAAGAGTCTGCCGTTGCATTTCCCGCAACGTTGAAGGGGCATGCGGCGTGCGCAGAAGTCAGTGTCAGGAGGGCGCATGCCGCAGAAAACAGTGGCAAAAACTTCATTGGCATATCCCGTTGTTTCTAATAAAAACTTAGTTCGTAGTCTATGGCATTGTCATTATTTTGCCAATAGCATAAGCCAACGTTTCGAGACTCGCCGGATGTTTCCGCATCGTCAGGAAACGCACGACTGGCGACCGGATCAGCTTACAGCTTTTTGCTGAAAGGCTTATTTAAAAGGGGCTTCAATCAATAAACGCTATCTATCGATTATGGCGAAAAAGTACAACTAGCCCCTTTAAAATAAGGAGTTTCAAGAAAAAGCTGTTAAGCCGGTTCATCGTAAATATCAGTCACTTGCGCCGCGAATTTGCCGCGCCGAAGCTTCACCCTGATCGCCGAGTTAATCGGCAGTTTCGCTGCATCCGACGCCGTGCTTCCATCCGGCGCGAACACCACGGCATAACCGCGATCCAGCACTCGTTGCGGGTTGAGCAAATCAAGCGCCTGCGCGGCCTGAGCCAACCGGCTCAACTGGACGGTGAGCACGTTTGACACCAGTGCGTTCATGCGCGTGGCGACCCTTTCTACGCGAACTGAAGCTACGGGTGGCCTTTGTATCTGGAGCGCCAGCCGCTGATGCGCCCGTGTCAGCCGCGCACGGCGGGCTGGCGCGGAGAGCGTGACCGCTCGGTGTAGTCGGGCTTGCAGACGCAATAGCGCCTCACGCCATGGCGCAATCACCGAACTGCTGCTGCGCAGGCGCTCGCTCGCGCGATCCAGACGCTCGCCAAGGCGATCAAGCCGACTGCGAAGGGCGTCAGCTGCACGTTCAGCCAAATCATGCACCAGCCCGCTGATCGCCTCGCGCTCAGGCGTCACCAGTGCTGCCGCAGCCGTTGGCGTTGGCGCACGGGCATCGGCCGCAAAATCGCACAATGAGAAATCGGTTTCATGGCCGACAGCGCTCACGATGGGAATGGTGGATGCAGCCACGGCGCGCGTCAGCGCTTCATCGTTGAAGGCCCACAAATCCTCAATGCTGCCGCCACCGCGACCGATGACGAGGACATCGCATTCCTTGCGCCGGTTGGCCGCTGTCAGCGCAGCCAACAGCTCGCGAGGCGCGTTGACGCCTTGAACGCTTGCTGCGTACACGATCACGCCAGCGCGCGGCCAGCGATCACGCAGGATGCGCAACATATCGGCGAGCGCCGCAGCTTTGGTTGAGGTGATGAGTCCGATGCGTTGTGGGAAAGCGGGCAGCGCGCGCTTCCTGTCGTCATCAAACAAGCCCTCGGCAAACAGTTTCGCTTTTAGTCGCAGAAACGCTTCGTACAACTGGCCGACACCCGCGAGCCGTGCCTGCTCCACCGCGAATTGCAAGCTACCTCGCGGCTCATAAATGGCAGGGCGCACTCGTAGCTCGACCTGCGCGCCGTCCTTCAATTCGAACCCGACCAGCGCCGCCCGATTGCGATACAGCACGCAGGCAATCTGCGCCGCGTCATCCTTCAAATCGAAATAGCAATGACCCGAAGCGGCGCGCTTGAAACCGGAAATTTCACCGGTCACCCAACACAGCGGCAATGCCCGCTCCAACGCCGATTTTGCGCGTTGCAGTAGGGCCGTTACCGATATCGGATCACTACCCGGAATACTTTGGTTTTCGATGTTGTCTGTCCAAGACATAATTTTTTTCAGGACTAAAAATATTGTTAAGAATTGTCTTGGCGAAAGAACCTTGTCATGGGCAGCAAACGCATGAAACGTGGTGCAAGTGCTTGATCGAGTGTACTTTTTTGTAGTCCAGTGAGCGAGCAAACGAGCCGATCACGACTACATGCGGGTTTGAGCGCTATCGGGAAAGTTATCAGGTGACTTATCCACAATCGATGTGGGCAACTTCTTCAATTCGGGAACGCACACCACACATGACGTTGCGACGCGTCATGATTTCCAAAGCGTTGCTGCATGGGTATCGGAGCACGCAAATGCGCATCGTTACAATATGCGACCGCACAAACATACATTGTCCAACCCCGAATGAGTTCCGTGACCAAGGGCGCAGCCACCGAGATTAAAACCGACGCAAAGCGCACGGCAGTTGAGGGCAAAGGTGAACACAAATCACCTTCGAATTTCATTCGACAGATTGTCGATGCCGACCAGTTGAGCGGCAAACATGACGGTAAAGTCATCACCCGCTTTCCCCCGGAGCCGAACGGCTATCTGCATATTGGCCACGCCAAATCCATTTGCCTGAATTTCGGTCTAGCGAAGGACTACGTGGGTGTGTGTCACCTGCGCTTCGACGACACCAATCCGGTCAAAGAGGACGTGGAGTACGAAGAGTCGATCAAGGAAATGGTCGAGTGGCTCGGCTTTTCGTTTGAGAAAAATCTCTATTACGCAAGCGACTATTTCGGCAAGCTCTACGAATTCGCTCAGCACTTTATCGAGCGCGGGCTGGCCTACGTTGACAGTCAGTCGGCAGACGAAATCCGCGCCAATCGCGGCACGCTGATTGAGCCCGGCACGAACTCCCCATTCCGTGATCGCGCTGCTGAAGAAAATCTGCGCCTATTCGACGAGATGAAGCGCGGCCTTCATGCCGATGGCGCGCACATCCTGCGCCTCAAAATCGACATGGCGTCGCCCAACATTAATCTGCGCGACCCGGCGATTTACCGCATTCGGCACACCGAACATCATCGCACTGGCAGCGCGTGGTGCGTCTACCCGATGTACGACTACACCCATTGCATCAGCGACGCCATCGAGCGCATCACGCACTCGCTCTGCACGCTCGAATTCGAGGCGCATCGGCCGCTCTACGACTGGGTGCTCGAGCGCTTGGTCGAGACCGGCAAGCTGCCTGCGCCGAGCCCGCAACAGATCGAATTTTCGCGACTCAATTTGAGCTACACCGTCATGAGCAAACGGAAGCTCCTGGAGCTGGTTGAAACCGGACTGGTGAACGGATGGGACGATCCTCGCATGATGACGCTCGCGGGCTTGCGTCGACGCGGCTTTACGGCTGGATCGATTCGGCTCTTTGCCGAGCGCGCGGGCGTGTCGAAGGCGCATCAGTGGATCGACATGGCTGATCTTGAGCGCGCGTTGCGTGATGATCTCGACGCCACAGCGCTGCGCGCAATGGCCGTGCTTGATCCGGTTCGCGTGGTCATCGAAAACTATCCCGAAGGTCAGTTTGAGCCGTGCTCCGCCCCGGTCAATCCTCATGACGAAAACGGTGGTCGTCGCAGCTTTAAATTCGCGCGCGAAGTGTTTATCGAGCGTGAAGACTTCATGGAGACGCCGGTCAAGGGATTCTTTCGTTTAGCGCCTGGGACTGAAGTGCGCTTGCGCCACGGCTTCATCATCAAATGCGAGCGCATTGAAAAGGACGATGCAGGCAACGTGGCCACGATCTACGCCACCTACGATCCCGCCACCAAAAGCGGCACCGGCGGTCGTAATGTCAAAGGCGCGATTCACTGGGTCAGCAAGCTAGACGGGATTCAGGCGGAAGTGCGTTTGTATGACCGCCTGTTCAACGTCGAAAATCCGGATTCGGGCGAAGGCGATTACCGAACCTACCTCAATCCGCATTCGTTGAAATCAGTCACCGCCTGGCTTGAACCCTCGCTCGCCAGTGCGAAGGCGGACGAAAGCTACCAGTTCGAACGCAACGGCTACTTCACGCCTGATCGCGTCGACTCAAAACCCGGCGCGCTGGTGTTCAATCGAGCGGTGACGCTCAAGGATGGTTGGAAGCCATCTTGAGCACAGTTACACTGCGAAGTAACAGATAACTCGGAGACGCTGCGGCATGTGGGACATCATCAAGGCGGCGGGCTGGCCCATCGTGCCGCTCATCTTCGTATCAATCGTTGCGCTGGCGCTCATCATTGAGCGGCTGTGGACGCTGCGGCGCACGCAGATCATTCCGCCGGGGCTGGTTGATAAAGTAATTGCCGAGTACCGCAAAAAAGGGCTCACGCAGGAGCTGGTTGATCTGACTGCCGGGCAGGGCCCGATGGGGCAGATTTTGGCGGCGGGCCTCGCCAACATCAAAGCGCCGCGTCCGGTGGTGAAAGAGGCGATTGAAGAGACTGGCAGCGTGGTCGGGCACGGGCTGGAAAAATATTTGAACGCCATCGGCACCATCGCGGCTGCCGCGCCGCTGATGGGCCTTTTGGGCACCATCATCGGCATGATTGAGATTTTCGGCAGCACGGGCTCGGCGGGCGTGGATCCGACGCGGCTGGCCAACGGTATTTCGGTCGCACTTTACAACACGGCGATGGGCATTATCGTGGCCGTGCCTGCGCTGATGTTCTACCGCTATTTTCGAGGCAAGGTCGACGATCTGCTGATCGAAATGGAGCAGCAGGCCACGCGGCTCGTTGATATCCTGCACGGAGATCGCGCCAAGTGAACTTCCGTCGAGGCAGATTCCGCGAGGAACCGGAGATCAACTTTATTCCGTTGATCGATGTGCTGCTCGTGGTGCTCATTTTCTTGATGGCGTCGACGACTTACAGCAAGTTCACCGAGCTGAAAATTTCGCTTCCGGAGGCGGATGCCGAGAAGCAGACGACCCGGCCAAAGGAGGTCAATGTTGGCGTTGACGCGGCCGGCAAGTACGCGATTAACAAACAGGTGTTCACGTTTACAACGGTGGCCGCACTTGCGCAGGCGCTCAAGGACGGCGCGGCGGGTGTGGCCGATCCAGTGATCATCATCAACGCCGATGCAGCGGCCAAGCATCAGGATGTCGTGCACGTGATGGAGGCAGCGCGGTTGGCGCAGTATCCGAACATCACTTTCGCGACGCAGACTCCGACCGCGCCGGGGAAATAGCCGCGCGAGGCCGTCGCGCTGCTCTCCAAATCAACCGCCACGTCTGAACGCCATGTTTTCCGCGCTACTCGAAAAATCATGGTGGGCAAAGAAAGCGACACCGCTTTCATCACTTCTCACGCCGCTGGCGACGGTATACGGTGCAGTGATTGCGCTACGTCGGGCGCTCTACAGTCGTGGGCTTCTGACGCGTTCGCATCCCGGTGTGCCGGTGTTGGTGGTGGGCAATGTCGTGGTGGGCGGTGCTGGCAAAACGCCAGTCGTGCAGGCCATTGTGCGCTGCCTACAACAAGCGGGATATCGACCTGGCATCATCAGCCGAGGCTACCCCGTTAGCCCAAAAGCGCCGCGTTCAGTGACCTCGCGCTCCATTGCTACAGATGTAGGCGACGAGCCGTTATTGCACTTTGCGATGGGCGTTCCCGTGGTCGTGTGTGCCGACAGGATGGCTGCGGCGACAGCACTCCTCGAACAACACCCGGACGTCAATATTCTGGTGGCCGACGACGCGCTGCAGCATTACGCCTTGATGCGCGATATTGAAGTTGAGGTGATCAGTGCGGAGCGTCGATACGGCAACGGCAAATTGTTGCCGGCCGGGCCGCTGCGCGAACCTCGTGCACGGGCCAGCACCTGCGAGCTGCGGCTGATGCCCTCTTGGGTGACGCCGTCGGGCGGGCACAAGGAAGGCAATCACCACGTGGTGCGCCGGAAGCTCGGCGATGCTTATGCGCTGATTGAGCCGGGGCGCAAAACGCCGCTCGCTACGTTTGCCCAATCACGTCCGGCCATCGTGGCGGGCATCGCCAATCCGCGGCAGTTTTACGACGCGCTGCTGCGCGCGGGTGTGCAAGGGCAGCTCTTCGCTTTCTCAGATCACTACAACTTTCGCGTGTCGGATTTCGATGCAATCGGTGAGCGCTCGATTTTGATGACCGAGAAAGACGCCGCCAAGTGCGCGAGCTTTGCGGATCGGCGCATGTGGGTCGTGCCGCTGTCTGTTCATTTTGCGCCTGAAACCAAACGTAAACTGCTGCTGCTGGTGCGCAACGCTGCGGCGATTTATGCACCCCCCGTCATTGCCGCTCCGGCCGATACGCCAAAATCAGAAGATGGACCTCAAATTACTTGAAATACTCGTCTGCCCCGTCACCAAAGGGCCGCTGATTTTCGACAGAGAACGCAAGGAGCTGATCTCAAAATCAGCGCGTCTGGCGTATTCCATCCGGGATGACATTCCCGTGATGTTGGAGGAAGACGCACGCAGGTTGACGCCGGAAGAGGCGGAAGCGCTGGCGTGATCGGTTGATGCCGTGAGCTTTATCGTCGTCATTCCGGCGCGCTACGCGTCCACTCGCTTTCCGGGCAAGCCGCTCATTGATCTGAACGGCAAGCCAATGGTGGTGCGAGTGGCCGAGCGCGCATCGCTGTCAAGCGCGACGCAGGTGTTGGTTGCGACGGACGACGCACGAATCGCCGCAGCGTGTGGAGAGCATGGCGTCGCTCACGTCATGACGCGGAACGATCATCCCACAGGCACGGATCGACTGTCCGAAGTCTCAGCACTGCTGAATTTGCCTGATGACGCGGTGGTGGTGAACGTTCAGGGCGATGAGCCCTTGATTCCAGCGAATGTGATTGATCAGGTCGCCGCCATGCTTGAGGCCAACCCGAATGCCTCGATTGCTACGTTGTGTCATTCGATTCACGACGTAGCCGATGTGACGAACACGAATGTCGTGAAATGCGTCATCAGCGAAATCGGTGAGGCCATGTACTTCAGTCGTGCACCGATTCCGTTTGCGCGCGATGCCTGGCGGGAAGGTGTTGATTCGATTCCGCAGGGACTGCCGATGTACCGACATATTGGGCTGTATGCCTATCGCGCCGGGTTTTTAAGGCGTTTCCCGCAGCTTCCGATACCTGCGATAGAGCAACATGAGGCGCTGGAGCAGTTGCGGGCGCTGGCGCATGGTTTTCGTATCGCGGTGGCCGTGGTGCACGATGCGTTACCGCCCGGCATCGACACGCCAGATGACTACGAGCGACTCAAGGCAACGTATTCCTCGATTAATCGGGAAGCGCCGCGACTTTGTTGATGTAGTAGCGCGTTTCGCCGAAGCAGGAGGTCGGCAGCCCGACTTTCTCGGTGTAGTGAAGCGCGACGCGTTTACCAACGTTTCGGTTGATGCTGGCAGCGACGCTCTCGTCCCACACCGTGAAAAAGAATTTCTCGGGGATCGCACCGGGCAAAACAACCATGTTGAGCTCACCCTCCCACGTTTTGCAGACCCAACCCTTGCGCGAGAATTTCTGCACTACGCCCGCGCGCTCGCCGTCCGAATAGCTCCACTTCCAGACGACGAGGCCATACACGCCGCCCAAAACGCCTATCGCGATGAGGACGAAAAGCAGGGGCAATATGAAGCCTCTGCTGCCTTTTTTTGCTTTTTTCATGACGGATGACTGGAAAAGAATTCGCTTTTGAGACATAATGTAGGCCGTTGAAAATGCAACGCTTTCTGCAACTCTAAAGCGTCCTTTGCAGCAACTTTAAGTAGTTTTACACGACTTGAAGTTGGGGCAGGAGATTGAGGTGCGGGGCGCGTAACTCAGGGTGTTGATGTCTATGCTCGATCCAAACCAGATCGCCAAATTTCGTCAACAAACGGCGACCCCGCGCAAGCGCTCGGTGGCCGGCAGTTGGACCAGGCTTTGCGGAACCTGCAA